>JAPPFO010000300.1 GCA_028875175.1 Chloroflexota bacterium | reverse complement strand
CGGTCGTCTCGACCGGGACTTCCTTCGTCACGACCTGCGTCTCGCCGCAGGCGGCCAGGGCCGCAACACCGACAAGCCCGGTGGCGCCGGCGGCAGCGCCTCGCAACATGTGCCTTCTCGAAATCAGTCGACGCATCGGTCCCTCCCTGGTTCCAGCATGAGTGCTTGTAGACACTCAGTGGTCCATCGCAACATTTACTTTATCCCAGCCCTTCTCTAGTCGTCGAACCACGGTTTTGTCACACTTTCCCATCGCCCTACATGATCGGCCGCGCGAGCGTGGCAGGGCGCGGTGGGGGCTGCACAATGTGTGGCCAAGTGTCATCCGTTGCATTACACCAGCGACGCAACGCGTCACGTGCGCGCTCCAGATGAGTCCCGTAGTCTGGGTTTGCGATCTGGTTGTGCAATTCGAGTGGATCGTCCACCAAGTCGTAGAGTTCATCACTGTCGTCCTGCGATTCGACATACTTCCAGCGCTCATCCACCCACATCCGCAGCGGATGCAGCGGGTCCGTCCAGTTCACCGAATGAAACTCGGCCGCAACGCCTTCGTTGACTTGACGATCGCCGCCGTGGACGAGCTCGCCGATGTCCACGCCCTGCAGCGCGTCGGCCGGCTGGCCGCCGCACATGGCCACAATGGTTGGAACGAGGTCGATTAGCGAGACGACGCGCGCCGACTGATGCTTGAATCCAAGCCCCCCGGGCGGCCGCACGATCAGCGGGATCCGCACCAGGTCTTCGTACATCACAGCTCCCTTGGCGGCCAGCCCGTGGTGCCCCAGCATCTCGCCGTGGTCTGAAAAGAAGATGAGCAGCGTGTTGTCCCACTTGTCCGCGTCCAGCAACGCCGTAACCAGCCGCCCAACCAGGTGGTCTACGTAAGAAACGGCGCCCCGATAGGCCGCCCGCATGGATCGAATCTCGTCGTCCGTCCAGTCGGAAATCACCTTGAGCTGCTCCGCGTCGCGATGGGCAACAAGCGCCGGACCCCCCGGGTCGTGCCGATTCTCCGGAACGTCCATGTCCGCCGGGTCATACATGGAATGGAACGGTTCGGGCGACGTGTATGGCGGATGCGGCTCGTGGCACGAGAACACCAGGCAGAAGGGTTGGTCGTCGCCCCTGCGGCTCCGAACCCAGTCACTGGCATGGTCCATGTGGAAGAACGCCGGATGCTGAGCCAGCGGTAACAGCGACGGACCGACGCTCGTCTTCCGGTTGAAAAATGCAGGATCCGGCTCGAATCCGTGCTCCTTGCCGCCAATCTCCACCCCAATCTGCTGGGTCAGCCGCAAGACCTCGTTCTGGGCGCGCCGGTCCACGTCGATGTTTCCCGAGCGCGAGCAGAAGTCCGGAAACCCGGGTCGCGCTGCCCCACTACCCAGGTGCCACTTGCCTGCGTAGCCGCACAGGTAGCCAAGGTCTCCCAGGTAGTCGCCCAGATTTCGTACGCCTTCCGGATAGCGCATGAGATCGCAGCCCGGCCGCATTTGGTGATTGGCTACCATGCCGTTCGTGTGCGGATACAGTCCCGACAGCGTGGCCATGCGTGACGGCGAACAGATGGGATAGGGACAGTACGCCCGGCTGAAGAGCGCCCCGTCGTCCGCAATCCAGTCAAGGTGCGGCGTTCGAATGCCCTCCACGCCACCCGCGCCAATGGTGTCGGCGTGTTGCTGATCGCTGATGAATAGGACGACGTTGGGTTGGTCGACGGCCATCGCTCGTACCTCTTCCGCTACGGTGCCTGCAGTCGCATTCGAGATCCTCTCGACCGAGACCATATGTCATCGGTACCAGCCGCGTCCGCTCAACATGCGGCCGGCCTTCGGATAGATGGTGTCCTGAGCCTGGCGGCTATCGATTGGCCTGTTCGGCCATCCAGTCGGTGGTCACGCGCGCGGCCTCCACCAGGACATCCTGCGGAGTACGTCCGGAACGCTTCAACACCTTGAAGCCGTGATCCGCACGCTCCAGGACATGCAGACATACAGTGGCGGGCGCGTCAACGGCGACTCCCCGTAGCAGATCCAATCGAGCCATCCGGTCGCGATCGCCCGACAGAAGCAGCACCGGCACATCGACGTCCTTCAAGTGCCCGGCACGTGCAGTGTCTGGCCGTCCCGGCTGATGCAGCGGAAACGCATAGGCAACGATTCCGTCCAGGTTGCCAAGCATTCCCCGAGCCACGGCCAGCGTGGCCATTCGACCGCTCATCGAATGTCCACCCGCAAAGGTGGGCAGTTCGGCTGCTGACGCTTTCGCTGCGGCCACCGCAGCTTGCACCGTTGCCAGGCGCACCCGCTCTCCGTCCATGCCACCACGACCTGATTCCGAATACGGGTAATTGAAGCGAAACGTGGCGACGCCGTTGCCTGCCAGCGCCTCCGCCAACTGCTCCATGAACGGGTGGCGAGCGTTGGTCCCGGCTCCGTGGCCAAGCACAAGCAAGGCGTGCGCTGCGGGCGGGCGCAAGAGTACAGACGACACGCTCCCGCGCTCGTCTGAAACCGCGAACGAACCGTCAACTTCCAGTGTCAACTCCCCTTTAGCCACCTGCCAATTCGGCCGCGCCTCGCCCGCCGTGACGTCGCAACGCGTCGGCCACGTCCTCGCGACTGCTTGCCAGCGCCCGGTCGAGATGCGTATGGCCGTCGTCCCCGACTCGGTTCAAGTCGGGGTCCGCCGCTGCCAGAAGATGCACCGTTCTCGCATAGTCACCCTTGGGGTCACGAAAGTTCCCGGCGCCCCAAATCGCGCCGCCCAGCGGCGTGCCACCAAAGTCGTTCGTAACGCCCAGCGACGGTTGGTGTCCCAGCAGCACCTCCACGATGTCCGCATAGCCCCGCACCGCGGCACGGTCCAGCGGCGTACCGTCATCGTCTCCGCGAGCATCCACCGGGAATCCAACCTCCAACATCAGCGCAACGCCTGCACAGTTGTTGTTCCAAGCCGCATCGCTGATGGCCCGCGCTTCGTCAGGGGCAAGCGACTCGACCAGTCCGGGGTGCCTGGCCACCAGTGACAGTGCGCGCGACCGATCACCAGTCCAGGCCGCGTGGATCAGCTGCTCGGCCGGCTCGGCGCGCATCAGCAGTTGCTCAACAAACTCGTCATGACCTTTCGTGCTTGCGAAGGGCAGCGGGCGCATCGCCACACCCATCCGATAGATGTACATGTGGCCGCCGGGGGGACGGCCATTCATGTGCGGACCGTGATTGCTCCGCGAGCGCAAGGCGTCCGGATAGATCGCCAACACTCGATCCGCGTTCGTGATGTCGCCCAGTGCACAGGCGACGTAGATGTCAGGTGTCGCGCCGCGTTCGATCATTCGCCCACAGACTGCCGGCTCGTCAATGGCCCACTGCGCCGGCGTCGCACCGTGGTCAATATCCCGCATGTCAACGTCCGCGCCCCGATCAACGAGCAGGTCAACGATCTCCGGGGTTCGCGCCATGTGCAACGGGGATGCCCCGTCGCGCCCTCGCTCGTTCACGCACTCGGGCCGGTCGTCGATCAGCCGGCGCAGCATCTCGGTGTCGCCAAGATTCGCGGCCGCATGCGCATCAACCGTCAGGCCGCGTCGCCGAAAGTCGTCAAACAGTTCGGTCATCACCGGCGAACCGTCGTCGCGCCGATGCTTCACCCACAGATCAACGTGCTCGCCATCCAGCACGCCCGACCCGCCCGGCTCCCAGCCCGACCTTGCGTTCACGTCGGCGCCCGCCTCCACCAGCACCCGCATCATCTCGGCATCCCCGCGCGAACTGGCCTCCACCAGTGCCGGCGCATCGAAATACCCCCACGGCTCGTCAATGTGCTCGCGTAGCCATGGGTCCAAGGCCAGCAACTCCCGCATCTCAGCTGCGTCTCCACTACGCAAGATCGCCAGAAAGCGACGTGTGGACGGAGTCTGCTCGGCCATCTTCGACTTCCTAGTTTGGTGCGCCTGGCATTAGTACGGTCGCCGCCCCCACGGCTGCGGGCTGGGTCGTCCGAATCTGGTGGTTGACTCGTCGTAGTCGCTGCCGCGCAGGTCGTCGTCATCCAGAGCGGCATGGCCGCCGTGCGAGCGCACGATCTCCACCAGCGCCGCTCGCATCCGGCCCAACTCGTCGTCATAGGCCGGGTCGTCGGCCAGGTTGGTCAGCTCGGTCGGGTCGGACTGGCGGTCGAAGAGTTGCTCGAAGCGGCCGTTGGCCCACCAGATGTACTTGTAGCGCTCCTCAATTAGGGCCAGCTGGCGGTTGTCCTGGTCGCCGAAGACGCCGTGAACGGGCTCTCCGGGGTGGCGGCCGGCGATCACGTCGGCCAGGGGCGGCGCGGTGCCGACATCCGGCGGGAGATCGGCGCCGGCGGCGTTGAGCATGAACGGCATTAGCTGCTCCTGACTGGTCAAGGCGTCAACACGGCGCGACGGACCCAGATCCAATTCGGTTCGAATCGCCTCCGGCGCCCAGACGATCAGCGGGACGTGGGTGGACTCCTCGTAGAAGTTGCTCTTGAAGAACAGGTTGTGATCACCCATCAGATC
>JAPPFO010000021.1 GCA_028875175.1 Chloroflexota bacterium | reverse complement strand
GTCACACCTCCCGCGGCAGCTCCGACTTCGCCTGCGACTGACGAACCCGAAACCAGCCCTACGCCGCCCCCACCCACCGCCTCGCCGGAAGAACTGGCGCGCTACTCCACCGAAGAGTTGCAGGCGCGTCTGCCCGATCCCACCTTCCTGGCCGACCGCCTGGGCATTCCGGTGGTTCGCGGCGCCGATGAAGACATCACCGCGGCCAACTTTGGCCTGCAAGGCCAGTTTCTTGATCCCCTCGTCATCCGCCGGCTTGATCCGTTCCTGTTCGCTCTTCTGTTTGTCGGCCAGACCGCCTCCAGCGCGGAACAGTTCCTGGCCGACAACCTCCTCGATGCGCCGGGCCCCTTCTTGGAGACCGTGGCCAGCGGCCTGGTCGAAGGCTTTCAAACCTCGGAGCGTCCGGCCGATGTGGTTGCGCTGGTCGTGCGGGAGCCGCCACCCCTCGGGGAACGCGCCGCCGCCGCCCACACACGCGTCGTCAGCGGGACCGACGCCTTCGAAGCCCGCCTGCTAATTACCGAGCAGGCGGACATCCTCGTGCTGATCCTGCAGATCGCCCGAGTCGACCAGGCGACCGCCGCTGAACTGTTGGACGACGTCTCCCTCGCCTCCGCCGTTCTGACCTCGGAAGTCCCGCGCGGATAACACCGGACTGAAGGCCTTGTCCGCCTGCAGAAACTTCGCCTCCCGGCGTGCCCTAGGCCGCGGACGCCGGCGTCAGAGTCGGCGTCGGTGTCGGCGTCGGTGTCTCCGGTGCCGGCAACGCCATCTCCAGCGGCAGCGCATCCGTATAACGCAGCTCTAGCCGGCCTACCTGGACCAGTCGCAGGAAGTGCCGGCCTGGAGCGAAATCAAACACATCAAAGTGGATCGGAATGGCGTACGGTCCCAGCGACCCGTTGGGCTCCGGCAACAGCGTCGCGACCAGCGTTTCGTCAATGTAGGCGCGGACCCAGCACGTCTCTGGCTGGAATTCTGTCCCCAACGCCTCGGGGCACGGATCCCACCCGGACGACCGGGTAATCCACAGCTCCTGCCGTCCCGCCATCTCAACCGTCGTCGTGCCGAACTCGGCCTCGATCGTCACCCGCGCTTTGTCCGCCACGTCCAGCACAATCGGCTCGTCGGATTCCGGCTCGTTCGGCCCACAGGCGGCCAGGGCCAGCGCCAGCGCAAGACAGGCCAGCCATGCCAACGCGCGCAGGCGCGTCAAGGCTGAAAGTTGGTTTCCCAAGAACATCTCCATTGTTCAATTTACCGCGAAATCCCACCCCTGCCGCGTGTAGGCTCCCGTCATGGCGCTTGATCAGCCCGTAGCGAGGCCGCGCGTGCTCGCCGTCGACGACGACCCCGAGATCCTGGACCTCCTGGATCGAGGCCTCAAGATTGAGGGCTTCGATGTCCGAGTCGCATCCGATGGCGAGGCCGCCCTCAAGGCGCTCGCCGAGCACCCCACCGACGTCGTCGTGCTGGACGTCATGATGCCTGGCCTCGACGGGCTCGCCGTCATTCATCGCATACGGGAAACCAGCGATGTCCCCGTCTTGTTCCTCAGCGCCCGCGAGCGTGTCCGCGACCGAATCGCTGGTCTTGAGGCCGGCGGCGACGACTACCTGCCCAAACCATTCGCCTTTGGCGAACTCGTCGCCCGTCTCCGCGCCCTCCTCCGCCGCCCCGGCACGCCGGAGTCCGATCTCTTTGCCTTCGCCGACCTTCAGGTGGACGAAGCCGCACGCCAGGCCATCCGTGCCGGCACTGTCGTCCCGCTGACTGCAACCGAGTTCGACCTGTTGCGGGTCTTCATGTGCGAACCCAGGCGCGTCCTTTCCCGCGAGCGCCTGCTGGAGGCGGCCTGGGGCTTCGCGCCTGACACCATTTCCAACGTCGTGGACGTTTACGTTGGCTACCTGCGCCGCAAGCTGGAAGCCGACGGTCGCGCGCGTCTCATCTGGACGGTCCGCGGTGCCGGCTACGTGCTGCGCGAGGACGGCCCATGAGCATCCGCCTCAAGCTCCGCCTGCTCTACCTCGCCTGCATTGCGGTCACCATTACAGTCTTCGGCATCGGGCTTCAACTCCTGCTCATGGCGCACGTCGATACGGAAGTCGACGAAACCCTCCGCGGCCGCGCCCGTGAGGTTGTACGCATTGCGCAAGTCAGCGGCGGCCTCACCGGCGTCCGTCCCGAGGTCGGCATGCTCATCGAGCTTCCCGTCGATGAGCTCCGCGAACGCGAGGTTTACCTCCAGGTGCTCGATCCGCAGGGCCGGCCCGTCGTGGCTTCCGTCAACCTGCGCGGCCAGTCGCTGCCGGTTACCGACGGCGCCATGGACGTGATCGCAACCCACGAGGAATCAATCGAAACCATCAACGTCGCGGGCCGCTTCCGGCTGCGTCTACTCAGCGTCCCGATCCTGCGCGGCGACAACCTGGTCGGCGTCCTGCAAAGCGCCCAGTCGATGCAGCTGGCCGATAGCACGACCCAACGCTCCCGCAACCTCCTAATTGGCGGGGCGGCTGTCGTGTTCGTTGTTGCTTCCCTCAGCGCTTTGTATCTCACTCGCACCGCCGTCAATCCCGTGGCTGAGATCACCCGTACTGCCGAGGCCATCTATCGTCAAGGCGATCTTAGTCGTCGTATCAACATCGGCGCCGGGAAGGACGACCTCAGTGCCCTCGGCCGAACCTTCAACCGCATGCTCGACCATATCGAGGACAGCGTGGAGTCCCAACGTCGGTTCGTAGGCGACGCCTCCCACGAACTCAAGACGCCTCTCACGGTCATTCGCGGCAACGCCGAACTCCTCGGGCGCGACCCCTCCGGACTCGACGCCACGGCCGCAGCCGCCATCACCCGCGAGGCCGACCGCATGCAGCGCATCGTCAACGACCTGCTCGCCGTCGCCGAGCTGGATGCGCCCGGCGAGCTCAGGTTCGAACCCGTCAACGTCCGCGCTTTGATCGTGCGCGTCCTCACCGACTTAGGTCCCGTGGCCGCAGGCCGCTCCCTTGGTCTAGCCGGCACCGACGCCGCGTGGGTCTTCGCTGATGCCGACAAGCTGGAACGCGCCCTCCGAAACCTCGTCCAGAACGCCATCACCGCTACTCCGGACGATGGCGTGATTCAGGTCGGCCTTACGGTCCGCGACGGGACCGTCTCCCTCACTGTTAGTGACAACGGCCCAGGCATTCCCACCCAGCATCTCCCGCATGTCTTTGACCGGTTTTACCGGGCGGACCCTGCGCGCTCGCGCGCCGGAGGCGGGACAGGACTCGGCCTCACGATCGTGCGTAGCGTTGCCGAGACTCATGGGGGTAGCGTTCAGGCCCGCCGCGCCGACCTGGGCGGAGCCGAAGTCGAAATTCGCCTTCCGGCTGGCCGCCCACCCGCCCAGAGTGAACCGCCTATCCATGCATCATGAGCCAGTCGACCCACAAGCGCCCCTCGACACACTAGCCCCAAGCCGGTCCTCCATCCGCCCAGAGTTTCTCCCTTCTTAGCGTCCTCTCATCTAGTCCGCCTAGGCTCTTAAGCAACTAGAGAAGCGCGTGGGGTAGCGCTTCTGATCAAGGAGGGCAGCCATGTCCCCACCCACCAGATCCCCCGGGCTCCGACTGGTCGATCGACTTCGAACGGAAGGTGCCCGGCCAGCAACCTATCGAGCCGGGCAGGTCGTCCTGGAGCCTGCGTCGGACCTGCGGCGCGTTGGCATCGTCTGCAACGGCAGCGTCACCGTCTGGCGCGTCAGCCCCAAGGGCCGCCAACTCGCCGCCGCCTCGCTCCGCGAGGGCGACTGGTTTGAAAATGTCTTTCCCACCGACAGCCAAGAACGCACCATCGTCGAAGCCGATGGCCCCGTAACCGTCGCTTGGCTCGACATCCCGGCCTTTCGCCGTCTGGCCCAGCGGCACCCCCAGATCCTGCACGACATGATCCAGCGCCAGCTTTCCCGGCTCGCCGCGGTCCAGCAGCGGGCCGCGCAAACCGCACTCGATACCGTCGCCGGCTCCGTCGCCCTGGCGATCCTCCAGATGGCGGAGCAGGAGCACGCCACCGACCTACGCGTCACCCACGAGGAACTGGCTCTGCGTCTCGGCACCGTCCGCGAGAGCGTCAGTCTCGCCATCAACA
The DNA here is from genome assembly GCA_028875175.1 of Chloroflexota bacterium. GTDB lineage: Bacteria > Chloroflexota > UBA11872 > UBA11872 > UBA11872 > UBA11872. Next base: position 415 of record JAPPFO010000021.1, on the reverse strand, counting down.
AGCTGCGCCGCGCCGGTGCCCTCGCCCCCGCCAGCGGCCGCAAGCGGCTCATCTCCATCCTCAGCCTCCCCAAGCTCCAGCAACTCGCCGGCGCTCGGCCAGAAGCCCACTAGCTCGGCTTTCACTGCGTGCGGAGGCCCCCCAATGGGCGCCACCCCACCACCCCCCCCCAACCCCCCCCCCCCCCCCCGCCCGCCGGCCCCCCCCCCGCCCCCCTTTGGGGGGGTGGCGGGGGGGGGGGGGGGGGCGGGCGGCCCCCCCCCCCCACCACCCCGCCCAACCCCTCGCCCCTTTCTCCTCCTCTCCCTGATCCTCTTTTCTTACCTCTCGCTCCTCTCAGCGCCCTCGTTCCGATTCCCCTCCCTCAGCTAGACTCCCCATCCGTCCCACCCGACGCCCCGGTTCACCACGTGCC
>JAPPFO010000151.1 GCA_028875175.1 Chloroflexota bacterium | reverse complement strand
GGGGGGGGCCGGGGGGGGGGGGGGGGGGGGGGGGGGGGGGGGGGGGGGGGCGGGGCGAGGTTCCTCCCTTCGGCAAGCTCAGGGCAGGCTCTCGGCTCGGCTGCGCTGCGCTTGGAATGACAGGGGTGGGCGAGGGGTTGGGAGGGGGCTGGGGCTTTGGGGGTGCGGGGCGTGGGAGTGGGGACTGGCGACGGGTGGGGAAAGCGAGAGGGGCGGGAGTTGCCTCCCGCCCCTCGGCGAATTCGCGGTCAGGTTCGGCTACTACGTGCGGTCCGCAGGATGAATCCGCACGGTCACTTTGATTGTGGCCGACGAGTTGCCGTCAACATCACTTTGATGCTTCTCTGTCGCCGTCCAGCAGAACGTGAATTCACTCACGCCCTGACTGGCACCGCCAGTGTCGAAACCGTCTCCCAGCAACAACTGATCGTCGTTGGTGATGTTCGCACTGGCATCGAGGGCAACGCAACCCTCGGTCGTCCCATCATCAGCATCAGCCGAGTAGGTCACGCCGCCATTCCCGGACTGCGAGACGGTTGGGAGGTTGAGCACGGCATCCGTGTCAGCCACCTTGGTCACGCGAAGCGACCGCGTACTTGACGCGAACTTGACCGGCTGGTCTTGTTCAACCGTGACGGTGAACGTGTGCTCCGCCTTGTCGCCATCAACGGGTTCCTTCGCGATGTAGGTCAACATCGCGCTGCCGTGGCCACGAACAATGTGGTCGGCAGCGGCCACCGTCAACGTTCGAGCAGTGTCGCTGAAGGTCAACCCAAAGGGCAGGGCGTCCGGCTTGAGGTCGTACTCCAAGGTACCGTCGCCGAGGTCAGCTGCGGGAAGCGTCGCTACCAGGCCTGGGGTCTCATCAGTCGTCACCAGCACGTTCTGATAGAGCTTCAGGTCCTTCGGCAGAGACCGGAAGACAGGAACGGCCGCACTGGTCACGGTGAGTTTGAGCTCAACCTCAAGCGCGTCGCCGTCGTCGTCCTCAACCAACGACCCGTCAACCCGAACACGGACGATGGTCGTCGCCTTTTTCTGAACGTCGGTCGGCGTCCCACTGACCACACCTTCAAGCCGATTGAGGCTCATGCCAGCGGGAAGCGCAGCCCCTGTGGTTTCGTAGACCGCTTGCTTGCCTTCGGCAACGTCAACGGACGGAAGCGTAATCGTTTCTTTCGTGCCCTTTTGGAGCACGCGGTCAATCGTTATGCCCCATCCGGAATTCGCGGTTTCCTCTGAAGCCGGAGCCGGAGCCGACCGTGGCGCTGAGGCCGAAGCCGGAGCCGCGTTAATCTCGGCTTCGGACGGGCCTATGCCGTACAGCACGCCGGCGTCGGTGCCGTTCAGGAAAGCCATTTCGGTGCCTCGGCCGATCACGTCCGCGGCGATGCGGTTCGCGAGGGTTGCGCCCGCGCCGCGCGCCATCGCCACCGCCACGATGCGGTCGTAGTACGTGTTGGCCGTCGGGTCCATGTCGTCCATCATCATGGAGTCGCCGGACATGCCGATGGCGGCGTTGTGCTCGGCAATCCACCTGGCTTCGGCGTCATCGCCGTACACCGCGCGATAGAGAGCCTGCACTTCGGCCGACTGGTCTTCGAGTCGCTGACCGTCAGCGGCAGCGGGATGTTGATCCGCCAGCGCCGTGGCCAGTGTCGTGAGGACCAATGCGCTCACGACAATGAAGAGTGCCAGCACACGCAATGGCACGGGCACGGAGGATGATCGAAGCAAGGTGAATACCTTTCTTCAGAGTGACCCGTCACCTAGACGGGCTGGAATGAACGTCAGTCTCCTACAGGGCCTAGGCCCCGTCAACTCCACGTGGTGGGCGATACACACCTCCGCTGTCCTTGCTGCACGACCCTCCGACCGCCGAATTATGGCAACCGGCCGCATACGAGACAAGTGCCTAAATCTCGCCGCCGGGGATCGCGAACCCATGCCTTCCGGCCACATAACGCAGGCACCATACGGGATTCGTTGACGTTTGTCATTCATCACGCTCTGAAATAAGCGGCGGGCGGGGTTGCGTCGGCGGCCTTGCGCAAACCTGTTGGAAGCCCCGGGGACGCGCCCGGATTGGTTGGATTGGCGCGCCCGGCCAGGCGCCGCTGGGGGTGCCCTGAAGGCCCGCCCCAAACCTGTTAAGGGCCGGCGCCAAACCTTTCTGGCGCGTGCTGGGCGCACGAATTAAGGCGGGTCGCCGAACGGATTGGAGGGCGACTGCGCGTTGGCCTTATTTAATGGCGTGCGCGGGAGTCCCGCCGCGAGAGGCGTGCCTGGGCCGGAGGTGGGCGCGCGGAAGTCCCCGATCTTCTGTCCCAGGCGAGGAATTAAGACGGGGGATTGCGGCCGGCCGGACGCGTGTGATGGGCGGGGCGGTTGTGAGCGGAGGTCGCCTTATCGCCGGATGGCGTCCGGGGCAGGCTGCAACTGTCTCTCGCGGCGACTTTTGCGTCATGAAGGGGCGCGGACGATTGCTGACCTTTGCGGCTGGGGAGGACGAGGGGCGCCCCTGTGGGCGGGGTGTGTAGGGGGTGGGGAGGATTCCTCATCTTTGGGGAGAGGGAGGCGGAGGGGGCGGGGGGTTGGAAGGGCTATCGCTTCGGGGTTGGGGAGGGACGTTAGGCGTTCGACCCTCACCCCCGGACTCGATCCGGGGTTCCGCCGTCCCCGGCGGAAATCGGTGAGGGGTCTTCCGCTCGAGACGCCCGCAGCCAGCACGTCAGCAGTGCCCACCTACCAGCCAGCGAATCGCAGTCTTAATCCCTCTCCTGGGAGACCTTTGCGAAACCCTGGGGATGGGTGCCCGGAAGACCCTCACCCTAACCCTCTCCCAGAGAGAGACCTTTGCGTACTCCGAGCTTGGTTGCGCGGAAGACCCCTCACCGATTTCGGCCGAAGACGCCCGAATCTGCCTCTCCCCTCGGCGAGGGTGAAGAGCGGCGGCCGTGGCGGACGGTGCTCGACTTTGGCCTGGCTGCTTCAGCGAAGCAGCCACCCTCGCCCCAGACCTCTCCCTCAAGGAGACCTTTGCGTAACCCGGAGTGGTTGCCCGGAAGACCCTCACCCCGACCCTCTCCCAGAGGGAGAGGGATTAAGAGGGGCCGCTGGCGAGGTCGGGGCGGGGTTTTGCAACGGTCTCTCCTGGGGGATAGGGTTGGGGTGAGGGGTCTTCCGGCCGTGCTCTCACATGCCCCCGCCGACGCCACAACAGCCAGACTTCCAGGACCGCCCCCGCCTCAATCCCCAAAAGGGATCAGAACGGCGTGATCCCTGAATAGCGCCGGTACTGGCTAGACTTCGCGGTCCCGCCGCCCATGCACCTGGTGTCATGCCGCCCAACATCCTTATTGTCACCACCCACGACACCGGCCGCTTTATCCAGCCCTATGGCGTCACGACGGTGGAAACTCCGAACCTGAACCGGCTGGCGGCCGAGGGCGCCCGCTTCAACGCCTATACCACCGCCCCGCAGTGCTCGCCCAGCCGCGCCAGCCTGACTACCGGCCGCTATCCCCACGCCACCGGCACGATGGGCCTGACGCACCGCGATTTCCGCTGGGACCTGCATCCCGGCGAGCGCACCATCCCGCAAATCCTGCGCACGGCGGGCTACCGCAGCGGCCACTGGGGCGTGGAGCACGCCGCCCGCGACCCGCGGCGCATCGGAAATGACGTCTTTGACGAGACTCGCGACGTCGACGCCATCACCTCCGGCGTGGCGCAGTTCATCGACGCCGACCGCGCGCGGCCGTTCGTCGTGCAGGTCGGCTTTGGCGAGACCCACCGCGTGGGCGGCCACGGCTTCGGCGGCCGGCCCTACGACGCCAGGGGCATCACGATCCCGCCCTACCTGGTGGACGCCCCCGACACCCGCGCCGACCTGGCCGACTTCCAGGGCTGCGTGAACCGCGCCGACGAGTACATCGGGCGCCTGGTCCGAATCCTGGAGGACCGCGACCTGCTGGACGAGACGCTGGTGCTGTATGTCGGGGACCACGGCATCGCCTTCCCGCGCGCTAAGTGCACGCTGTACGACCCGGGCATCGAGATTTCGCTGATCGCGCGCCTGCCGGGCAGCGCCCTCAGCGGCGGCGTGGCGCCCGCCGGCATGGTCAGCAACCTGGACGTGGTGCCCACGCTAATCGAGCTCAGCGGCGCGGAGGCCCCGCCGGACCTGCACGGAACATCGCTGCTGCCGGTGGCCGCCGGCGCTTCCCGCGGCTATGACGAAATCTTCATTGAGAAGACCTACCACAGCTATTACGACCCGATGCGCGGCGTTCGCACCCATCGCTGGAAGTACATCCGCAACTTCGAGACGGGCCTGGGCGTGGAAATCCCCAGCGACATCGCCGGCAGCGGCGCCTACCGCGACGTGGCCGGACGCATGCAGCCCTCCCACCACGTGGACGTGGAGCTCTATGACCTCCAGGCCGACCCCAACGAGCAGGTCAACCTGGCCGGGCGCCCCGAAACGGCGGCCATCCAGGCCGGGCTGGGCGCCAGGCTGATCGAGTGGATGCGGGCTACGGGCGACCCGCTGCTGGACGGGCCGGTGGCGTCACCC
>JAPPFO010000212.1 GCA_028875175.1 Chloroflexota bacterium | reverse complement strand
GCGCGACGTGGTGCGAGGGAAGTGGGGTGGGGGCGATGCGGGGCAGGGTGGGGCCTGGGGAAGAAGACGGCGCTGGCGGTGGCGATGGTTGGACAGTTCGGGCCGCGACCAGCGGGTGGCGCAGGATGACGGTGAACAGGCGACGCAGGGCGGACAGCATTGGGTTTCCGGGGGAGTGAGAGGAGGGCCTATTGTACACGAGTGGCGTACGCGGGGCAAGGGCGAGGTTCCGCGTTTCGCGGGGCGTAGGTCAGCGAGTGGATGACAGGGGGATGGGATCGAGTGAGTCCAGGGTGTCGTTGCGAGGCCCGGCAGGTGACGGACGACACTGCTTTCGGACACAATGGTCGGGACCGGTCAAGCATGGCGGGTGGGGGCGAGGCGGACGCCGGGTCAGGGTTTGATCGTGCGGGAGACAGATGATGAGCAAAAACAGGTCGGAGCTGGACGACGTAAAGGAAACGAAGTGCATCAACTACGCCATTGACCTCCACCTGGGGACCGAGTATCGACCCGGCGTAGTTGAGCGTGCCCTTAATTGGCGAAAGAAAGCGTCTCCCGAAGCGCAACAGACTCTCAGATCGGCCATAAACAACAGTAACTTCAGCGTCCAGGGTTTTCGAAGCACAAGTGCGTATAACGCGCCTTCAGGTCTCTTGCTGAATCAGGTTGTAGAGCGCATGCCGACATCAAACGATCTTACCGGCGCCATCTTGAGAGTTTGGATTGAATCACAGGATGTGCTGCATGCGAATGTGGTCGAATATCGCAAGAAATCTGACTTGCCGATTCAGGAATATGTTGCAGGTCGTGAGTTTCCGGGAGCTTGGGACATCGATGATTGGGACCATGAAACAGATGTCTTTGTCAAGGATAACGGTAAGCACTACGACTCCGACGCAGCATTGATGCTGTGCTGCGTATCCGGAAACATGCCGTTGCTACCCCCTGACGACGTGGACGATGAGACTGTCCTACCGGCAGACAGCATATTCACGCATTGGATTGAGTACCTCAAGCAGTTATCTCCATATGCTATTGATTGGCAAGAGACCGAGGATTTCATTTCCGCAGTCAGGAAAATCAGCCAGGCGAAAGAGCGGGAAGCCGAAGAGGCGTTTACGGCCGCGTTGGCGAAGGATCTTGCGTATATCGAAGAGAAGTTCCTGGACGACTTGAAGTACCTGGAGGCGGATATCAACGCGTGGTCGGAGATTGACACGTCCAAGCTGGCCGACGTATCAACGACGCTGGATATCGTTGACCAGCTGGGCGATTCGCTACTTGCGTATTGCAGGATTCGACTCCAGGCCGCTACCCGGAGCGAAGAAGACGCCCGACTTGCGAAACGGTTGGAACTCGAGCCGCAGATCCTGTCTCTAATCGACCAGGTCAATCGTCACCTCTCCGGCGACTGGAATCCCGACGACGACACGTCGCCACCGGGAGGTCGGGCCATTGTGCACTCCGATGACGACAGCCGGGAGGGCGATAGCGTAGCGGTAACGGCAAGTCCCGGCCTCGCATCAGGGGCACGGGCAGGCGGTGTCGATTCCGTGGATCCGAGTGATGCGGCCGGGCAGTTGGATCCCACCTATGTGGCTCTGCAAGCCGACCATGCCGCGCTGCAGAACAAGCACGAGACGGTCGAAGCCGAAAGACAGAGTTATGAGCAGCAAGTCAAAGAGTTGCGACTAGATACGCAAAGCCTTAAGAAAAACGAGGATGATTTGCGCCGAAAGCTGTATGAGAGCAAGGAAAATTACAGAGCTCTACAATCAGCGTATGTCGCCATACGCCGATCAGAAGCCAGTCCAACTCAATCCCCAGGCGCAAATGGCGAGGATATTCCAGATATCAAGACGGCGGTGGAACTCGCTGATCGAGCGTTTGAAGATCGGCTATTGATTGCGCTCAATTCGAAATCCGAGAAGAACCCGGGCTTCGAGGACACAACGTCTGTGTGGAAGGCGTTCGAGTGGCTGGCAACCGAGTACTACGACTCGCGTTGCAATGGATTCGATGGGATCGACGGATTTGACGAGTCATGCCGTGAGGCCTGCGGGTTGTGGTATAAGCCTAAGCAGAGTGATACAGCCAAAGGTAAGTATCCTGATCACTATACAACGAAGGTTGGTTCAACGACTTATACTTTGGACGAGCACATTGGAAGAGGCAGTGGTGATCCAAGAAGTATGATTAGAATTGGTTTTGACTGGGATAAGGATATAGAAGTTGTCGTAGTCGGTTATATTGGTAGACATCCACGCACAGACGACAGCTGATGCCGTCGGTGCGAAGTGCTAGTTCTCAATAGAGACCTTTGCGTAATTCGGGGACCGGTTGCTTATAGGCCCCTCACCCTGATCCTCTGCCCCATTGGAGAGAGCAAGAAGGTCCGCACGCTCGGGGCCAAGCGAGCGTTGCAGAGGAATCTATGGGTGACGCTAAGTTCCGCCGTTGGCGAGGGCGAGGGCGGTTAGCGACCAGTCGCAGAGGTTGGAGAGGCGCAGGGGGAGCGGGGCGCCGTTTTCGAAGCCGGGCCAGACGGTGAGATCCACGCTGCCATCAGGCTGCTGCAACTCCAGAAAGCGTTGGCCAACGGCCGCTGCATAGTCATTGAGAGCCGGGTCGGGCTGGTTGACGTTGAGTTGGAGCGCGGCCCAGCCGGTCTTGGAAGCGAAGGGCGAGTTCCACGGCTTCCCGTGGTGCGAGAGGATGACACCGACAAAGGCGCGCGCCAGGTCAAAGTGGCTTCGGTCGCCGGTCTGCCGTCCGACCCAGGTCAACCCGGCAATCGCGGTGGCGAACATGGCGGGCCGGCAGGGCCCGTGCAGGTCAAAGTGATCTTGCCCGGCCACGGCGTCCGATTCGGTAATCAGATCGCCGTCGGCGTTCAGCGCAAAGTGGAAACGCCGTTCCCGTTCGGGTTGCAGCTCGAAGACGCGGTCCATGAAGCCGGCGGCCTGTTCGGCGGCATCCACTTCCCCGGCGGCGGCGCAGCCGGCGGCGGCCGACGAGCTGTTGAGCAGTCCTTGCTCGCGGCCCAGCCCCGTCTCGTTCCAGAAGCCGCCCAGCTTCGAGTCCTGCTCCCGCATGGCCCGCCGGGCAACGCGCCGCGCCAGGTCAAATCGGCCCAGCGCGGCGCTGCTCCAGGCCAACCAGCCGGACTGGTACAGAAAGGCGCTGGCGGGACCATTGAACCGCTGGTCGCGATACGAACCGTCGGCGGCCAGGAGGTTGTGTTCGATGTGGTCAAGCGCGCGAAGCGCCAGTTGACGCCGGTCGCCACAGGCAAACACGTACGGCAGCTTGAAGTGCAGCCCGGGATCGTTGGGGTCGATGCGACTGCGGCCGTTCTCGTCGACGTGGGCGGCCACGAAGTCGAGGGCGCGGTCGGCGGCCTGTCGGAAGTCATTCGCTGTGTTAGTCGTCATCACTCGCACCCCTGTCGATCCGGCCTCTCAGCCTACGCTCCAGACGGAAACCCGTCCTATGTCGCGGCGGCCGCTCGTCGCTGCAGCGCGATGCGCGCCGCCGCATCCAGATCGTCCGGCGTGGTGATCTTCAGGTTCTCGCGGCTGCCTTCGAACACTCGGACCGGCAGACCTTCGGCTTCCAGGACCGAGACGTCGTCGGTATAGAGATCGAGCATGGCGGTCTGCCGTTCGTGTGCCCCGAGTAGATCCGCAAAACGGGCGAACTGCGGCGTCTGAGCGTGCCAGACGGACGACCGCAGCGGGGTGCGAACCACCAGGCGGTCGCGATCGACGATCTTGAGCGTGTCCGTGGCGGGAACGGCCGCGACGGCCGCGCCGTAGACGCGCGCCATCCGCAGGCCGTCCTCGATTAGCGCGGGAGTGACTAACGGCCGCGCCCCATCGTGGACGGCCACGTAGTCCGGCGGCTCGTTATCAAGAGACCCTTGCTTAACCCGGTGATCTAGCCCGGAAGACCCCTCACCCCAACCCTCTCCCCCAGGAGAGGGAGCAAGAGCATCCGGATCTTCAAAGACGACGGGCGTTTTGCGAGGGTCTCTATCAAGGGCGCGCAGACCGTGTAGAACTGACTCTGCCCGGGAAGAGCCGCCGCGCACGAACGCTCGCACCTTGGTTAACCCGGCCCGCGCCACGGCTTTGCGAATGCTCGCCTCGTTGTCTTCGGCGACTGTGACGACCACGGTGCGGATGCCCTGGCAGGCCTCGAAGGCCCGCAGACTCCAGACGATGACAGGCTCGCCGTCCAGGTCGGCCAGCAGCTTGTCGGCGCCGCCCATGCGGGCGCTGGACCCGGCGCCCAGCACCACCGCGTCGGCGCTCACGCCAGCGCCGCGTCCAGGGCCTGGCGCAGGTTGGCCACGGGCACGGCCGTGGTCTGGCGGCCGTTGGTCTGTGCGCCGGCGGGGATCACGCAGTGGCTGAAACCCAGCCGCGCCGCCTCGTCAACTCGCTGCGCGGCCGATGGAACGGTCCGCAGTTCGCCGGCCAGGCCGACCTCGCCAACCGCCGCCGCGCCCATGCGCAGCGGCTGGCCGCTATGGCTGGAAGCCACCGCCAGCGCCACGGCCAGGTCCGTCGCCGGCTCGCGCAGGCGCAGCCCGCCCACGACGTTGACGTAGAC
>JAPPFO010000099.1 GCA_028875175.1 Chloroflexota bacterium | reverse complement strand
GCACAAACCCCACGAACAACGTCGAAATCAGGGAATCGCGCCGGCTCCGCAGCACGTCGCCGATGATCGACATGGATTCCGAGTACCGCGTCAGTTTCATCAACCGCAGCAGTCGCAGCACACGCGCGAAGCGCAGATCCTGGCCCACATAGAACGGCAGGATCGCCAGCAAGTCCACCAGGATGAGTGGCTGCACGGCAAACCGCAGGCGGCCAAACAGCGGGTGCGCGAAGTCTGGGTCCTCGGTACATGACCACACCCGCAGCACGTACTCGAGGGTAAAGACCGCCACCGTGACGACTTCGATGACGGCGAAAGCTCCGGCGGCGGCCTGGCGGATCGGCTCGATCGTTTCCAGCACGATCCCGAACGCCGTAAGTCCGATCAGAACAAAAATCGTCTGGTCGAACAGCCGGCTCGCCCGTCCGCCGTCCTCCGGGCTGTTGACGATCTGGTGCGCGCGGCGTTTGGCTCGGCTGTACATTGCTGCTTTGTTCAGTCAGTCCAGGCGTGGGCCTCGGCAACCCTCGGAGTCACGCCCACGGCATACAGAATCCGCTCAGCCAGCGCGTCAACAATCGCCTCGACCGAATCCGGACGCAAGTAGAACGCCGGGTCAGGCGGCAGGATCACAGCCCCCGCCTCGGCTAGCGTCGTCAGGTTCCGCAGGTGAATGAGCGACAGCGGAGTTTCCCGCGACACCACCACCAATCGTCGCTTTTCCTTCAGCGTCACGTCCGCCGCCCGGTGCAACAGGTTCTGCCCCGCCCCGGATGCAATGGCGCCGACCGTCGCCATGCTGCACGGCACGATCGCCATGCCACGCGTCGGGTACGACCCGCTGGAAATTGGCGCGGCCACGTCTTGCGGCCGATGCACCGTCACCCGGCCCCGTGTCGACCAGCGCTTTGCCGCGTCCGAGAATCGCTCGTCGGTTTCCTGGTGCCACATCAGCGCCCCGTAGTCGCTGCACACGACCTCCAGCGCAACGTCCAGGTCCTGCAACCTGCGAACCGTTGCCTCGGTCAGCACGGCGCCGCTGGCCCCCGAGATACCAAGCACCAATCCGGGCGGATCAGCCAAGCCACACCCCCAGGATCGTGAACACCAGCGCCGCCACCGCCACGTACCCGTTGATATTAAAGAACGCCAGGCTCAGGCGGCTCAGGTCGTGCGGCTTCAGTAACCGATTCTCGTAAACCAGCAAGGCCGCGATCACGGCAACGCCGACCCAATACGGCCAACCCAGGGCCGCAACGAATCCGAGCGCCAGCAGCACCCCAATCGTCAGTGCGTGCGAGGCCCGGGCCACCCACAAGGCCGACGCCAGTCCAAAGCGTGCCGGGATTGAGTGCAGCCCTTCGGCCCGATCAAACTCAACGTCCTGCGTCGCGTACAGCACGTCAAACCCGCCGATCCAGAACGTCACCACCAGGGCCAGCAGCGCCGCCTCGGTCGAAAATTCGCCGGTTACCGCAATCCATCCGCCCACCGGCGCGATCCCGTCCGCCAGGCCCAGGATCCAGTGGCTGCTCCACGTAAACCGCTTCGTATACGAGTAGAACGTCACCGCCACCATTGCCACCGGCGCTAGTGCCAGCGCCAGGCTGTTCAGCTGCCACGCCGCCACGTGCAATAGCGCGAACCCCGCCAGCGCCAGGCCGAGCATCTCGACTCTTGACATAATGCGCATCGGGATCGCCCTCGACGCCGTGCGCGGATTCCGCGCGTCCATCTCGGCGTCAATCAGCCGGTTCGCCGCCATCGCCCCGGTCCGAGCCCCCGCCATGGCCAGCGTGGTCCAGATAAACACCGGCCACCCCGGCCACCCCCGCGCCGCCAGCACCATCCCCAGGTACGCAAACGGCAACGCAAAAACCGTGTGTTCGAACCGAATCGCGTCCAGGTAGACCCGCGCCCGCCGCACGGGAACCGCCGGGCTCATCTACAAGCGCCGCGCGGCGTGCGTTGCCTCATCAGTCCAACCCAAACCACGGCCCGCTGTTCAGCAGCTGCTCGAACACCGCTCGTTCTTCCTTGTCTTCGATCAGTTCCCCCGCCTGCCGCGCTGTTTCCCGCCGGTTTGCTGAATCCGCCAGCTCCGCGCACGCGTGCGATCGCGCCAGGCACTCCAGCGCCGCCGCTCGATCGAACGCTGTCTGCGCGTCGCCGTTCGCATCGCTCAACTTGATGCACGCATCGGCGTGATGCACCGACAGTGAGACGATCCCAAGAAACGACACCGCTGTCGCCACCAGGTGCTCGGCCCGCTGTTTCTCCAGCGGCCCGCCCACCTCGAACCAGTGCCGGTGCGACGCATAGGCTCTTGAGAGCAGCTCGCCGGCGTGCAGGTAGTTCGGGTTGCTGTCGATCAGCTCCCATGCCTGGTTGTTGTTTTCCACCGCAAACCAGCGCGCAGCTCGCTGAATGTCAGACCCCGCGTCCTCGTCAGATCCCATAGCTCGACCACCGTTCATCCACGAGTTTCACGATCTCGTCGTCCATCTTGATCTCCGGCGGCCACTCCCGCGGGAACCCTTCCTGCGGCAGCTTGCGCGTCGCGTCGATGCCCAGTTTCCCGCCAAAGAACTCGGTGGTCGTCGCGAATTCCAGGTGATCCATCGGCCCGCTCGCCTGCTCCAGGTCCCGCGCGGGATCCGTGTTGGCACCCACCCGCCACATCACTTCCTTCAGGTTCTGCACGTCCACGTCGTGGTCCACCACGATGATGTACTTCGTGAACATCAGCTGGCCGACGCCCCAAATGCCGTGCATCACTTTGCGCGCCTGACCGGGATACCGCTTGTTGATCGACACGATGCAGAAGTTGTGAAACACCCCGTGCACCGGCAGGTTCATGTCAACAAGCTCGGGCACGAACAGCCGCACCAGCGGCAGGAACAGCCGCTCCGTCGCCTTCCCGATCCAGGCGTCCTCCATCGGCGGCACACCCACGATCGTCGACACGAACACCGGATCCCGCCGCCGTGTCACCGCCGTCAGGTGAAACACTGGAAACGGCTCGGCCAGCGAGTAGTACCCGATGTGGTCCCCGAACGGACCTTCCAGCCGCGACTCCGACGGATCCACCCACCCCTCCAGCACGATCTCCGCATGTGCCGGAACCTTGATGTCCACCGTCTTCGCTTGCACGGTCTCAACCGGCGCGCCCCTCAGAAAGCCCGCGAACACCATTTCATCGATATCCGGCGGCAACGGCGCGCTGGCCGCGTACATCAGCGTTGGGTCCGCCCCAATTGCCACCGCCACTTCCATGCGCCGGCGTTCTTCCCGGCTCCGGCGCCAATGCTCGGCGCCGCCCTTGTGCAGCTGCCAGTGCATCCCCAGCGTGCGGTCGTCGAACTTCTGCAGCCGGTACAGCCCCACGTTCCGCTTGCCTGTCAGCGGGTCGTGCGTCAGCACCAGCGGAAACGTGATGTACGGCCCGCCGTCCAGCGGCCAGCAGGTCGGAATCGGCAGGTCCGCCAGCGACGGATTCTCGGTGTCGAACACCTCGTGCACCGGCGCGTTGCTCACCTCGCGCGGCCCGATCCGCCCGACTTTGATGATCTCGTTTAGCACCTGCAGCTTGCCCAGCAGGCTTTTTGGCGGCGGCCCCATCGCCATTGACAGCAGGTCGTCCAGCCGCCGCTCCAGTTCCGACCACTCCTCCATGCCCAGCGCCCAGGCCATCCGTTGCGGCGACCCCAGCAGGTTGATAGCAAACGGGATGTCGCTGCCCTTCACGTTCTCGAACAGCAGCGCCGGTCCCTCGGCCTTCATCACCCGGTCCGCGATCTCGGTGATTTCCAGGTGTGGGTCCACTTCGACCCGGATCCGCCGCAGCTCGTCCCGCTCCTCCAGCAGGTGCAGAAACTCGCGCAGGTTCTTGAAGGCCATAGCCATCCCCGCCTACGGCGCTAGTAGAAGGTCGTACGGAAGCTGATTGAGATTATCGATCACCAGGTCCGGCCGTAGCTCACCCTCGGCCGCCTCAGCGGCTGTGCGCGGTGTACTCCCCGTCAGCACGAGCACGCCCGTCGCCCCGATGGCGTTCGCGCCGGCGATGTCGGCATCCAGCAGATCCCCCAGAATCACCAGGTCCTGAGGCGGCACCCCGCTCCGCTCCGCCGCCAGGCTGAACAGGTGCGGCGACGGCTTCCCAACCACCAGCGGCTCGATCCCTGTAGCCGCCGTGAGCGCGCCGACGATGGCTCCCGCCCCTGGCATCGGCCCGTTCGCCGTCGGCAGCAACGAGTCCTTGTTCACGGCGATGAACGCCGCATCGTGCACCACAAGCCCCCGCGTGGCCCGCGACAACCGGTCGTAGGTCAGCCCAAAGTCGCACCCGGCCACCACCACGTCCACCGGCTCATCGTCGTCAAAGCTCCCTAATGTGAATCCCGCCGCCTCGATGTTCGCCGCCAACCCGACACCGCCCAGCACCAACACCGAATCTGGCCTTGGGTCCAGCCGATTCAGGTATTCCACGGTCGCCACCACCGCCGAGATGATTTCCTCGGGACCGGCATCCACCCCCATCTGCTGCAGCTTCGCCGCCAGCTCAACCGGCGCCTCGCGCGAGTTGTTCGTGACAAAGAACAGCGGCAGACCAAGGTTGCGAACTGTCGCCACCGCCTCCGCGGCGCCGTCGATCAACTGCCCGCCCTGGTAC
>JAPPFO010000260.1 GCA_028875175.1 Chloroflexota bacterium | reverse complement strand
TAGCAAGGGCGTTCTCTGGATTGATATTGACGAACCCAACGAGAGCGATCAGTCGCTTTTACTCGACGTATTCGAATTTCATCCGCTTCTCGTCGATACCAGCCTTGACATCGAACCAAGCACGGCCCGCGTGGAAGACCGCGGACGCTATGTCTTCGTCAACGCGCGCAGTATCGACTACACGCTGGACCACGACATACTTCAGACGGCAAACCTCAGCATGTTTATCGGCTCGAATTACGTTGTCACGGTCCATAGCGTCACGATGCCCAGTGTGGAAGCCATCCGGGGACTTGTCGAAATCGACGGCCGACCCCTTGCCAAAGGACCGGCGTTCCTGGCGCACGCCCATTTCGACGCCCTGATCCAGGCGATTCTGCCGACGCTGGAACGAATGAGCGATCGGGCCGATGCCATCGAGGAACAGATCCTTGCCAACCCCGACGAGTCGGCTCTCGCAACGCTCATGGCTCTGAAGAGATCCAGCCTCGGCTTGAATCGGACATTGCTGCCGCAGCGGGACGTGCTGAGTCGGCTGGGTCGCCGGGAGTTTGAGCTGATCGGCAGCGGCGTTGACCTGTATTTCCGCGATCTATTCGAGGACCTCCTGCGTGTGCAGGCCGCCAACGACGCGATCAGAGAGCGTGCCGACACGGCCCTGGCTACGTATCTCTCGGCCATCTCGAACCGACAAAACGAAATCATGAAAGTCTTGTCAATTATCGCCACGATTTTTATGCCGCTCGGATTAATCGCCGGAATCTTTGGAATGAATTTCCAGAACATGCCGGGCACGGAATTCCAGTGGGGATATCACATTGTCTGGGTGCTCGCCGTCGTTGGCTTCGTCATTACGCTTTGGATGCTGTGGCTCAAGCGATGGCTCGTCGGCGGGCAGACTTTCCTCCGGAAACAGCGGCTCGGCCGCTTCGTCCCCACGGCCGTCGATCCCGTGCGCCTGACCACCTACGTTGGCCGCGCGGCGGCACGAAATCTCAGGCGCATGACCGACCTCCCGCCCGTCCGGCCGATCCGAAATGCCCCGGTGCCCAGGTACGATCCGGCGCCGCTCAAGCTGGCCGGAGCCGTCCTGGAGCGACTTCGGCCACGCCGCCGCAGAGCTCATCAGAACACCCATCCCCGAAGTGCCAGACGTCCCCCGGGGCAGCCGTGACGAACGTCGCTCAAAAGGCCCTCTCTAAGCCACGTGCACACAACGAGGATCCCATGAGTACAAGCTGCGTTAGAGCCCGACTTCCCTGCGCAGCAAAACCGCGAACCTACCCTCCGCTTACATACATTGCCTTTGTTCTGGTGGTTGCCTTCGCCACACTTGGTGCCTGCGGGACTTCGTCAGGCGAGTCAGCAGCCGGTTCCACCGGGTCTGCAGCGCCCGAGATGCCGTTTACCGTGGAGGGGCGCGGTGAATTTGTCTCGGATAACTTCCTTCTGGAACCTGGAAAGTACGGGGCCACAATCAACGTCAGCGGGAATAGCGATCAGACTGGGACCGCTCAAAGCTTCATTGTCACGCTCTTCACGGCGGCCCTCGGACACCCGTCACTCCTGGTGGAAGCCGTTACCGCATCCGGAGATTGGCAGACGACAACAACCGTCAGAGATCGGCAGCACTTCTATTTGGACGTAGTAGCCACCGGCGATTGGACGGTTACGCTCGAGCCAGTCTGAGGCCAGCTAAGCCATCGATCCTGGACGGCTCTCAACCCGCTGATGGCATCCACCTATGACTTCGTTGAGTCCACGGCAAACGCCTACTACCTGTCCATCCTCAGCCAGTCCTCCGCCGGCTGGCCCGGCGGCCTGCGCTGGCTCCACGGCGAAGACGGTTGATGAACCTTCTGGCCACCCGCTTCCAGGCAGCGCTACTGACGCTCGACGCGGGCAAACCGCAGCGTCCACCGTGACCCGCTGTCGCTCGACTGGATCTGCAAAGCAATGGCCGTCCTGACCGGACCAATCAAGGCGGTCCCTTCGTCCAACGCGATCTGCGCGCTTCCACTTGCGACGGGCTCCGGCTCACCGGACGGCGTCTGGCCGGCTCCAGGCGTCGCGTCCCTCGAATCGCCGCCAACCGAGCTCCAGGCAATCTGCACAATCCCAAAGTTGAGCGTCACGCTGAACGTCACGTAGAAGCTCTCGCCCAGCGGCAGCGAGACGATCGCACTCGCCGAGCCCTGCCCGCGCCGCGTCCGGCTCCCGTCCTTGCCCACGTCCGTCGCGTAGTCCTCAAGCGAATACGCCTCAGTCTTGATCGGCTGCCCATCGGCCCCGGCGCCGGGCAGCGGCGGCAGCGCCGGACTCCGCGTGGTGTCCGGTGTAACTGTCGGTGCTCCGACAGGCGGAGGCTCGGGCGTGGGTGTTGACTCGATTGCGACCACTGGCACGGGCGTCGCCGTTGTCTGCGCGCCCCCTTCTCCGCAGGCTGCCAGCGCCACCACACCAACGGCAACGACCAGCACCAACCGCCGCAATATCCCGCCACTCACCGACTCGGTCCTAACCCGGAATCCGCACCCGGGTCGCCGCTCTCGGCGCCTATGTCCGCTACCCCGCCGGCGGGTAATGCAACCGCCCCTGCCGCTCCGTCTCCACTCGCAGCAGGTAGCCGCCGATGCTGGTCACGTACAGCGTTGACAAGTCATCCCCGCCAAACGTGCAATTGGTCGGATTGGCCACCGGCGCCGGATGCCGCTCGATCACCTCGCCGTCCGGCGCAAACACGTACACCGATGAACCCGGCCCGCCCTGGTCCCAACCCGCCGTCGCGATGATGTTGCCCTCGGTGTCCAGGACCATCCCGTCTATCCCGCGGTGCGCGCCAAAGTCGTGCAGCACCGTCATCTCGCCCAGCGAGCCGTCGTCGTTGACCGGGTACGACCGCAGCTGCCGGTGCTCGTCCTCACGCCGACCGCTCTGCGCCACGAACAGCACCGAGTGGTCCAGCGAAAACAGGAGCCCGTTGGGACGCGTCGTGTCGAACGTGACCCGGCTAGTCGCCCACGACCCGTCACCCTGTGGATCCAGCCGGTACACCGAATCGTGATCCAGGTCCTTGTTCCCCCGGTCCTCGGTCCAGTCCCCCGCGGCCCCTTCGTAGTACGGGTCGGTAAACCAGATACGCCCCACGTTGTCGATCGCCAGGTCGTTCGGAATATTCAGCCGCTGCCCCTCGAACCCGTCCGTCAGCGCGGTCGTCGTCCCATCGTCGTTGTAGCGCACCACCCGCCGTGCGCCGCCCTCGCAGCCGTATAGCACGCCGTTCGGGTCGAACATCAGCCCATTGCAATAGTTGGTGCCCTCGCGGTGGACCGTCGACTCACCTGTCGTGGGGTCATATCGCATGATCCGGCTCTGCTGAATGCTCGTGAACAACAACGCCTCCCCGTCCCAGGCCGGACCCTCGGTGACGTTGCCGTACGGACCGTCGATCTGCTCGAATTCCCAGGCCATCACGCGCTCCCCAGTGATCTACCAGCCAAATGTGATTGGTTGAACCTTAGCCGCCGAACCCTACCGACCGGTAACCAGCGTCCCGTTGTCGGCGGCGTCCCGCGCCAGCAACGTCCATCGGTGCGACGCAATCACATCTTCAGCCGAAATCACAAGATCAGTCTCACCCCGCGCGGCGGCGATAAAGTCCCGCGCCAGTGCATTCGGCGCATCCGCCGTGGGCGTATCCAGGGTCGGACCCGAAAACTCCGTCAGCTTTCGTTGCTTCCCGCCCTTGTCGATCGTGCAGGAACTCTCCGCCGTCGTCCGGATCTCGATCGACCCTTCCGTTCCCTCAATGAACATCCGGCAATCGCCGTGATACGGCGCGCTGTCCGGTGTCAGCCAGGAGGCCCGTACGAACGCCGATCCGCCGTCCTCCAGCCGCAACCAGGCTTCGGCGTGGTCGGCGAAGGTGGGGTATTCGGTGAACCGCACCGCCCCGTGCTGCGCCGCCACGGCCACCGGCTCGCAGCCGTGCAGCCAGCGCACGCCGTCGATGTCGTGGATGCACAGGTCCAGCAGCGCCCCGCCGTTGAGCTCGCGGTCGAAGAACCAGGCTGGTCGCCGCGCCGGTCCGCACTTGTGCGGCCGCTGCGCCATCGACGACACCACCTGCCCGATCTCGCCCGCCTCGATGGCCCGCTTGGCCGCGATATAGGGTCCATTGAATCGCAGCGTCAGCGCGCAGCTCAGCGCCGCCAACCCGCCCGCCGCGGCTTCCAGCCGGTCCAGGTCGTCCAGCGTCGTTACCGCCGGTTTGTCCAGCAGCACGCTCACGCCCGCCTCCAGGCAAGCCACCGCCACGTCGCCCTTTTCGTTGTTGATCGGCGCCAGCGCCGCGGCGTCGATGGACCCGTCCAGCAGCTCGCGGTAGTCCGCGATTCCCGGCACCCCAAAAGCCGCCGCCGTCTCCTCCCGCACCGCGGCTTCCGCCTCCGCCACCGCCACCAGTTCCACGCCGTCCTCGGCAATGAGCTGCCGCGTAATCCCCAGTACGTGCCCGTGCTGCGCCCCGATGATTGCCAGTCGCACGCTCAGCGGCTCCTTTGCGTCTGAAGGCCTATGAATCGTCCCCGCTGCCGAACATCGCCGTCAGCGTCTGCCTGCGGAATTCGAAGATGCGTTCCACGTCGCGGCGCACCACCAGCGCGTTCGCCAGCGCGCCGCCCCACAC
>JAPPFO010000257.1 GCA_028875175.1 Chloroflexota bacterium | reverse complement strand
TGGATGAGGTTGCCGCAGGTGTCGTCGAGGACCGCGGTGATGACGGGCCCGAGGTCGGTTGGGGGCTGGACGAAGTGCACACCTTTGGCCTGGAGACGCTCGTATTCGGCTTGCACGTCGTCGACGGCGAAGGAGGTGCTGGGGATGCCGTCCGCCACAATCGCGTCTACGAACGGACGGACCGCGGGATGGTTATCCGGCTCAAGCAGAAACTCGGTCCCGTCCGGGTCTTCGGGGGATACCAAGGTGATCCAGGCGTACTCGCCCAAGGGAATGTTGTGCTTGAGCTGAAAACCAAGCGTTTCCGTGTAAAAGCGGAGCGCCTTCTGTTGGTCGTCCACGAAGACTCCGGCGAGGTGAATTCTCATCGTTCACGTGTCCCTTTCATCTGTTGCGATCGGCCAACGCTCGGCGATGGCCTTGAGCGGGGCGCCCTGGAACCAATGGAGCTTGGACCTGCCCACGCGCCTGGTGCGGATCAGCCCGGCGGCTTCCAGGACACCCAGGTGCTGGGTGATGGCCTGCCGCGAGGAGTTGATGCCGTGTTTCATGGTCAGGCGTGCGCAGAGTTCGAAGAGCGATTGACCTGACCGATCGACGAGCTCATCCAGGATGGCCCGGCGGGTTGGGTCGGCGATCGCGCGATAGACGTCCACACGACTAGCCTCAGGCAAGTGCTTGCTTGCATGTCAGGGCTTACGATATGCAAGCGCGTGCTTGCATGTCAACTGTTCGACTTCACACGTTAAAGTCCGATGATCGGCGGGCAGCGGGTGGGTGGTGCAGGAGGCGGGTGATGAGCGAGCGTCTGGCGATGGACGGCGGGGCGCCGGTTCGGTCGAAGCCGTTTGGGCCGGGGCACGAGTTTGGGGATGACGATATTGCGGCGTTGACGGAGGTGGTGCGGTCGGGGCACGTGGGCAAGGGGCCGAAGGTCGATGCGTTCGAGCGGGCGTTTGCGGCGCGTCACGGGGTGAAGCACGCGATTGCGGTGACGTCGGGGACGGCGGCGATGCACGTGTGTATCGGGGCCATCAATCCGGAGCCGGGGGACGAAGTGATCGTGACGCCGTGGACGGCCGGCGGGACGATCATCGGCGCGCTGCTGCAGAACTGCGTGCCGGTCTTTGCCGATATCGACGAGACGTACACGCTGGATCCGGCGGACGTCGAAGCCAAGATCACGCCGCGGACGCGGGCCATCATCGCGGTGCATTACCTGGGCAATCCGTGCGACATGCGGGCGTTGCAAGACATCGCCCGGCGGCACGGGCTGGCGCTGATCGAGGACTGCGCGCAGGCGCATTTCGCGGAGTATCAAGGGCAGGTGGTCGGGAGTATTGGCGACATTGCGGGGTACAGCTTTGGGGGCAAGCATCTTTCGGGCGGCACAGGGGGCGCGGTGCTGACGAATGACACCGAGCTGTGGGAGCGGGCGGTGCTGTTTCACGACGTGGCGCTACCGCGCGCGGGCGGGCCGTATGCGGAGCGTCCGTACGGTCATTACTTCCTGGCGCCGCACTACATCATCAACGACCTGACGGCGGCGGTGCTGCTGGTGCAGTTGGAGAAGGTGGACGGGTATATCGCCAGCAAGATCCGGGCGGCGGAGCGGATCATCGAGGGCCTGGCCGATATCGAGGAGCTGACCCCGCAGGCGGTGCGGCCGGGCGACCGGCATACCTACTGGATCCTGGGGTTCAGCCTGGACACGGAACGGCTGGGCTGCTCGGCGGACGTGTTTGCGGACGCGGTGCGGCACGAGGGCGTGCCGGTGATCAAGGCGGAGAACAGCGTGGACGCGCGGCACCCCTCGACCGGGCTGCCGCGCATGGGTGGGGGCGGGCCGCTGTATAACGATCCGTTCCTGGCAGGACCGGATTGCTACGGCGGCAGCCGCTTTCCCTTCGACCATGGGCGGGAGCAGGCGGTGGCGTACGGGCCGGGCGGGTGTCCGAATGGGGAAGCGCTGATGGGCCGGACGGTTGGGTTCAACATGTGGCCGCATCTGAGCGATGGGGATGTTGACGACATCGCGCGGGCGTTGCGGAAGGTGGCGTTGTACTACCGGGGGAGAGGAGTGAGCAGTTAGAGGGGCTGCCTGGGAGCAATGGGGGCGGCGAACGGCCTGGGTGGCTCTGGTGTTGGGTGCGCGGAAGACCCCTCACCGATTTCGGCCGAAGACGCCCGAATCTGCCTCTCCCCTTGGAGAGGGTGAAGAGCGGCGCGCCTTCGAGGACGAGGTGCGTCAGGTGGCGTGGTGGATGCGGGTTGGATCGACGACGCAGTGTTCGCCGTTGGGCGATTCGATGGTGTGGCCGTGGGTGAGGTTGGTGACGGCGGGGCCTTGCTGGAGGAAGCCGTTGGGGTCGTGGCGGGTGAGGTCGCGGGCCGCGGTGCGAAGGTCGTGGGCGTTGAGGAGGCGGGCGAGGGCGTTGCCGATGGGGGCGAGTTTGACGAGGCCGGCGTCTTCCATGCGCTGGCCGAGGCGGTTGTAGTCGCTGCCGGGGTTCCCGGGCAGCGGCGGAGTGCCGATGCTGACGAGGGGCGTGGTGGAGCCGTCGCTGTGGCGCATGCGGCCTTGCGAGACGCGGGGCTTTCGGTACGGCAGTTCGAGCCAGACCTCGCACAGGTGCATGGCGGTGAGGTTCTGGTAGGGGACGCCGAGGAGCAGATAGCGGCCGTTGCGGTCGAAGACCTGGCGCATGGGGCTGTGGGCGTCCCAGCCTGAGGCGCCGCCGGAGGTGGCGATGGTCTGGGCCAGCGGGCCGATGGCGGCGATGCTGTGGGCGAGATGGATGCTGCGGTGGGCTTCGGGTCGCCGTCGGGCCGCCTCGGAGATCGCGCCCATTTGCGAGGGGGTGTGGATCGGATCAAAGACGAATTCGGGGGCTCCGGCGGTTGGGTAGGTGAACGTGGGTACGACGAGGGTGCCCTGGGGGCCGAGGGCCTGGAGGAGGGCGTCCACGACGGTTTCCGGGCCGCCATTCACGAAGCCGATGCTGCGGAGGGAGCTGTGGACCATGAGGAGGTCGCCGGGGCGGACACCGAGGGCGATCAGATCGCGGACAAGGTCGGGAAGGCGCAGCGGTGCGCAGCAGCAGGCTCCGCCTGTTTTGCTGTCCGGCGTCCGTGGCACGGGTCGCTCCTGGTATTCGCGAACCAACCGGGCTGGCAGGCCGACTCGTGAAATCGGTCGCACGCGGGCCATGGTCGACTTCACGCGCGGATCCATCAACGAAGTCGGCGGGAACCAAGCCTGGTCGCGGATCTCCGACGTGTTCGCAAACAGCCCCTGGGCTTATACCTGGGAGAACTGACTGGGCTAGACTCCGGCGCCTGGGGCGGCGATGGTCCGTAGGAGCAATCGTGGGGGCCACCCGCCGCTCGCCACGCGCAGGGGACGCATCGATGCGAGGGAGACACGATCGCAAGGTTGGCCGTCGCCGTCTGGTCGCGGTTTCTGTTCTGATCCTGGGAGTCGCGGTGGCGTCCACCGTTGGGGCCTGCGCCGACAGCGACGAGTTCAATTTCAAGCCGCGTGGCACGAGGACGCCAGTCAGCCAGGGCAGCTAGAGCCCGATATCCAGCCACGTACGTGACGTGACCGGCGCAGCGGCGGCCACTCGGCCCAAACTGCCCTACGGAGACGAGCTGTTCCGACAGCGCGGCGCACGGTCAACCTCCGCTCCACCTCCCATTACGAGAACCGCAGCTCTGGACCGCTCCGTCGCCTTCGTGTCTAGAGATCGGACCGCGGAAGGCCTGAGCCTCAGGCGAGAGGACCTCTACGAGGAGCGGGTCTAGCCGCCCTTGTCCTTTCGGTGAGCGCATCGAGTTGGTGGACGCTTAGGCGAGGGCGAGGGGCCGTAAGCTCGAATTCTGTGGGGGTTACCGGGCGACTGGAGTGGTGGCGATGAAGAAGCTGCTGTTTTTTGACTACCGCGAGCTGGAGTACGTGGAGGGGTTTGCGCGGGCGGTGGAGTCGCCGGTGAAGGATGCGGGGGCGCCGTTGCTGCGGCCGGAGTTGCCGTGGGAGCACGGGAACATGCAGATGTTCGGGAGCGTGCTGCGGGGGGCGGATGGGCGGTTTCGGGCCTGGTACGAGGTGGTGGAAGCGCCCTGGCGGGTGCGGCTGGCGTACGCGGAGAGCGACGACGGGCTGCGCTGGCACAAGCCGGAACTGGATGTGTTCAGGGACGGTCGGCAGCCGACCAATATCGTGTTCGACGGGGAGCCGCTGGGGTCGGCGGTGATCGAGGACCGGAAGGATCCGCGGCCGGCGTACCGGTTCAAGCTGCTGACGGGCGCGGCGCCGTCGGGATGCGTGTCGGCATTTCATAGCGCGGACGGGATGCACTGGGAATCGGCGCGGATGTTTGGCGGCCGGGTCCAGCCGGTGATCGCCACGGCGCCGGATTGCCCGATCGGGTTCATGCGAGCGCCGGATGGGCGGTTTGCGGCCTATCACCGGATGGCGGGGTACGGGCGGCGGGTGTTTCGGAGCGAGTCGTGGGACTTTGCGCATTGGTCGGGCGAGCCGCAGATGGTTCTGGAGCCGGATGCCGGAGATCCGCCGCAGACGCAGTTTTACGGGTTGGGCGCCTGCGCCTATGGACCCTTTGAGGTGGGCACGCTGTGGATCTACGCGACCGATCCCGAGGACCGGGAATCGGGCAAGCCTCATGGGCTGCAGACGCCGGAGCTGGCC
>JAPPFO010000210.1 GCA_028875175.1 Chloroflexota bacterium | reverse complement strand
CATGGCGGCCGGCCTGGTGGCGATCGACCTTGGCATCGGCGGGCCGAACATCGCCATCGTGACGGCCTGCGCAACCGGCGCGCACTCCATCGGCGAGGCCGCCGCCACCATCAAGCGCGGGGCGGCGGACGTGATGCTGGCAGGGGGGACGGAGGCGGCGATCGGGCCGATCGGCCTGGCCGGATTCTGCGCCGGACGCGCGCTGAGCACCCGCAACGACGACTACGAGCACGCCTCACGCCCCTTCGACAAGGACCGCGACGGCTTCGTGGCCGCGGAAGGCGCCGGCGTTTTCGTGCTTGAGAGCTACGAGCACGCCAGCGCGCGGGGCGCCCCAATCCACGCCGAAATCCTGGGCTACGGCCTGAGTTCCGACGCGTTTCACATCACCCAGCCGCCAGCCGCCGGCGACGGCGCGGCCCGCGCGATGCAGGGCGCCCTGGACGACGCGCGGCTCGACGCCTCAGCCGTGGACTACATCAACGCCCACGGCACATCGACTCCGGCCGGAGACCTGGCCGAGACCAACGCCGTGAAGCAGGTGTTCAGCGGCAACGGCTCCACGGCGCCGGTCAGCTCGACGAAGTCGATGATGGGCCACCTGATCGGGGCGGCGGGCTCGGTGGAAGCCATGCTGTGCATCAAGGCTATTCATGACGGCGTGATTCCCCCGACGATCAACTACGAGACGCCCGACCCCGAATGCGACCTGGACTACGTGACGGACGGGGCGCGCGAAGCGCCGGTGACGTGCGCCATGTCCAACAGCTTCGGCTTCGGCGGACATAACGCCACGCTGATCGTTGGCGCGGTCTAGGCGGTTGGCGCGATACCGAACCCGGAGGACCTCGGCGCCGACGCAGGCTACGCGCGGCGCGTCCGCTCGATCCTGGATGCGATGCGCCGGCTGGATCTGTCGGAGCTCGAAATCCGCATCGGCGACCAGCGCGTCGCCGTCCGCCGCCCGGACGCCGGGGCTGCCACCGCGGCTCCAGCGGCCGTGCCCACCGCCGTTCCACCACCCGCCCCGCCGCCGACCGGGACGCCCGTCACCTCGCCCCTGGCCGGAACCTACTACGGTTCCCCGCGCCCAGGCGCGGAGCCGTTCGTGCGAGTCGGCACGCAGGTGTCGGCCGGGGACCCCATCGGGCTGGTGGAGGCCATGAAGGTTTTCAACGAAATCGCGACCGACCACACCGGCGAGGTGGTGGCCGTGCTGGTCGAGAATGGCGATACCATCGCCGCCGGGCAGTCGCTGATCATTGTGGATACTGGCGCTCAGTCGTGAAGGATTGGCGTGGCGCCGGCCCCGGAAAGGCGAAGCGACCGTGAGCGTTGAGGTTGGCCGACGCGTGGCGGGGCTGGCACCGCGGCAGGCCGTCTCGGACGGCGTACTTGTCGTAGTCTTCGCCCTGCTGATGATTCCGGCGGCGCAGGCCAAGATCGAGGCCGAGCCGGTTCCCTACACCTTCCAAGTGCTCTTCGTCCTGCTTACAGGACTTGTACTGGGTCCCTGGCGCGGAGCCGCCGCGATGTTGCTGTACGCCATAATGGGATTCGCCGGTTTGCCGGTCTTCGCTCGCGGCGGTGGTCCGGCATATTTCCTGACGCCGACGGCGGGCTATATCTACGGATTTATTATCGCCGCCTTCGTAGTTGGCATGACGTCACAAACGCTGCACGCGCGGTTCGAAACGGGACTGCACGGCAGCCGCGGCGCGATCCTGCGGTTTGTGCGAATCGACCTGCTGGCGGCCCTGGCCGGGGTGCCGTTCATCTATCTCTTTGGCGTGAACCACCTGGCTCTTTACTATGTGCTGGCAAAGGATGAGGTCAACCCGTGGGGCCTGGCGTGGGCCAATGGGGCAGGGCCCTTCCTCTGGTTCGATGTTACGAAAGCCGTCATAGCCGCCGCGCTGGCAAGCAGCGCCGGTATGCGAAGAGAGGGACTCCGTGGGAACGGTTGACCGAGTGATTGCCGTAGTTTCTGACAAGCTCGACGTGCCGGCGGATGAAATCTCCGCGGACTCGCGCTTCGTGGACGACTTGAACGCCGACTCACTCGACCAGGTCGAGTTGATCATGGCGCTCGAGGACGAATACGACCTGACGATTCCGGATGAGGACGCCCAGAAGATCCTCACCATCACCGACGCGGTCAGCTACATCGAAGAGCACGCGTAGGGTCGGGCGCAGACGAGGGCGTGCTTCGTCGCGCCTCGTCTGAAGCCTGCGAGAGAGGCCTTAGCGAAACTTGAGGGCGCTTGCCCGGAAGACCCCTCACCCCCGGATCGAGTCCGGGGCAGGCTCCAACTCTCTCCCACGGGAGACCCTTGGGTAACCCGACGTTGGTTGCCCGGAAGACCCCTCACCGATTTCCGGCAAGACTCCGGAACCCCGGATCGAGTCCGGGGCAGGTTCTGCCTCTCCCCTCGGAGAGCGTGAAGAGCGCCACGCCCGTTGGAGATCGGCGTCCGTCCGCGGGTGCTGGCGCGTCGATTGAGACCGGAAGCTCCCGCACCTTCGAGTACGAGGGACGCCTGTGTAAACGTCTCCAGCGAGTTTGAGCTGGGACGAGGGCTCTAGAGGAGTCCGTTGGTTACGGCGGATTGGGCCCAGGTCAACAGGCCGCCGCCAACGATCCCGAATGCGACCGTGGCGCCCGCCGTAGCGGCGATCACCGCCGCATGCGTGTCGGCCACGATGGCCGAGGCCGGAACCGGACTGGCGTCGGCCGGCACGGCCTCGTCGGCGTCCTGCATGAACATCATCACGACGACGCGCAGGTAGTAGAAGGCCGAGACGACCGAGGTAACCACGAGCACGACGGCCAGCCAGCCAAACTCGGCGTCAACGGCCGACTGGAGGATGTAGAGCTTGCCCAGGAAGCCTGACATCGGGGGCACGCCGGTCAGCGACAGCATGAACACGGCCATGGCCACGGCCGGCAACGGCGACCGCTGGGCCAGGCCGCGGAAGGCGGAGATGTCGTTGCTGCCGGTCTGCGTCTCCACGACGTAGGCCACGGCGAACGCGCCGAAGGTCATGAAGGCGTAGACGAAGCCATAGAACAGCACGGACGGGATACCGACGAAGGTGGCGGTGTCTTCGGTCTGACTGACGGCGGCCAGTCCGACCAGCATGTAGCCGGTGTGGGCAATGCTGGAGTATCCGAGCAGGCGCTTGACGTCGTTCTGGGCGATGGCCGCGAGGTTCCCGAGGATCATGGTGGCGGCGGCGATGACGGCGAGGGCGATGGCGATGTTGGCGGCGAGCGGTTCGAAGGCCAGCGTGACCACGCGCGCCAGCAGGGCCATGGCGGCGACCTTTGGCCCGACGGAGATGAACGCAGCGGCGGGCGTGGGCGCGCCCTGGTAGGCGTCGGGCGTCCAGGCGTGGAAAGGCACCGCAGCGACCTTGAAGCCCATCGCGACCAGGATCAGTCCAAGCGCGAAGAGGGCCCACGGGGCCTCGCCATGGGCCGTGATTCCCGCGGCTGTTTCGGCCAGGCTCGTGGTGCCAGTCAGGCCGTAGGTCCATGCAATGCCGTAGATAAGGATGGCCGATGCGAACGCGCCGAGCGCGAAGTACTTCATGGCGGCTTCCAGCGACTCGCGTCGGAAGCGGGTGAGGCCAACCAGCACGTAGACGGGGATCGCCATGGTCTCGATGGCGATGAAGGCGGTGGCCCAGTCGGCGGCGCCAACCAGCAGCATCATGCCCAGGAGGGAGAACTGGAGGAGCGCGGCGAAGTCGGTCAACGGTGCGGTTGAGAACCGCTGCGCGCCGAACACGATGGCCAGGGATGCCAGGATCAGGAAGAGCGTGCGGAAGAAGGTGGAGTAGCCATCGACGACCAGCTGGCCGGCGAAGATTTGGACGGCCGCGTCGTCGGCGGGAGCGCGCATGAACATGAACAATGCGGCCAGTCCGTTGCCCGTAAGGGCCAGGCCAACACTGGTCCAGCGCCGGTCGCCGCGCGTTATGGCGGCCCACAGCAGCAACGCCAGGGCGGTGCCGAGCACCGTCAACTCGGGCAGGACGTAGCCGATATCCGAAGGTTCGATCATCGGTTACCCAGCCAGCGCGGCGGTGGTGGCGCCCAGGAGGCGCACGAAGGTGTCCGGAAAGATACCGACCCAGACGACTAATACGCCGAGGCCGACGAAGGTGAGGATCTCGGTGCGGTTGACGTCGGGAATCGTTGCGAGCGCCTGGTTGCGCAGCCGTCCCAAGGCGACCCGCTGGTACATCCAGAGCATGTAGGCAGCAGCCAGAATCACGCCCAGCGCGGCGAGGACGCCGACACCGGTGGCGTATTCGAAGGCCCCGACCAGCACCAGGAACTCACCCACGAACCCGCTCAACAGCGGCAGTCCGAGGGAGGCCAGCATGAAGAAGCCGAAGAGCGTGGCGTAGATGGGCATGCGTGGCGCAAGGCCTCCCAACTCATCGATGCGGCGGGTGTGCGCACGCTCGTAGATGACGCCGACGGCGAAGAAGAGCGCTGGGCTGACGACGCCGTGGCTGAGCATCTGCACCAGCGCTCCGTCGATTCCAGTTTGCGTGGCGGTGAAGATGCCGAGTGTCACGAAGCCCATGTGGCTGACGCTGGAATAGGCGACCAGCTTCTTGAGGTCGGGTTGGACCATGGCAACAAGCGCCCCGTAGACAATGGCAACCAGCGACAGCGCAATTACCAACCCGCGAGCTTCGTCAACGGCGTCGGGCGCCATGGGTATCAGGAAGCGCAGGAAGCCGTAAGCCCCCATCTTAAGCAGCACGCCGGCCAACACCATGCTGCCGGCGGTCGGCGCTTCGACGTGCGCGTCCGGCAGCCAGGTGTGGAACGGGAACATGGGCACCTTGATCCCGAACCCCAGGAACA
>JAPPFO010000008.1 GCA_028875175.1 Chloroflexota bacterium | reverse complement strand
GCCGTGGGAGGCGCCAGGCTGGCGGGGGGTGCCAGGCTGGCGGGGGGCGCCAGGCTGGCAGGCGACGGAATCGCCGCGACTGGAGCCGCCGTCGGTGCGGTCGCCTCGGCGGCGCTGGCCGCCGGCGCCGGAAGCGTCGCCGACGCGCTGCTGCGCACCGCGGGTAGCACTACGTCCTCCCGCTTGGCCACCGCCACCTTGGCGCGCTCGATCAGGTTGCGTCCAACGACACCGGTAACGACCGACGTGGCCGCGACCAGCGTGGCGGTGCCAAGAAAGAGCCGTCGCTGTGGCTGCATCGGAACGGCCGTCGCCGCCGCCGTGGCCGCCGCTGGCTCCTGGATCAGGCGAATGAACCACAAGAGCACCGCGATCGCCGCGCCCACCGAAATGACCGCCGCGGCTACCGCGTGCGCCGGCGTTGATTGGGCGTCGAACCCGTTCGCCAGACCTGCCAGGATGCCGAAGGCCGCAAAGCCGGCCACCGCCGCCGGCCGCGACCGCAGGGCCACGACGCCAAAGGTCGTACCAAAAATCGCGCTGAGGACGACAAGAAAGATGACCAGCGCCAGCTTGTCGCTGGTGCCGAATACGCTGATGGCAAACTCTTCCATCGCCCGCGGACTCAAGTCGACAATCCGGCCGCTCATGGAGACGAGCAGCGACGGCAATCCGCCGAAGATTCCCGCGTACAGCTCACTCACACCGATAGCCAGCAGCCCGGACAAAAGCCCCGCCAGGCCGCCGCGTGCCCAGGGGTCCAACATGCGAGCGAGTCGCCCGCGAGTCGCGTCAGTCATTCGTCTCTCCTCTGCGCAACCTGCTCGCCATCATTCATGCCTGCCAGATACCGGGGGCCGGATTCGCCGCATCAGACTTCGAACACACGCGCGACCGTCGCCACCATCCGCGAAATGTCTGTACGCCATTCTAGGGCGCGTTCTGGTCTGGGCGCGGATTCCGGGGTACGATTCAAAGAACGACCTCATGGCACTGCCCAGAGCCTGAGCGCATGATCAAGCGGCGCGGGTCCTACCAGATCAAAGTGCGCGACGTGCCCATCGGCGGCGGCGCGCCCGTCGCCGTCCAGTCCATGACCATCACAGACACGCGCGACGTCGACGCCACCGTGGCGCAGATCGAGCGCCTGATGGAACACGGCTGCGACATCGTTCGCCTGGCCGTGCCTGATAAGTACGCCGGCGCCGCCCTCAAGGACATCCGCGCGCGCACCGATGCGCCGCTGGTCGCCGACATCCACTTCGACTACCGCCTCGCCCTCATGGCCGCCGAAGCCGAGTTCGACTGCCTGCGCATCAACCCGGGCAACATCGGCGGACGCGAAAACGTGGAACAGGTTGTCCGCGCCTGCAAGGAACGCGACATCCCCATCCGCATCGGGGTGAATTCCGGATCGATCCAGGAAGCCTGGTCCAAGAAGTTCGACGGTCGTCCCGAAGGCGACGAACTCGTGGACCTCATGGTCGAGGACGCCGTGGAACACGTAAAAATCCTCGAGGACATGAACTTCGACCAGATCAAGATATCGATGAAGTCGTTCGAAGTGGACGTCACCATCAACGCCTACAAGCAGCTGGCCCAGTTGGTGATGTATCCGTTCCACATCGGCATCACCGAGTCGGGACCGCCAAGTACCGGGATCATCCGTTCATCGGTGGGCCTGGGCAGCCTGCTGTGGGACGGCTACGGCGACACCATGCGCGTCTCCCTCACCACCGATCCGGTCGAGGAAGTCCGCGTCGCCAACGAGATCCTCAAGGTCCTCGGCCTCAAGACCGTGGGACCGACCATGGTGTCCTGCCCATCCTGCGGACGCTGCGAAATCGACCTCTACGGCCTGGCCGACGCGGTCGAGGACGTGATGAAGGGCGTCAAGCAGCCCATGAAGGTCGCCGTTATGGGTTGTGTGGTGAATGGGCCCGGCGAAGCCATGGACGCCGACCTGGGAATCGCCGGCGGCAAGGGCCGCGCGGTGATCTTCCGTCACGGCGAGATTCTGCAGACGGTGGACGAAGCCGACATGCTGCCGGTGCTGACCGATGAGATTGGCAAACTCGAAGTGGCGATGGCCGAAACGGCCGAGGCCTCCTGAGCCGACCGGCCTGTCGAGACTGACCGCGCGTGGTTGAGCTACACCGCGACGGCAAGCCCATGTTCCACGCCGAGTCGCTCGGCCAGTGGCGGGCCTGGCTCCACCGGAACCACAACGCCTCCCGCGGCGTCTGGCTGGTCGTCTGGAAAAAGCACACCGGCAAGCCGGCCCTGGAATACTCCGACACCGTCGACGAAGCGCTGGCCTACGGTTGGATCGATTCGCGCACCAACCGGCTGGACGACGAACGCGCCACGCGCTGGTTCTGTCCGCGCAACCCCACCAGCCCCTGGTCGCGCATCAACCGGGCCAAGATCGCCCGGCTCGTCGACGAAGGCCGCCTGCAACCGGCCGGCCAGGCGCTGGTCGACGCCGCCAGGGCCAACGGCGCCTGGACGATCGGCGACGAGATCGAAGACCTCGTGATTCCCGACGACCTGGCCGAGGCCCTGCGGTCCAGCCCGTCCGCGAATACACACTTCGCGCGCTTCTCCGCCTCGGCCAAGAAGAACATCCTCTGGTGGATCAAATCCGCCAAGAGGGCGCCCACCCGCGCCCGGCGTATCACCACCACCGTTGAACGTGCCGCCGAGAACCGCCTGGCCAACCACCCCAGGGGCCGCGACCATGGGCCGCGCGCCGGGCCGGTCTGAACCGGTAATCCGTAGCCGCCGAGCTTGGGCTCGACGGCTGACCAGCACAAGGAGCTCTTGACTGACGATGCTCGCCATTCGCAAAGCGCGCCCCGAGCGTGGCGTGGAAGTCGCCCAGGTCGAACAGCCTGAACCCGGATTCGATGAACTCCTCCTGCGCGTCCGCCGCGCCGGCATCTGCGGCTCCGACCGGCATCTCTATGCCTGGGATTCGTGGGCCGAACTCAACTTCCCCACACCCTTCACCCTCGGACACGAGATCGTGGGCGAGGTGGCCGCCGTCGGCGCCGCCGCCAAGGGTTTCGACGTGGGTGAGTTGGTCGCCGTCGAAAGTCACATCTTTTGTGGCGTCTGCCGCGCCTGTCGCACCGGCAACGCCCACGTTTGCGAGGATCTCCGGATCCTCGGCATCGATGTCGACGGCGGCTTCGCCGAGCACGTCGCCGTACCCGCGCGCGTTGCCTGGAAAGTGCGGCCCGAAATACCGCTCGAACGCGCCGTCCTGTTCGAGCCGTTGGGCAACGCCGTCCACGCCGCCATGCGCTTCGACGTCTCCGGCCAGCCCATCGCCGTCTACGGCTGCGGCCCCATGGGCCTCATGTCCATCGCCGTCGCCCACTCGGTGGGTGCCTACCCAATTGTCGCCAGCGACATATCGGCCTATCGTCGCGGCCTGGCGGAAACCATGGGCGCCCACGCCACCCTGGATGCCGCCTCGCCGTCGTTCGAGTCGGACCTCTTCAACGCCCTGGGCAGCCGCCCAACCGTCAGCCTGGAAATGTCCGGCCACCCGGATGCCTTCCGCCAGGCCCTCCGCCTCTCGGCCAATGCCGGCAAAGTTGTACTTCTGGGCATCCCACCGACGCCGGTATCCATCAACCTCGCCGACGACCTGCTCTTCAAGGGCCTGGAGGTCTACGGCGTCACCGGCCGCCTGATCTGGGACACCTGGTACCGGACCGAAGCCTTCCTCATCCGCCACGGCGACGTTCTCGACCCTATGCTCACCCACACCTTCCCGCTGGCCGAGTTCGAAAACGCCATGGACACGATCCACACTGGCCAGTGCGGCAAAGTCCTGCTGGAGATTGATGCGTAACCTGGAAGCAAAGCGCCCGCAACTGTCCGCTTCGTCTACTCGAACCATAAGGAGACCGAGATGAAACTGGCGCTATCCGGACGAGTCGTCGAAGCTCCCCACGAAAAAACCCGGGCCCTCATCGATCTGCCCGAGCTGGCCGAGGCCGCCGCCCGCATCGGCTACGGAGCCCTCGAAGTCCGCAATTCACAGCTTGAGGTCGGCGCCACCCATGCCCGCGTAACCGAGATCCGCCAGGCCCTCGACGAAAACGATCTGGCCGCCTGCTGCCTCGTGGCCGATTCCGCCACCGAGGGCCGCTTCTCCCCCCGCTTCGACGAATACCTTGACCTGGCCCTCCGCATCGGCGCCGAGCGTATCCGCCCCAGCATCGGCTCCATCGAGCAGATCCCCCTGGTCCGCGAAGCCGCCGACAAGGCCGCCGCCTTTGACGTCGATCTCGTCCAGTTCACCCACCACGGGACCCCCTTCAACACCGTCGCCGGCTCCCTCGACATGCTGCGCCGCGTCAACCGCGGCAACGTTGGCCTCGTCTTCGAGCCGGCCAACCTCTACATCGAGGGCCAGGACTACCTCGATCCCGCCGTCCGCGCCCTGGCCCCCACATCAAGCACGCCGAAGTCCAGAACATGCTGCTGGTTGGCGAAGACGAAGGCATTCCCATCACCGCCCAGGGCGGCTACGTCCAATACCAGAATCTGCGCGTCGACGATCCCCGCGGCGTCGACATTCCCGCCGTGGTCGGCTGCCTCAAGGCCATCGGCTACGACGGCTGGCTGGTCATGCACAGCCCCAACTTCGACGGACTCGACCCCCTCGCCTACGCCGCCCAGGCCCACGACTACCTGCGCGGCCTGATTGACGCTTGACCCTCTACTGAGACCTTTGCATCGCGTCTCTCGTCTGCCAATGAGCGGCCGCTCTTGCTCCTTCTCCCTCTGGAGACCTTTGCAAAACGCCACGAGTGCTCGAAAGTGCAGCCGAGTCTTAATCCCTCTCCTGGGGGAGAGGGTTGGGGTGAGGGGT
>JAPPFO010000263.1 GCA_028875175.1 Chloroflexota bacterium | reverse complement strand
GTTGTCACCATGATCACCGTCGGCCTCACCCTGGTCTTTGCCGTAGCCGGCGCCGCCTGGCACGTCGGCATGCGCGTCGGCATGCGCGTCGGCGCCGTCGAGGAAGGCGTCAACGACTGCAACCTCCGGCTCCGCGAACTTCGGGTCGATGTCCAGGACCAGGGCGCCCGGGTGCACTCTGACATCCAGGGCGTACGGGCTGAAGTCAAGGATCTACGAACCGGCGTGAAGGCCGACATCCAACACGTGCGAACCGAGATGCAGGACCTACGAACTGACGTAAAGGCCGACATCCAGCTCGTCCGCACCGAAGTCCGCGACCTGCGGACCGAGGTCAAGGCCGACTTCAAGGAACTTCGCGCCGACGTCAAGGCCGACATGCAGGAACTACGCACCGAGGTGCACGCCGACATCGACGATCTCCGGTCCGAGGTTCGCCAAAACAACGACAAGCTCGACCGAATCCTCGAACGCCTCCCGCAAACCGTCCCCTAGCGCCGCCTGTCCCGAACCTCGCCACCCGCCGCAGGCCCACCGGCCGGCGTCTTGGTTTGGCCATAGTTCAAACTGCCTGCAGCCGGCAGTTCGTTGCCGCCAGCGCAGGTGAGTTGCACCCCGATCGCGGGTGCCGCAGGCATCCGATCCCCAGCGAACCGATCCCGTTGCGCCCGACTTGTCTGAGCTTCTGATGGCTCGATCGTTCCCTGCGGTGACTCCATCGCTTGCCCTCGGAATACAACAGTGTACACTAAGTGTTACCAATTCGCACCCCTGATCGGAATCCCCTTGTGGCCGCCGCCGCAACCCGCGTCCTCCGCCCCGCCCCGGCGCCTCCCAGCACGCCGCGCCTCGGGTGTCCGCGGATCCTGCGCAAGCTCTGGAGCTTCTTGGAAGATCCTCCTCGTTTCGCAGCGGCCGTCCTTCACACCCTCGCCAGCACTGCCGCGAACTTCCGCATCCTCAACCCCTTCCGCCAGCGGATTTCCGTGCGCCAAGGCGGGCCCAACGCGGCCCCGCCGCGCCTCAAGAGTTTTTTGGAAAAAACTCTTACGTGCGCGAAGGCCCAGCTTCCCACCCCCTCCGCCGAACGAGTTGAGCCGCACGCCCCATCGCGGTACCGTCAGGGGCTGCCTGCCCACCGGATGCCCCGTATGAGCCAGGACCAGAGCCGCCCCAACGTGCTGCTCATCATCACCGACCAGCAACGTGGCGACTGCCTCGGCATCGACGGCCACCCCGTCCTGCAAACCCCCGCCATGGACTGGCTCGGCGCCTCCGGCACCTTCTTCCGCCGCGGCTACTCCGAATCCCCCTCCTGCATCCCCGCCCGCCGCGTCCTCATGTCCGGCCGCCCGCCCGACGAGGACGGCATGGTCGGCTTCATGAGCGCCCCCTGGGACCCGCCCGCCACCCTCCCCGGCGAGCTCCGCGCCGCTGGCTACGAAACCCGCATGATCGGCAAGCTCCACCTCCATCCCAAGCGCCAACGCTTCGGCTTCGATGTGCTCGAGCTGGCCGACTCCACCCGCTCCGGCGACAACGAGTACCTCGACTGGCTGCACGGCGAATTCCCGCCCGACCGCTGGGCCATGGCCCACGGCGCCACCCCCAACGGCTGGATCGGACGCCCCAATCACCTCCCCGAGGAGCAAACCCACACCTTCTGGTGCGTCTCCCGCGCCATCGAATACCTCGAAAAACGCGATCCCTCCTGTCCCTTCTTCCTCAACGTCTCGTTTATTGACCCGCATCCCCCGATGACCCCGCCCGACTGGTTCTACGACCGCTACGCCGCCCTGGACCTGCCCGAACCCGCGATGGGCGACTGGATGGAACCTTGGGACGGCCCGCCCCGCGGCATCCCCGCCGAGAAGGGCCCCTACGGCCAGCGCGGCCCCATTGACCCCGGCGCCATGCACAACCTCCGGGCCGCCTACTACGGCATGATCAACCACATCGACATGCAACTCAGTCGCCTCTTCCAGTACATGCGCGACAGCGGCCTGCTGGAAGAGACCTTCATCGTCTTCGTCAGCGACCACGGCGAAATGCTCGGCGATCACCAGATGTACTCCAAGTGCCGCGCCCTCGACGCCTCCGCCCGCGTCCCCTTCCTGGCCCGCGCCCCCCAGCGCATGGGCCTCCCCCGCGAAGTTGTCTGCGATCAGCCCGTCGGCCTCCAGGACGTCATGCCCACCATCCTCGAAGCCGTCGGCGCCCCCATCCCCGACTCCGTCAGCGGCCGCAGCTTCTTGCCCCTCATGCGCGGCGACGACGCTGGCTGGCGGCGCTACCTGCACGGCGAGCACTCCGGCATGTACCGCTACGTCGACGGCAATCACTGGCTGGTCGATACTCGCTACAAGTACATCTGGATGAGCCAGACCGGCCGCGAACTCTTCTTCGACCTCCACGAAGACCCGCTCGAGGAACGTGACCTATCTCAGCAGGTGGACCTGGCCCCCTGGCGCGAACACCTCATTGAGAAGTTGCGCGACCGTCCCGAGGGCTTCACCGACGGTCAGCGCCTGATTCCCGGCCAGCCCCACGAGCACATGGTCCCCACCAAGGTCCCGCCGGGCGTCACCGTGACCCGGCCCAAGCTCTAGCGGGGGCGCGTGATGGCCGACAAGCAGCCCCACATCCTGCTAATCATGACCGATCAGCAGCGCAACGACGCGCTCGGCATCGCCGACCACCCCGTCCTGCAGACCCCCAGCATGGACTGGATCGGCGCAACCGGCACCCGCTTCCGCCGCGGCTACACCGAGGCCCCGGCCTGCATTCCTGCCCGCCGCGTCCTCATGTCCGGTCAGGCCCCCTGTGTCAACGGCATGGTCGGCATGATCGGCGGCATGCCCTGGGAGCCCGAAGCCACGCTGGCTGGCGAACTCGGCAAGGCCGGCTACGAAACCCGCATGATCGGCAAAATTCATCTCTTTCCTCACCGCCGCCGCTTCGGCTTCGACGCCAT
Organism: Chloroflexota bacterium; assembly: GCA_028875175.1. GTDB lineage: Bacteria > Chloroflexota > UBA11872 > UBA11872 > UBA11872 > UBA11872. The sequence goes on along the minus strand of JAPPFO010000263.1, from coordinate 1,952 downwards.
GGAACTGGCCGACAGCACCCGCGGCAAGGACAACGACTACCTGGACTGGCTGCACGGCGAGATCCCGCTCGACCGCTGGGCCATGGCCCACGGCGCCACCCCCAACGGATTCATCGGCCGTCCCAACCACCTGCCCGAGGAACTCACCCACACCTTCTGGTGCGTCTCCCGCGCCATCAACTTCCTCGAGCGTCGCGACCCCAGCCAGCCCTTCTTCCTCAACCTCTCCTTCATTGACCCTCACCCGCCCTTCACCCCGCCGAAGTTCTTCTTTGACCGCTACGCGGACATGGACCTGCCGGATCCCGTAATCGGCGATTGGGTGGAGCCCTGGAAAGGCCCGGATCGCGGCATCGATCCCGAAGTTCGTTCCGAGCGCCGCTTCTACCGCCGCGGCATGAACCTCGATCCCCTGCCCATGCACTACATGCGCGCCGCCTACTTCGGCATGATCAACCACATCGACATGCAGCTCAGCCGCCTATTCCAGTACATGCGCGACAAGGGCGTGCTGGAAGACACGCTGATCGTGTTCGTCAGCGACCACGGCGAGATGCTTGGCGACCACTACCACATCGCCAAGGGCTACCCCTTCGAGGCCTCGGCCGGTATTCCCTTCCTCATCAACCCACCCGAGTCATGGGGCGCCCCACGCGCCCAGGTTCTCGACCAGCCCGTGGGCCTGCAGGACGTCATGCCAACCCTCATCGACGCTGCCGGCGCTGAAATCCCGTCCTCGGTCAGCGGTCGCAGCCTGGTGCCGCTGGTTCGCGGCCAATCAACATCCTGGCGTGACGCACTGCACCTCGAATACGCCAGCGGCGCCCGCTCCGAACTAGCGCTTGGAACGACGCAAAACGAACCCCCGCCGGCCGAACAACAATGGGCCCGCGGCTGGCACGCCCTGGTCAACGATAGCCACAAGTACATCTGGGAGAGCCAGACCGGCCAGGAACTCCTGTTCGACGTCCACAGCGACCCATTCGAGGAGCATGACCTCTCCTCGCAGTCCGACCTTGGCCCCTGGCGTCAACGCCTCATCGAGCAGCTTCGAGACCGCCCCGAAGGCTTCACCGACGGATCCCAGCTCATCACCGGCCGCCGCCACGAACACATGGTCCCCGGCCTCGCCCCGCCCAACTACAACACCGGACCGCCCGTCTACTAGCGTCGCCCGCCTGCCATCCGCCGAGCCTCTGGCCGTCGCCGCAGCGCCAGCATCGACACAACCCCAAACACTGGCCCCAACGCCAGCAACCCAAACGCCGCCCCCCAATGCGGCCCGCCATCCACCAGCAACCCAACCAGGTGAATACTCACAAACGTCAGCAGAAAGCCAATACAGATCTGCATCGTCAGCGCCGTCCCCACGTACGCCTGCGGGCTCAACTCCGAGATCGCCGCCGAGAACTGCGCCGAATCCGCAATCACGCTGATTCCCCAGACCAACAGAATAGGCAGCAACACCCACAGCGGCGCATCCACCAGCAACGCCACGGCAATTGCCGCGCTCCCACTCACCGCCATCGCGCCAGCCGCCGTCACCGACCGCCCTACCCGATCAGCCACCAATCCACCCGCAACCGCCCCAGCTCCACCAATCGCAATCACCGCGAAACCCAGACCAGCTGCCATTCCGTCCAATCCACCTTCCCGCGCCACTACCTGAGCCAGAAACAGCGGCGCCCAGGCCCACATGGCATACAATTCCCACTGATGCCCCAGGTACCCCAGCGTGGCCAGCCGAAGCCCCGGCGCACGCACAATCTCTAACGCGAACCGAGGATTGAATCGAGCCGGCGGCGCCGCAAACGGCCCCTGCCGAACCCCGCCTAGCACCACCAATCCCGCCACCACCGCCAGCCCCGCCGTAACCAGCACCGTCGGCCGCCAGGACGTGTCCAGCAGCGCGCGGACGAGATGCGGGCTGGCCGATCCGACCGTCAGAGCTC
>JAPPFO010000262.1 GCA_028875175.1 Chloroflexota bacterium | reverse complement strand
GGCTCGGGGGGATCACCAGTGTGCGGAATCAACCTCTTAGCGGCGACGCCGATCTTTACCCTCTCCTGGGGGAGAGGCAGGTTCCGGCGTCTTCGGCGGAAACCGGTGAGGGGTCTTCCGGTCGAGGTCTCTTGAGCCAGCAACACTGCCTTTCTTTTATAGCGGGAGACCTTACAAGAGTCTTCGATGCTCAAAGCTGCTAGCAAGACACCCCTCGGCGCTCAACCAACTCAACCAGGTTCCGCATCAGGCAGTAATTCGTAATCGGCCCTATCCCGCCCGGCACCGGTGTCACGGCGCGCGCACGGGGGACAACGGCGTCAAAATCCACGTCGCCCAGCACCGTCCCGTTCCGGTACGTCGTCCCGACATCCACCACCACGGCCCCTGCCCCCACATGCTCGGCCCCGATCAACCCGGGACTGCCGGTCGCCGCCACCAGGATCTCCGCCTTCGACGTCACCCCGGGCAAGTCGACCGTCCGCGAGTGACACACCGTCGTCGTCGCATTCCGCGCCAGCAGCATCGCCCACAGTGGCTTGCCCACGACGTTGCTCCGCCCCACCACCACGACTCTTCGTCCCTCGATGGGCTCCTCGTAGTAGTCCAGCAACTCGATCACCGCCGCCGCCGTCGCCGGCCCAACCGACGTGTGCCCGCCAAACAGCTCGCCAACCGCCGCCGTCGTCAGCCGGTCCACATCCTTAGTTGGATCAATCGCATCCACGATCGCGGCATCGTCCACCTGCCCCGCCAGCGGAAACCCCAGCAGGATCCCATGCACGCCGGCATCGGCATTCAATGCCTGCACGCGGTCCACTACCTCGTCCGTAGACGAATCGCCCGGCACTTCATCCATGACCGCCTGCACACCCACCCGCTTGCATCCACGCTGCACCGCCCGCGCATATCCTCGCGCCGACGGGTCATCCCCAACCAGGATCATGTGCAGCGCCAGCGGCCCGTTGCCTTCGAGCTCTGCGACTCGCTCGCTCACAGCCGCCCGCAGCGCCCGCGCCGGCCCCCGACCCGACCAGACCTCGGCCTTACTCATGCGGCGCTTTCCCCAAGAACCGAATCCACCACGCCATCAGCCGCGTCGCGGGCCTCCAGGGCCAATGCCAGTTCGGCCGTCAATTCAGCACGAACCACGGAGTGGTCAATGGATCCAAGGTTGGCCTGCACGTTCATCTCGCAGATCCGAATCGCCGTCCGCGCCAGCGCCGCTCCCGCCCCGGCATCGCTGATCACATTCGGGTTGCCTTTGACCGCCGTCTCGGCGGCTAGCTCAATGACTTCACTGGCCGCCGCGGCCACCCGCAACGGCACCCGGCTGGCCTGCTCAGACGCGCCCGCAATCGCCGCTCGACGGCTTGAACGCTCGGCGTCCGTCCCGCGCGGCAGTCCGTACGCCGCCATCACCTCGCCATAAGCCTCCGCGTCTTCCTCCGCCAGCTCCAATGCCGAAGCCCGAATCGCATCGCAACGCTCGATCACCCGCTTCATGTCCTCCTGAACGGCCCGGAACCGGCGACGCCCCGTCGTCAACCGCGCCGTCATCGCCACCAGCGCCGCCCCCATCCCCAGCGCCACCGCCGCCCCCGCGCCACCGCCGGGCGTGGGCGCCGACGACCCCAGCGCGTCCAAAAACCCCGCCAACGAGCCGCCCGTGGATTCCGTCACGGTCAGGCGGCGGAAGCTGGCTCGAGGACACCGGGCGCCAGCGACGGCTCCGGAACCGGCCGCGGCAGCTTCAAACCCGCCGCCTTCACAATCCGCGGCACCGCCCGCTCCCAGTCGATGGCCATGATGTGCACGCCATGCACCCCCGGAATCTCGCGCACCTGTTCGATGATCTCCAGGCAGATCTTCACGCCCTCCGTCCGCGGCTTCTTCGCCGCCCGCATCCGCTCCACAACCTCGTCGGGAACCTCCATGCCGGCGATCTTGAACTTCATGAACTCCGCCATCCGCGCCGACTTCAGCGGACCCACCCCCGCAAAAATGTGCACCCGCTCGTCCAGCCCCTCGTCCCGTACGTACGACATCCAGTCCGCGAACCGCTCCACGTTGAAGATCATCTGCGTCAGCGCAAACTCCTGCCCCGCCTCCGCCTTCTTGATCATCCGCAGCGGACGCCACCCATACGGCGGCGCAAACGGATTCGCCGCGCCCCCAATGAAATAGCCAAAGTCGCCCTTGATCGGATCCCCCGCCGCCGTTCGCCCCTCGTCGCGCAGCCGCCGCAACAGGCGCACCAGCTGCACCCCCTGCAGGTCGAACACCGGCTTCGCCATCGGATGATCGCCCAGCACCAGGGAGTCCCCGCTGATTGACATAAAGTTACGCACGCCAAACGCCTGCGCCGCGATCACGTCCGACTGGATCGCCAGCCGGTTCCGATCCCGGCACGACAGCTGCATGATCGGCTCCACCCCGCCCTGCGCGCACAGCAGCGCCGCCCCCCAGTTCGCCATCTTCAGCGCCGCGCCCTGGTTATCCGTACAGCTTGCCGCGTCCACGAACCCGCGGATAATCCCCACCTTCTTCCGCACGTCCGAGGCATCCGGCGCCCGCGGCGGCCCCAACTCACACGTCACCGCAAACTCCCCCGCCGCCAGCACCGCCTGCAGGTGGCTATACGGCGGCGACGTAGCAACCGACACGCCGCTGGCTTCGGCCGAAGTCATGCGAATACAGGGACCTGCGTGAGAGCGTGGGCACCGCCCATGGTATCGCGAGGAGTATCCCCCGCTGCCCCGTGGCCCAGGCTTGCCCTGTGGCCCAGGCTGCGCGCAGCCTGGGAGCTCCCGCACCGACCTGCTGATAGATCCGAACCGGAAGCAGCGCGACTGCTAGCTCAGCGTCTCCACTCGCAAACCGTCGAACCGTTCAAAGTCGCGGTCGTTCGTGAGTACGGTGTCGATGCCGTGCTCCCGGCACAGCGCTGCAATCTGCGCGTCGAACATCAGGTTGCCGCGTGCATCGGACTGGCGCGCCGTTTCCATCAGAAGATCGAGAAACTCGGCGCCCGGCCGGACCAGTTCACAGGTCGGGGCGGCCACAATGTTGTCGATGAACCCAGCCGCCTGCGAGACCGAGGAGGGCGGGTTGAACACGCGCCCATGCGTCACGACTCGCATGAACTCCGCCACACAGAACACCGGAAGCCCCCAGCGCGCCGGCCCCTCGGCCAGATTGACGAGCCGAGCGCGCGCCGCCCTATGCCACGCGCTCTCGCTGCGATGGGCATGAATCAGCACATTGGTATCCACCGCGATCACGAACGGTCAATCACCTCGTAGAGCGCATTCCGGTCGTCAATATCGACGTTCGGCGGCGCGACGCCGGTGACCGTTTCGAGTTGCAGCCGGAACGGAGGCCTCCGCCTTCCCGTTCCCGCCAGCCGCGCGCGCAGGGCGTCCTCCACAAACCTTGTAAGGGTTATTCCGTCACGGGCCGCCCGCTGCTTCGCCTGGCGCAGCACCTGATCATTCAGATTCAGCGTCGTCTTCATTCAAGCGTCCGCCATCCCGCAGGCGTATGGCTCAACCATATCACTAGGTCAGCCGCTCTATCCTCCGCCCGGCCCGGGGCCCGGGATCGCTACTCCGACGTCCAGGTCGCCAAGTGACCCGTTACCCCCGCTCAGATTCGCGCCGCCGCGGTGGCAAGAGCCCGGTCGAAGGTCATGATCTCTCGGACGCCGCGCCGTCGGCAGCTGGCCAGATGGCAAAGGTCTCTCGCCCCCAGCGTGGGATGCTGCGCATAGAGTTGGAGGGCCAGCATCACGTCCGCCTCATCCAATGGCCACACCTCAACGCTAGCGCTGGCAACTAGCTCCAGCGCCGAGTCCAGGGTGTGCGGCCTCCGCATCCGCAGATACACATGCATCAACTCCTGGACAACCTCCGCTGAAGTGACTAGCGGCCTGCGGTTGCGCCTTGACTCATCGAAGAAACTCTGGGCGTGAGATCGACGCGGGTGTGACCGTCCAATCGCATACATGAAAACGTTGGTATCGACGAAAGTCATACGTCCGGCAGGCCACGGGTCTTCGATTCATGAATGGTCTGAAGGTGCTCTTCCCAATCAGGCTCCACCCCGGGACCCTCGCGTGCGTCGCACTCCGCCCAGAATCGTTGCAGGTCCTCCCGCGAACGGAAACGCCGTACACGCTGCTGCTCCTCCAGCCGGTCTCGGGCCGCTGCCCGCAGCCACGCGCTGAAGCTCAAGCCCTCCCTGCGCGCCTGACGCATGAACCGATCGCGGTCGTCGTCTGGAATGATCAGCTGAACCCGTGCCACGCCGATGTTCCTCGCTAATGCCTCCGGTGTGTATAAATCATACACATCAGTCGGCACGCGACCCACGGCTGACCCGTTCGCGCCGGTCGCGCCGGCCTTGTGCCTCCATCAGCCCGCGACGCCAGCGCCGAAAACCTGGTTGACCGCAATCGCCACCCCGGCCGCGGCCGCTGCTCCGGCGACAACAAGTCCTGCAGTCCACTTGATCATCCGCGCCTCGCGCGCGTGAAGGGTCCGCCTTCATCTCGCCCAGGTCAGCCTTCCACTCCGAGCGCATCACCTGGATGTCGGCCCGCAGCGAGTGAATGTCGGCTTTCGTCGCGAACGTTGGCAGCGTGGCCTCGATGGCCGTCAATCGTCGCTCAATGTCGAGTGCCGACAGATCGGCCGTCATCGGTCGACCCAAAAGAGACCCTTGCACGACGCCGCCCGGCTGCGGAGCCACGTCCGCTCTTGCTCCCTCGCCCTCTCGAGAACACTGCATAACGCGCCTCGACCTCGAAGACGCGGCGGCTCTTCACCCTCTCCCGGGAGACCAGTGCAAAACCTACGGCTTCCCCGAAGGTGCGGCGGCTTCCGGTCTCGATCCACGCGCCAGCACTTGCGGACGAACTCCAACCTCCAAGAGGCGCGGCGCTCTTCACCC
>JAPPFO010000029.1:36826-45024 GCA_028875175.1 Chloroflexota bacterium | reverse complement strand
GCAGAGGGGGTGGTGGAGGCGAGGGGGACGTTAGCACGGGCAGGGGACGGAGGTAGGAGATGAGAGTTGGATGAGAAAAGGGGGTTTTGGGGGTGGTTGCGTCACTTCCATTACGGAAAGGGCGTTGTGAGAAGCGGTTTACTCAGTCATCCGGCGGGGGAACCCGCGGGAGACCCGCCAAGGACAACGGGGTCGGCGGCGGGAGGATCCAGCGAAGGACGTGAAAGGGCCAGCGGGCGATGACTACCGAGATGGCAGCGGACACGGTTCGGACGACGGCGACGACGGCGCGGGCCAACGCGGGCGCCGGAATTGCGGATGAGTTGATGCTGGATGACGTGGTGTGGGTCGAGGAGCCGGTGGACGAGCCAGCGGCGGCGCGCAACCGGAGGTCGACGCGTCCAGTGACGCAGGCGGCGACGGGCGGGGAGTCGGCCGGGGATCCGGTGCGGCGGTACCTGAATGAGATTGGACGGATTCCGCTGCTTTCCGCGCAGGACGAGGTGCGGCTGGCGAAGGCGATCGAGCGCGGCGACGAGGCGGCGCGTCAGCAGATGATCAACGCGAACCTGCGGCTGGTGGTGAGCGTGGCGAAGAAGTACACGGGCCACGACGTGCCGCTGCTGGACCTGGTGCAGGAGGGCAACAGCGGGCTGATGCGGGCGGTGGAGAAGTTTGACTGGCGGCGCGGGTATAAGTTCAGCACGTACGCGACGTGGTGGATCCGGCAGTCGATCACGCGGGCGATCGCGGAGCAGAGCCGGACGATCCGGCTGCCGGTGCATACGCACGACCGGCTGGCGAAGGCCTCGCGGGTGCGGCGCGACATGCAACTGATGCTGGGTCGGGAGCCGACAGACCGGGAGATTGCCGACGAACTGGGATTCAGCGTGGAGCAGATGGCGGCGCTGAACCGGATTTCGCGCGCGCCGATGTCGCTGGACGCGCCGGTTGGTGAGGACGGGGCGACGGCGGTTGGCGACCTGGTTCCGGACGAGGACGCCGAGGAGCCGCTGGAGCAGATTGCCGACAGCATGCTGACGGAGCACCTGGCGGAGGCGATGGATCAGCTGGAGCCGCGCGAGCAGGAGGTGCTGCGGCTGCGCTACGGCCTGGGCAGCGGGACGCCGCTGACGCTGGAGGAGATTGGGCAGCAGTTCGGCCGCACGCGCGAGCGCATCCGGCAGATCGAGTCGATGGCGCTGCGGAAGCTGCGGCGGCCGAACATGGCGGGGCATTTGAAGGCGTTCATGGCGTAGTTACGGCCGATATACCAGGGGCGGACTCGGGGGCTCGTGGGAGAATCACGGGCCCCTGAGCGTTTCCGGAGGTGCGTGCTGGCTGTTCCGTTGGTCTGGTCGGATGGGCACGCGGGGCATGCGCCGGTGTTGCAGACGGTGGATGGGCAGGTGTATGACCATCCGGAGACGCCGGCGCGGCCGGGGTTGATCCGGGAGGCGCTGGAGGCGGCGGGGTTGGTGCGGCCGGTGGGGCCGACGGCGCATGACGACACGGCGCTGGACGCGGTGCATGAGCCGAAGTACCGGGAATTCATCCGGGATACGTGCGCGGCCTTAGGGCCGGAGGCGATCGTGACGCCGGTCGGGGTGTCGATGGATCCCGGCGTGTTGGAGCGGTCGGATCCGGCGGAGCGGGCGGCGTTCTATTCGTTTGGGCAGGACGCGCCGTTGATGCAGGCGACGTATGGGGCGGCGCGCGAGGCGGTGGACGTGGCGCTGACGGGGGCGGACCTGTTGCGGGAGGGCGCCGAGGACGTGTTTGCGTTGTGCCGGCCGCCGGGGCATCACGCGGAGCACGACCGGATGGGTGGGTTTTGCTATTTCAACAGCGCGGTGGTGGCGGCGAGCCTGCTAAGCGGCGACGGGCGGGTGGCGATCCTGGACGTGGACTATCACCACGGGAACGGGTCGCAGCACCTGACGTATACGCGGGACGACATCCTGTATGTGTCGCTGCACGCGGATCCGCGGTTTGCGTATCCGGGTTTCTCGGGGCATGCGAACGAGCGAGGACGCGGGGCCGGCGAGGGGTTCAACCTGAATCTGCCGCTGCCGCCGCACATGCAGATCGACGCCTACATGGACGAACTGGACCGGGGATGCGCGGCGATTGCGGACTTCAATCCGCAGGCCCTGGTGGTGTCGCTGGGGTTCGATACGCACCGGGAGGATCCGATCGCCGTGCTGGGGCTGTACAGCGAGGACTTTGGGCGAGTGGCCGAGCGGATTGCCGGCCTGGGGATGCCGCGACTGCACGTGCTGGAAGGTGGGTACGCCCTGAGCCGGCTGGGCGAGTCAGCGGTGGCGTACGTGCAGGGTCTGGGTAGCGCCTAGGCCTGGGCCGCCTCCTCGCGCTGGCGCAGGATGGCGCGGGGGAGTTCGCTGCGGACGACTTCGCCGGAGATGATCTGCGCGCTGCGGTCGGCCAGCGGCAATTCGACCGGCTGATTGCCGCGCCGTTCGGACTCGCGGATCGCGATGGCGATTTCGAGGGCCTCGCGTGCGTCGTCGCCGCTGCAGCGCGGATCGTCGCCCGACTCACTGCAGTGGATGAGGTCGCGAACGGCGTTCACGCCGCCACTGTGGCGCCGGACCGGTGGCGGGAAGTGGCGGCGGACGAAGGTGCCACGCTCCCGAAGCTGCTGGTGGCCGGCCAACGCCTTGTGCGCGGTCCATATCTGGACGCTGCGGGCGTCATTCATCATGCGGATCATGCCGTCGGTACCGACGATGTCGTGGGAGTTCTCGTTCGGCCCGTTGTCGTAGGCGCGAACGTAGCCGCGGACGCTGCCGGGAAACCTGATCAGACCGGTGCCTGAAAAGTCATTGTCGGGGTTGGCCTCATCCAACTCGGCCTCGCCGACGACCGAGACGGCGCGATCAGGCACATACATGGAGAGCGTGGTTATCAAGTGGCTGCCGTTGTGGGAAAGGCTGCACCTGGACCGGGAATCCACCGATACCACGTCGCCGATCACGCCTTCGTTGAGCAAGGCTTTCACTTGCAGATAGTCGTCGCGCCAGCGGCGCGTGCAGTTGATCCCCAGCGCGATATTGGCCCGCCGACAGGCATCGATGGCGGCATCGGCCTCGGCCAGCGACAGGGTGATGGGCTTCTCGGCCCAGATCGCACGCACGCCGTAGCCGCCGTTGGCGATCTCCAGCAGGATGTCGGCGCGCGGCTTGGCGGACGTACAGACGCTGACGATGTCCGGGCGCGTCTCCTCCAGCATCTGGCGGTAGTCCGCGTAGAGCGCCTCGAATCCCCACTTGGCGCCGGCCGCCTCGCGCTGCTCGACCCAGGTGTCGGACATGCCGACGACTTCAACCTCGGGCATGGACATGTAGCAGGGGATGTGGCCGTACGGGAACTCAACGCCGTCAAAGTCGCCAAGCTCTTCGTCGATGGTGCTGGCGATACGTCCCAGACCAATCACGGCCGCTTTGACTTTGGCCATCAGGACGCCCCTCCTGCCTGCGAGGCGGCTTCCGCTTCGCGCCGCCGGAGAATCGCGCGTGGAAGTTCTGAGACCAGCACTTCGCGCGAGACGATGCCGAGGCTGCGGTCTTCGAGCGGAAGATCGACCCGACCGCCGCCTCTGCGATGCGATTCACGGACGGCAATGGCGATCTCCAGGGCTTCACGAGCATCCTCGCCCGAGCAGCGGGAGTCGTCGCCGGTCTCGATGCAGTTCATCAGGTCATACAGCACATTCACGCCGGCGGCTCGGGGATTGTGACTGGGTCGGAAGAAGTGGCAGACCGGCGTCGGTCCGCGCTGGCCGGGCATGCCCTCTTCGATCCGCCAGAGCTCGGGGCTGCGGCTGTCGTCCATCAGGCGAATCATGCCGTCGGTCCCGGTGATGTCGTACGAGAGTTCCAGCCCGCCGGTGCGCATGCCCCGGAACATGCCGCGCACGCCGTTCTGGCACACGAAGTAGCCATTCCCGGCAAAATCGTCGTCGCCGGCCACGGCGTCGTCGCTCTCGGCCTCGCCGGCAACCCAGGCGACCGGGGCATCGGTAAACGTGGTGAGGCGGGTAATCAGGTGACTGCCGTTATGGGAGAGGTTGCAGTTGAGGCCGCCCTGGACGTGAATGACATCGCCGATGAGCCCGTCGTCAATCATTTCGCGGGCCTGGGTGAAACTGTCGCGCCAGCGATGGGTGCAGTTGACGGCCAGGTGAATGCCAGCCTTGCGACAGGCCGCGATCACCTCGTCAGCCTGCGCCAGCGAATAGGTCAGCGGCTTTTCGGCCCAGATGGCCTGGACGCCATAGTCGCCATTCGCGATCTCAAGCAGGATTTCTGTACGGGGCTTCATGGACGTGCAGATGCTGACGATCTGCGGCCGGGTCTTGGCCAGCATTTCGCGGTAGTCCGCATAGAGGGCATCAATCCCCCACTTCGCGCGGGCCGCCTCGCGCTGCTCGCTCCAGGTGTCCGACAGACCGACAATTTCGATTTCGGGGACGGCGGCCATGCAGCCGATGTGGGCGTGCGGGAGATGCCAACCGTCGTACTTGCTGCGCTCTTCGTCCCACGTACTTGCAATACGGCCAAGCCCGATCACCGCGGCTCGCGTCATGGGCGGTTGCCTTTCACTCGACGCCATGGGGCAGAGTATGACGCGCGCGAACGCCGATTGCACCTTCGCGCGGTTGAGGGCCAACCGTGAGGCAAGTCTGGACGCTGTGGTCGCTTGTGGTCATCGGCCTGGTCCTGAGCATGCTTGCCGCTTGCGACGGGGCAGTGGAACCTCGTCTCGATGCCACACCTACGCCAACATCCCCGGTCGTTCTGACGAATCAGGACTGGCCGGTCGTCCATGCCGATCCCGGAGCAGCCGTCGGGCAGCGCGTGGTGCTACGGGCCCGCGTGTACAGCGTTGCCCAGGTCGCCGGGGACTTGAGACTTTGCGCGTGGGTGGACTTTGACAACGACCAGCTCTCAACGGTCTTCCGGATCGCCGACAGGACGGAGGGCGTGGAGCGCGACAACTTCGTCTGGGTCGAGGGCAGGGTCAGCACTATTGCCGACATGGAAGCTGGCTGCGGCGAGACGCCGCAGCCTGAGGTCGAGGTTTCAAGCCTGACGGTCACCGACCGGCTCGGCGTGCGGCCGGCTCTGCAGGTGGAACAGGTTGGCCAGGCGCTCGAGCGGCGCGGCGTGCGGGTGGTTCTGGAGCGCATGGAATTCGCGGCTGAGGAAACACGCATTTACTTCGCGCTAGAGAATCGACGCGAAGAGACCCTGCTGGCATTTGCGACAGGGCTGGTTATCGACATCGACGGAACGGAGATCCCGGCAATTATTCCGATCGGCGAGGGCATCCCCGCCCCACGGGGGCGAGTTGCGCCGGGTTCGATCGAGCACGGCGGTTTTCAATTCCCGGCGCTGGCCCCTGACGGTCCGCCTATCACGGTGCGTTGGCGTGGGGCGCGAATGGCGCCGTCCGGCGAGGAGATCGGGGAGTGGACGTGGGTTGTGGACCCCTCCGGCGCGGTGGCGCCGGCGGGATAGGCGAGCCGGCTAGATCTCAGACCACCAGGTAGTGCGTCACTTTGAGCGTTGGGTGCCCGGAAGACCCCTCACCCCAACCCTCTCCCCCAGGCGAGGGACAAAGACAGCGGCCCCCTACGGAGTGAGGCGAACGCTCAAAGGACCCACTACCAACCACCACTCTCGGCTGCGCTTCTACCGCCCAGGGCAGGTAATGGGCTGGCGATTCGCGCGCGGTTGAATCTGCGCCACGGATACGCAGGACCTTGGGATAGCGACTCCAGGTCCGGGACGCATGACGGTCACGATGGGCGCCAGGTGGCCGCCCGTGTAGGTTTCGATTGGGACCAGGCTGTTGGCGTAGGCGCGGTTGGCTTCATGACCCGTGCGGCAGTCGTAGCCCAGATTCAGCGGCGAGGCTTTGCCCTGCTGGACGGCCTTGGCTTCCAACGGATGGCCGTAGTCCCCCACCCAGACGCCCCGGAATTGGGGCGGCAGGTCCACGCGGAGCAGCAGGTCGCCGATATAGCCACGCCAGCGGCGACCGCCGTCGTCGCCGAAGTAGGGCGAATGGTCCAGCCAGTGGGGCTTGGGGTCGAGAAAACCCTCGACGAGAAAGAGTCCATCGAAGTCGGGCGTGAGGTCGGTGCTGTAAAACGCCGGCCGGCTGGCCTTGAGCCCACCGGCCGTGCCGAAGATGAAATCCAGGCGTTCCTTTCGGGAGTAGTGCCAGATCGTCAACCCACCATCGTCCCGCCATTCCGGCCGCCCCGGATCGTCTTCAAACCCGCAACTGCCAAGCAGCTCGCCGCGGCGACTGAGGAAGCGATCGCCCAGCCTGCTCTCGCGACCCGAGGTCAGGTCGGCGTCAATCGGAGCGTGCGTGGTTCAGCTCCAGTCGAACAGGATTTTTCCCGTGGTGGCGCTATTGGCCAGTTCGAACGCCTCCACCGCATCTTCAGGCCGAAACCGGTGCGTGATCATCGTCTTGATCGGAACCCGCCGCCGCCGAACCAGGTCCAGCAACCCAGCCCACTCGTGCTGCTTGTAGATCCAGGATCCGCGGAGGGTCACTTCCCCGAAGATGATCTGCTGGCTGGGCCTGATCGTCGGATCGTGGCCCACCCCGACCTCCACGTATGTGCCTTGCGTTCGCAGCGCGTCCACTGCCGCAGCGCGCGCCGCCGGCACGCCGCTCGTATCGATCGCAGCCGCCACGCCTTCGCCGCCGGCTGCCTCGGCGATACGCGCATTCAGGTCCGGGTCGGAGCTGTCCAGCGCGATTTCCGCTCCGCACCTCAGTGCCATCGCCCGCCGTTCGGCAACCGGATCCACCCCGACCACCGTCGCGCCCAGCGCCCGGCCCAGCATCACGCAGGACAGTCCGACGGGACCGAGACCAAACACAGCCAGTGGCCGGTCCCCGGAGGCTCCCGTCTTGCGCAGCGCTCCGTAGGCCGTTCCGGCGTTACACGACAGCAGCGCGCCCATCTCCCAGTCGAAGTCGTCGGGCAGCGGCATCGCGTTGCGTGCCGGCGCCAGCAGGTTCGCGGCGTTGGTGCCGTGGCGGTGGCGGCTGAAGTGTTGGGCGCTGGCGCAAAACACGTCCTCGCCGCGGCGACAGTGCACGCAGTGGCCACAGCCGACGATGCCGTATACCACCACGCGATCGCCGACGGCGGGATAGCGGACGCCGGGACCGACGGCGTCCACGATTCCCGTGTTTTCGTGTCCCAGCGCCCACTGGCTAAAGCCGTACTCATCGCGCGTGGCGGCGGGCGTGCGGTAGTGATGCAGGTCGCTGCCGCAGATGGCCGACATCATGGTGCGGACGCGCATCTCGCCCGGTCCGGGTTCGGCGATCTCGGCGCTGCCGACCTCTACCCGCAGGTCGCCTGGGCAGCGCACACAGGTCATCCGGGAATCAGCGGCCATCGCGTTATCTCGAACCTGGGACCGGCCCTTCTATCATGCGCTGTCGGACGAGAGGCTCCAAGCGAGGACGATGCGCACGGCGAAGGCGGCCACTTTTCGGCTTATCGCCCACCGCGGAGCGTCGGCCGCCGCGCCCGAAAACACTCGGGCCGCGTTTCAACTGGCGGCCAGGCATGGCGCCCAGGAAATCGAAACCGACGCTCGCTGTACGCGGGATGGCCGAGTTGTTTTGTTTCACGACAAGACCCTTCGAAGGAAGCTTGGCCGCAGCGGCAGGGCCGAAGACTTGACACTGTCCGAACTGCAGCAGCTGGACATCGGCGCCTGGTTCGACCGGGAAGGCGCGAGGGAACTCAACGACCCGGCAGCCGGTTGGGACGAGGACCTTCCGGGACCGGCAGCTCCGGCGTACGTGCTCGGGTTCGACGACTACCTGGAGGCATTCGGCGATCACTTTCACCACAACATTGAATTGAAAGGCGAGACGCCCGAGCTGCCGGGGGCGGTGCTGGCCGCGCTGGACGCGCGCGGCAAACGATCGCGCTGCACGTTCATTTCATTCCACCTTGAGCAGCTTGAGCGCCTGCGCGCCCTGGCGCCGGACGCCACCGCCGGCTGGCTGTTTGCACGCGCCGGCGAGCGGCCACCCTCGCCGGAAGTCGTCGTGCGTGAATGTCGCCGGCTTGGCCTGCAGCAATGCAATCCTCGCTTTTCCGCCCTGACCGAGGAGCTTGTGCGCAC
>JAPPFO010000029.1:29248-36816 GCA_028875175.1 Chloroflexota bacterium | reverse complement strand
GTGGCCCGCCACAAATCAAACCCCCCTTTTCCCCCCCCCCCCGGGCTGTTGGGCCCCCCCCCCCACGACGCCGGCCTGGAGGTTCGGGCATTTGGAATCCGAACGACGGCGGAGCTACGGCGGGCGGTGAGCCTGGGCGCCGACGGCGCCACCGTGGACTGGTTCCGGGCAAGTCGGCGCCTCCTTGAGGGCGATCAGCGCGCTGTCGGGGCGGGCCTGCGGAACGAGATTCGCACGTGACTAGCGGCGAGCGCGCCTACCTGCCGGTGGCGTTGAACTTGCAGGGCCAATCCGCCGTGGTGGTTGGCGGCGGCGAGCCGGCGTACTTCAAGGCCTGCCTGCTGGTGGACTTTGGCGTGGCGACTACGGTGATCGCCGCGCCGGACTTTGCCGACCCGTTCGATCGTCGACTGCAGGACATGGGGGACGCCGGGGAGATCCGGCTCAGGCGTCGCTCGTATGCGCCATCGGACCTCGATGGGCATCGCGTCGCCATCATCGCGACCGGCGAGCGGCCGGTGGACTACGCCATCGAGGCCGACGCCCGGGATCGCGGGCTGCTGGTAAACGTGGTGGACGACCCGGCGCATTGCGACTTCTTCGCGTCGGCCTACGTGAAGCATGGATCGATCTCGATCGCGGTGAATAGCGGCGGCGCCAGTCCCGGCTTCACCGGCGCGCTCAAGGACGACCTGGCCCAGCGGTACGGACCGGAGATTGAAGACCACCTGGCGCACTATCTGACCTGGCGTCGGCTGGTTCGCGAGCGGGTGGACACGTTCGTGGAACGTGAGCGCCTGTGGCGGGGGCTGCGCGCCGACGGGCTGTACGACCTGTTGCGCAGCCAAGGTCCGGCGGCGGCGCAGGCGCTGGTGGAAGCTCGAATCGAGGCCTGGGCTGCCTCGCGGCAGGACCCGAACGCCGGGAGCTAGATCTCGGCGCCGTCGCTCACCATGGCCGGCATCATGACGGACTCCGAGGTGCCATGAATCACCTTATTCGCCGCCGGCACGACGGTCACTAACACTCCGCACAGCCGGGTCTTGCCGTCCACCACCATGTAGTAGGGCGACAGGCGCGCACGTCCTGTCATTGGGCGCACGGCATCGGCCTGCACGTCGTAGTAGCTCACGCGAACCCGGCGGCTCTGGTGGAACTGCTGGAGGATGTAGGGCGTGGTTTCGAAGCTCGCCAAGGCGGTGTCGACGGCCTGGTTCCACTCGTCCTGGTTCACGTCATGGCCAATGGTCACGCCGCGGCTGCCCCAGGCCAGTTCCGAGAACCCGGAGGGCTTGAGCACCAGCCGCCGCTCGCGCTGCGAAAGCCCGCGAAGGTCCGCCCAATGTCGGATGCGTCGCTTGCCGGCCGTCAGCGGCGGGTCCAGAGCCGCGGTGGGTGGGATCGGCTGGGGATCAAGTAGCCACGTCGGCGGCAACATCCGCGCCAGCCGAGCCTGAGTCTCGCGGCCGAGCGCATCACGCCAGAAGGTGTCCAGCTCAGGGTGGTGGAACAGATAGAACAGCAGCTTTTCTTCCAGGTAGCTCTTGAACGGGGCGGTGACGGTTGCCAGCCGGTGCTTCATGGCGTAGATGACCAGATCGATCTTGGGAATGTTGGGCAAGTCGTGCAGTTCCAGGAAGCGGTAGACGAGGTTTACGTGCTCCCAGCCGTGGCAGTTACGCATCTGTAGCGCGTCGTCGTGCAAGCGCAGGTCGCGCGGATGAATCTGGCGGGTGGGCAAACCGGCCTCGCGCAGGGCGGTGGCGGCCCAGTCCATCTCTGGCCGGTAGTCCTCGGACTCGTCCGCCACGACGAGGGCGACCGCGGGGTCATCAACGCGGGCGGCGCCGCGTAGGGCAGCGGCCAGTCCCTGGACCATGCCATCAGTTCCGCCAACAAGATCGAACCCCAAGTCCTGATAAGCACGGCTGATGGCGCCCAGGACGCCGAAGCCGCCAGGAACGGCATCCAGCTCGGTGGCCATGAAGCCACCATGCTCAAGCGCCATGAGGTCGGGCCGGATCATGACAGGGAGCGCGGACCGATAGCGTCGCAGACGGCCAAGTTCGCGGACGCGTTCGGGCTTGCCTTGCTCAAGGCACTTCAGTACCCAGGCGGGCGCACGGCCGCGCACGGCGCTGGTGTAGAGCCGGTTGGCCGCGATGTAGAAGGCCAGCAGGTCGTTACCAAGCCGCTCGAGTTCAGCCACGGCCGACGGAGAAAGTGGGAAAGGTCTGGGAGCGATTCGCCACGGCGTGCTCGCCGCGTCCGACGGCTCAGTGCTCCCGAGGGGCGTGGCCCTGCCAATGCGGTGGGCGGCCGCTCGCTCGTCTTTTGCCGACAGCTCCGCCGTAGTGCTCAGGGGCGTCAAACGGTCTTAGTATTTCGGGTCCCGGAACTGGAAAAGTCTACCAGCGCGCGGGGGCAGGCAGGATCAGGCTGGGCCCGCAGGCCGGCGCCGCTCTTCAGGTCTTGGCTTCTGTCAAGATTCTTACGGGACTGGCAGCCGCGCATGTGAAACAATGGTTTAGCTCGCGCCAACCGTACCGCACGCGGGAAGCCACCCCGCCACCACGACCCGAAAGCCCATGGCCTTGTTGCGACGTACGCTCACGCTCCCAAAGATCGGCTTGCGAATTGCGGGCCTGCCGGCCCTGGCGCTGGCCGGAACCGTGCTAGCCGCCTGCGAGACGTTTATTCAGACGGTTGAACCGACGCCGACGCTGATCACGCGAACGGAGTCGGTGCGACAGCGGCCGATGGTGCCGGTGACGCGCGGCCAGCTGATCGAGGCCATTCGAACGACGGCCCGCGTTGAGGCGCTGGACCGTACCGAACTGGCGTTCAAAGCCGACGGTCGGGTCAAGACCATGTATGTCGCTCAAGGCGACGAGGTGACGCAAGGCGACATCCTGGCCGAACTTGAAACGGGTCGTCTTGAATCGGACATCGAGAGCTCGCAGGAGGCGCTGCAGAATGCGGAGCTGCGATTGGATGCGGCACGCACCCGCGCACGCGACGAACGCGCGGCGGCTCAGCGCGCGGTCGCCAACGCGGAGTTGGTGTTGGAGAACCAACGCAAGGCGTTTGACCAGTTGTTGCGGCGCGCTACGGCCGAGCAGGTGGAGGCCCTGGCAATCGATCTGGCAACCCGCGAGGATCGGGGCGAGGTGGACCTGAGCTTGACCGAGGCCGAGGCCGCGCTGGTTCGTGCGCAGCGGGCCGTGACCAATGCCGAAGGCCGATTGGCCGAGGTGAAGGCCGAGGCAGCCGGGGTTGTTTCTGAGGCGCAGGCGCGCGCGCAGGCGCAAGCCGCGCTGGATGGGTTGAAGGCGGATTTGACCGTGGCGACCGAAAACCTGCGGGCGCTCGAGGCCGGGACGGTATCGACCGGAGCTTCTCCCGAAGACACGGCCCGCGCCCAGGTGAACGCGGCCGTTGCCGCCGTGACCGAGGCCCGGTCCGCGGTCGTACGGGCTGATCAGAATCTGGTGAATGCTCAGGACGCGATGGAAACCGTTGCCTCGACCATGCGCGCTCAGACTCGCGAGGACAATATCCAGGTGATGGCCGCCATCGTTGCCAAGCGGGCCGACATCGCTGCTAAACGCGCCGAAGTGTCGAGACTCGCCGAGACGCTACACGAAGTGACGTTTCGGCCGTTCCCGGAGCAAGTCATTGAGGCCGAGCAAAACCTCGAAAAGGCCCGGCTGACACGCGATGAGATCACCAGAAGCGGTTCGAATGCGTCCAATCAGGCCCGTCAACGAGCCGAGCTGGACTACCAGGCGGCGCAGCGGGCATACAACGAGGCCATCAGGCCGGCGACGCCGGCGGAGATAGCAACAGCCCAGGCAAGCTACGACAATGCGCTGGCGGCGCTGGACCTGCTAGAAACGCAGCTCGCCGAGTTGCTGGACGACGGCACCGAGGAGGAAGAGGCCGAGCGGCTGGTGCAGAAGGCACTGGCTGAACATCGGGTCAACGTGGCGACGGCAACAGCCAATGTCGAGCTGGCCAACCACCGGCTACGGGCGGCGGAGCTTAGCCTTGCCTCGCTCGTCGGCAGCGGAACGATCCAGCAAGCCATCGCTCGCATAGCCAGCGCGATACAGATTGACCAGAACAGTTCTCTGGCCGCCGCGCGAGCCCGCGTGCAGGCGGCGTCTTCCAAGATCGACCAGTATCTGCGGGGCCAATCGGAGGCGGATGCCGTGGCACGTCACGCCGGGGAGGCCCGGACGACCAGCCTGACGGCGTTGCCTGACGCCGAGGCTGCGCTGGATGCGGCCCTGGCGGATTTGCGGGTGGCCGAGGCCCGTTTTCAGGAAGTCACGGGTGCTCCCTCGCTGGCCACGTTGCGCGTTGCGCTGAACAACGAAGAGGCCGCGCGACTGGAATTCGAGGCCGCGGTTGAGAACTTTGATCGGTTCGAGCGCGGCGAGTCGGCAACGGATTTCGAGCTCCAAATCCTGGAGAACGAAGTGGAGCGCAGCCGCATAGCGCTGGAAGCTCTACTTACTCAGTCCGAAGACAACGTGATCCGGGCGCCGTTCGACGGTGTGATTACGTTCACGCGGGGACGGGCGGGATCCCAGGCCAGGGCGTTTAATGAGGTCATTGGGATCGCCGATCCGTCGGATTTGATCATTGAAGTCAGGATTGCCGAGCAAGACCAGTCCAAGATGTCGGTTGGTCAGCCGGCCGAGGTTGCGCTGGACGCGTTTCCCGGCGTGAAATTCGACGGTAACGTCAGCGCCATTCCACGCACCATCGTCACCCAAACGGGGCAGACGGTGCGAATTCCCGATGCGCTGGTTGAGGTTGACTTCGAAGGCCAGGAAGTGCGCATGGGCATGCTGGCTCGGGTCAACATCACCTTGCAGACTAAGGACGATGTCCTGAAGGTCCCCGTCACATCGCTGCGCGACCTGAACGAGCGCACGTTCGTCGAAACCGTGGTGAATGAGCAGAGGCGCAGCCTGCCGATCGTCACGGGCATCCGGAGCGACAGCGAAGTTGAAGTCCTCTCCGGACTGGACGAGGGCCAGATGATCTTCGCCGCGCCCTAGGCAAGCGCTGCTGAACATGCCGAGGGTTTCGGAGCGGATCCAGTGCCGCTAGCCATCATTCGCTTCGTGGCCAAGCGCCTGTTCAGCAATCGGGCGCTCATCAGTTCCACGGCGATCGGGCTCCTCGTCACCGTCACGCTGGCTACGTCCGTGCCTCTATACGCCGAGGGCATCAGCGGCCTGCTGCTGCAGCGTGAGCTGCGCAAGCCGATTCCCCAGGCGCAGCCGTCGTCGAGCATCTTTATCCGGCACAAGGAAACAGATGCCACCAGCCCGACGAGCGCCGGGGACTACCTGGCCTACGACCAGTTCTTTCGCTCCCTGATTCCCGAGGCGGTTGGGCTGCCAACCACGCAACTGATCAGCTATCTGTCGACGGGCCGGCGGGCCATGCTTGATCTCTCGCCTCCGGAGGACGGCGACCTCTCGGCGCCGCCACGCCGATTCGGCTTCGCGTTCATGTACACCATCAATGAACTCTTCGACAATGTCATCATCACCGAAGGCCGCCGGCCGTCTGCCGAGACCAGCGAGTTCATCGGTCCGGCCGGCGCCAGGATGCCCCTGTTTGAAGCTGCATTGACCAGCAACGCACTGGACAAGCTGGGGTTGCTGGTCGGGGACGTCGTCGGTATGCAGTTTCCCGATCCGGCCACCGGCGATCCGGCTCCAGTAGCTCTTCGCGTTGTGGCACGAATGCTTCCCAAGGATCCCGAAAGCAACTACTGGCCCTATCCGGTTCGAGCAGCCTTCGACGAGGGCGGGATCTACATCGAGCGACCGGCGTACCTTGGGCCCTTGCTGGATTATGCACCGGCGGCCTTTAGCGAGGCGACCTGGTACGCCGATTTCGACATCGACGCGATTCGGGCCACCAATTACCGGCGGATCACCGGCGGCCTGGTACTCATCCGAATCAACGCCAACGCGGTTTGGGAAGGCACGCGTCTGGAGAATTCGCCTGAGCCGATCTTCTTCGATTTCGAGCAAAAGCTCTTTTTCCTGACCCTGCTGCTGCTGATCCTCAGCGCCCCGATCGTCGCTCTCACGCTCTACTACATCATCCTCACGGCCGGAATGGTAGTTGATCGACAACGAAACGAGATCGCCATTCTGAAAAGCCGAGGCATCGGCACGTTACAGATTGTGGGGATCTATGTGCTCGAGGGACTCCTGATTGGAGGGATTGCCACGGCCGCCGGCCCGTTCCTGGGATCGTTACTGGCGCAGGTGATCGGCAAGACGTTCACGTTCCTGGTGTTTACCAACCGAGAGCCCCTGCCTATCGACATCACGACTCAACACTTCGTCTGGTCCGGCGCCGCAGCGACGTTGGCCATTGTGGCTACCTTGTTGCCGGCCATCGGAGCCGCCCGCCACAGCATTGTCACGTACAAGCAAGAAGTCTCGCGGAGCACCGACCGGCCCTGGTTTCAGCGCTATTTCGTTGACGTGATCGTTGTGGTCGGCGCGGCGTACGGCTACTTCACGTTGCGGCAGCGCGACCAGTTGGTGACCGTTGGCGACGGCGGCGATCTGTTTTCCGATCCGCTGCTGGTCATTATTCCCATCATGTTCATGTTTGCCATCACGCTGCTGTTCCTGCGCTTCTTCCCGTTGATGGTCGCCGGCCTGGCGCTGCTCGGAAACCGTTTTCTTGGCGTGTCGATGCACCTGGGCCTGCGCCAGATTGCGCGCGAGCCGCGGCAGTTCACTCGTCTGATATTCCTGCTGGTGCTCACCCTGGCCATCGGGTCGTTCAGCGCCTCGATGGCCGCCACGATGGACCGCAACTTCGACGATCGGGTCTACTTCTCCGTCGGGTCGCAGGCGGACTTTCTGGAGATTGGCGACTACGACGAGGAAACGCAGGAATGGTCGTTCCTGCCGGTGGAGCGACACCTGGAAGTCCCCCAGATTCTGCGCGTGGCGCGGCTCTGGCAGAACGAGGACACGGGCTTCCGGCGCCCCGGTGAGGCCCTGCGAGTGCCGGTGCGAACATACGGCGTTGATCCGCTTGATTTCGCGGAGACTGTTTGGTGGCGAGACGACTTCAGCCCGTTTGCGCTGAACAGTCTCATGAATCAACTGGCGCTGGACGAACAGGCGCTGATCGCCTCGCGTGAGAAGTTTCAGGGCGAGTTGAACCTGAGTCTTGGCGACCCGCTGCGAATCGACTTTGGCACGCCCCAAACCCTTGAGTTCTTTATCGCGGGGTGGACCGACCTGTTTCCCACGCACTATCCGGAAGACGGACCGTTCGTAATCGTGAATCTCGACTACGTGGAGCGCAGCTTGGGACAGACGCCCTGGACTGTGCTGGCGCACATCGACCCGGATGTCCATGCCCTTGAAGTGCGCCAAACGCTGCTGCTCAAGCGTTTCAAACCGCTTGATGCCCGCGATGCCCGAGCCGAGATTGCCGCCGCGCGCGATGATGCAACCCGGGTGGGCATATTCGGGATTCTGTCAATCGGCTTCCTGATTGCCGCCGTG
>JAPPFO010000029.1:0-29238 GCA_028875175.1 Chloroflexota bacterium | reverse complement strand
ACCATCATGGGTTTCCTGATGTACTCCTACATGTCGTTCCGGCGGCGCATGCAGCAATTGGGCATCCTGCGGGCTATGGGGCTTTCGGTTCGGCAACTCGTGGGCATCTACGCGTTCGAGAATGGGTTCCTGATTCTGCTGGGCGTCGTGTTAGGCACGGCGCTGGGCGTAGCTACGGGCATCCTGTTCATTCCGTTCCTGCAACTAAGCGTGGACCAGTTTGGCGACACACCGCCGTTCGTGATCATCACGGCCTGGGCTGACGTGTTCAAGATATACATCCTGTTCGGCGCCGTCGTGGCCGTGGCCTTCCCGGTGAGTGCGTGGTTGCTGTCCAAGATCCGGATCAACGAGGCCGTGAAGTTCGGCGAGGAGCAGGGATGAGCGCCGCGCAGGCTCCCGAGCGCACCAACGGGGCGCGACCCTACATCGTGTGCGACAACCTCGTGAAGATTTATAAGACCGAGGATCTGGAGGTCGTCGCGTTGCAGGGGCTTGACCTGGAAGTGCAGCGCGGCGAAATGATGGCCATTATTGGCAACAGCGGGTCGGGCAAGTCCAGCCTGCTGAACGTTCTGGGAGGCCTGGACCGACCGACCGCGGGGCAGTGCCGGGTCGGCGACCTGGACATCCTGCAGGCGTCCGAGTCCGACCTGGTGGACTACAAGCGCCATCACGTTGGTTTTGTCTGGCAACAGAGCTCGCGCAACCTGGTGCCCTACCTGACGGCGTTCGAGAACGTGCGCCTGCCGATGCTGTTCGGGAACATGCGAAAGGCCTCCGACCGGTCCCGCTCGCTGCTGCGGGCGGTCGGACTCGAGGACCGCATGCATCACCGGCTGAGTCAGTTGTCAGGCGGACAGCAGCAGCGGGTGGCGATCGCGATTTCGCTGGCCAACGATCCTGATCTGCTGCTGGCGGATGAGCCGACCGGTGAGGTGGACACGCAGACGGCCGGACAGATCTACGACATCCTGCGCTATCTCAATCGCGAGCGCGGACTGACCATCATCATCGTCAGCCACGACCGAAATATCGCCCGCCAGGTCGATCGAGTGGTGGCGATTCGCGACGGTCGCACCAGCACCGAGACCGTTCGCCGCGTGAGCATTCACGAAGACGGCGACGACCATACGCATGACGAGTTTGTGATCGTGGACGACACCGGGCGGTTGCAGGTTCCTCAGGAGATGCTGGACCAGCTCAGCATCCGCGGACGCGCGGTGGTGGACATGGAAGGCGATCGCATTGTGATTCGCTCCGGAGCTTCCGGCATCTCCACGATTGCGGCGTCGGCACAAAGCGGGGAGGACGGCGAGGCTGCGGAAGAGTTGCCAGATGCGCCGGTCATTCCCGCGCGCGTGGAACTGGCCCAATCCGTAGTGCCGGCCCGGCGTCGCCCCACTCCCGCGCCGCGGAAGCCGTCGCGTCCGGCTCGCGAGCCCGCGAGACGTGACCGGCCGAAGGATGTCCCCGACGAACATCGACCGTTTGCCCCGCCCTCCAGCGGAGCGGCCCAGAATGACTGAGGTCATCGGCGCACGGCCGGCAGCCGACACGCGGGCGCCTGAGGTCATAGTTGAGGCGCGCGACATCTCCCGAGTCTTTCGGGTTGGCGCGGAGGAAATCCGCGCTGTTGACCACGTGTCCTGCGTGGCCCACGAAGGTCGGCTGATTACACTTCGTGGCAGATCCGGATCCGGGAAAACCACGCTCCTCAACCAATTGGGCTCGCTCGACAAGCCCGACGAGGGCGAGGTCTATTTCCGTGGCCGTGAAGTCAGCCGCCTGCGGGAGTCCGAACTAACGAAGATCCGCCGCCACAACTTTGGGTTCGTCTTTCAATCATTCGCATTGCTTCCCGTCCTCTCAGCGTTCGAAAACGTTGAACTCACCATGCGCATTGCGGGTCGCTCATCTAGCGATCGCGCAGCTCGAACCATGGAAGTGCTCGAGATGGTGGGGCTGGCCGAACGCGCTGGCCACCGTCCGTTTGAGTTGAGCGGCGGTGAGCAGCAGCGCGTGTCAATCGCCCGATCGATTGCCAACCAGCCGGCCGTGTTGATTGCGGACGAGCCGACTGGAGAACTGGACAGCATTACCGGCCTGGAGATTATGTTGCTGTTCCGACGCATCGTGGATACCGAGGGCCTGACCGTCATCATGGCCACGCACGATCCGGCGCTGAGCCAGTTCGCGAACGAGTCCTGGGTGATGGAGGACGGACGCCTGGACCTGGCCGAAGGCGAACTGGACATCGACATCCCCGACCTGCGCCAGCGAATCGAATTCGTTGAGGATTAACCGGGCTGCGACTTAGCCGCTGGCGGCGGCCGAGGTCTCACCTTCGCCGTGACGCATGATCCAAAGGCCCCAGGCGCCGGCCGCCAGCGATATGGCAGCCAGCAGCGCTCCTACGACACCAAAGCCGGCCGCACCGACGATAAGCCCGATTAGCGGCGTCAGGCCCAGCCCCACGCCGTCCACCAGGAACTGTGTGATGCCCATCGCCTGGCCCAGGCGCTGCGGTGGGGCGCGCTCGGTCAACATCATGATCACGATGGGCGAGCTGATGCCGGTGAGGGTGTAGGCAAGGACCAATCCCACGAAGACCGGTAGGCCGGCGGGGGCGTACATCATGAGCGTTCCGACTGCTCCGATGATCGTTGCGATCAGCAGCGACGATCCGAGACCGAATCTGTTGACGAAGGCGCCGCTGACGAAGGTGAGCGCCGCCCGGCCACCCAAGGCCAGTCCCATCAGGAGGCCGATGCCGCCTGGGTCGAGTCGCAGCGCCTCGCTACCGTAAAACGGGAGCACGAACCCGCGCGTGGTGTTGTTCCATCCCCAGAGCAGGACGGCCAGGACCGAGACCTCGAGTACCACCCGTCCTACGCCCAGCGTTGGGCGCCGGCGTCGTGGTGCGACCGGTCCTGCCCGGCCGGCCGGTTCAGGCGCTGACGACTCAAGGGTCCGGACGGACGCCACGCCGGCGGCGATAGCGATTGAAAGCACCGCGACCAGGACGAATGCAGCGCGCCAGCCAAGCAGGGTAGCGGCGCCGCCCGCGGCAATAGGCGCCACGAACGCGCCAAACATGCCGCCAGACATCACGCGCGCAATGTTGCGCCGGCGATCCTCACCCCCGCTGCGGCGCGCCAGGTGGACCTGACCGCCGGGCCCCACCAGTCCGCTACCGGCGGCGCTGGCCACAATCCCCGCGCCGAAGATCCATTCGCTGGGCGCCACAGCGGTGACCATCGAACCGACGCCGGTGAGGGCCAGTCCCAGCGGCATCAATCGGCGGGGCGACATGCTGTCGGCTAGCGGCGCCAGCACCAGCATGAAGCCCCCGCGACCCATGCCCTGCACGGCCACCAGCAGCGCCGTGGATGCAGGGGTCAGGCCGAACTCGTCCTTCACCTCTCCCAGCACCGGTCCCATGGCCGCCATGGCAAACAGCATCAGGGCATAGGCAAACCACAGGGCCAGCAAGTCGGGGTTGGCCCGAACGGCGCGTACGCGGGGATCCAGGAGCGAACCGATGAACGGCGTCAACGTGCGGCGGTCGCTCCGGGGCGCGGCAATGCCGAGAGTCTAATCGGGCGTGCCGGCCTCGGCGGCTACCCGGGCGTCGGGTGTAGTCCTACGTGAGGAAGTACGCGCGCCGGAAACGCCTGTGCCAACGCGAATCCTTGGCTCGCCCGGGGCACTTCAAGCCATGGGGTCTCTAGCGGAGCCCGGATCTACGACTCGCTGTGTTGCAGCTCCACGTGCTGTCCGTTGGCGGCGGCGTGTTCGTCGAGGCCGAGTTTCAAGGTGTTCCAACTCAGCACCGCGCACTTGATGCGCACCGGGAATTTGCGGACGCCCTCGAGTGCCACGCCGTCGCCGAGCAGCGCTTCGTCAGGTGGGGCACCGTCGAGCATCATGCCGCGGAAGCCGGCGATCACGGCGTGGGCGTCAGCCAGCGGCTTGCCGATTACGGCCGCCGTCATGATCGAGGCGGACGACTGGCTGATGGAGCAGCCGTGGCCATCGAACGACGCACCGGTGATCACACCGGCGTCGTCGATGCTCAGCCAGAGCTTGATCTCGTCGCCGCATAAGGGGTTGACGCCTTCCATGACGACGTTTGCATGGTCAAGCGCTCCACGGTTCCGCGGCTGCCGGTAGTGATCCATGATGACCTCACGGTAGAGGTCCTCCAGCGTCACGCGAAGAACGCCTTTGCGCGGGCAATGCCCGCTGCCAGGCAGTCCACCTCGGCAGCGGTGTTATAGAGATACAGGCTGGCCCGGGCGGTAGCGGCGACCCCCAGCTTGCGCATCAGGGGCTGGGCACAGTGATGTCCGGCGCGCACGGCAATTCCCTCGGCGTCCAGCAGCGTTCCAACGTCGTGCGGATGCACGTCGCCAACATAGAACGAGATAACGCCGCCACGATCCGTGGCGTCCGGCGGACCGAACACGCGTACGCCATCCACGTCGCTCAAGAGGGCCAGCGCATATTCGGTGAGTTCAAGCTCGTGGGCCGTCACATTCGGCATGCCAACCGCTTGCAGATAATCCACAGCCGCACCCAGGCCAATGGCGCCGGCGATGTTTGGCGTGCCGCCTTCCAGCTTGTATGGCAGCTCAGTCCAACTTGACTGGTGAAGCTGGACGACGCGGATCATGCTGCCGCCGCCGAAAAGCGGCTCCATGGCGTCCAGCAGCGTTTCCCGACCGTAGAGGACGCCGATTCCAGTGGGGCCCAGCATCTTGTGGCCTGAAAACGCCACGAAATCCGCGTTGAGATCCTGCACATCGACTGCCAGGTGCGGGATGGACTGCGCGGCGTCCAGCAGCACGGGCACGCCGTGCACGTGTGCGATTTGAACGATCTCGGCAGCCGGGGTGATCGTGCCCAGCACATTCGACATCTGCGTGACCGTTACCAGCCGTGTCTGCGGCCCGAACATTCGGGCGTAGGCCTCAAGGTCAATCCGACCCTCGGCGTCCATCGGGATGTAGCGCAGCGAGGCGCCGCGTCGCTGCGCCAGCATCTGCCAGGGGACGAGATTGCTGTGGTGCTCCATCTCGGTTAGCAGGATCTCGTCGCCCTCACCGACGTGTTCGTCGCCCCAGCCGCGGGCCACCAGGTTGATCGCTTCGGTGGTTCCGCGCGTGAAGATGACTTCGTGGGAATGCGCGGCGTTGATAAAGCGCGCCACTCGTGCCCGCGCATCCTCGTATTCGGCCGTGGCGCGTTCGCTCAGCGCGTGCAGGCCACGGTGGATGTTGGCGTTGTAGGTCTCGTAATACGTCTGCAGCGCGTCAATCACAGCCCGCGGCTTCTGCGACGTGGCGGCGTTGTCCAGGTAGACGAGCGGACGCCCGTGGACCTGTTCGGCCAAAACCGGAAAGTCTGCGCGGATGGCAGCGGCGTCAAGTCCGGCGGCGGTGGAGATTGGGACAGCCATGTGTCCTAAGTATCGATAAGGATCAGGACGCGGCCAGCCTCGAACTTCGCCTCGTAGGTCGCAACCGGACGAATCGCGGGCAGTGTGCGCGGTCGTCCGCTCGTCAAATCGAAGGTTGACGTGTGCCTGGGACAGCGTACAGAGCGGCGTTCGGGGTCAAAGTCGCCTTCCGACAACCATGCCTGGTCGTGACTGCACAGGTCGTCCATCGCGTAGAGATCACCGCTCACGTTGTAGACGCCAATCCGGCGCTCGCCTATCTGAACCTGGCGAGCCGCGCCGGGCGGAATGTCCTCCGCGGCCGCCACGTCAACGAATTCGGCCATCAGGCTACGGCGGTCCCGTGCAATTTCGCCCGCACGGCGGCCCGAATCGCCGTCCGCACGGTTGCGTTTGGTATCCGGTCCAGAACAGGTTCGAAGATGCCATCCACGATGAGGGAGCGGGCATGGTCTCGGTCGAGACCTCGCGACCCCAGGTAGTAGAGATGCAGCGGATCGATGGTGGACGTCGTGGACCCGTGCGTACAGCGAACGTCGTCCGCCATGATTTCGAGCCGCGGAATCGAATCGGCGCGCGGACCACGTTGCAACATCAGGTTTCGGTTCTGCTGGTAGGCGTTCGAGCGCTGGGCATGCGGCTGAACCATGATGGTTCCGGCATAGACCGACCGCGCCGTGCCGTCGAGCACGTTGACGTACAGCAGGTCGCTGGCCGCGTCAGTCGTTCGATGATCCTGCAGTGTGTGGTGGTCGGCGAACTGCGTGCCGTCCAGATAGGCGAGCCCATTCAAGCGCACGTTGGCGCCCGGTCCGGTCAGCGTGGCGGCGATAGCGCCTTTGTGGAACCGCCCTCCAAGCGTCACGTTGGTTGTCGCCAGCTCGGCGTCGCGCGCGACGCTTGCGTACTGAGAAAGGAAGCTGCCGGCTTCGCAGTCCCAGGCCTGCACGTGCGAGTAGCTGAGCTTCGAGCCGGCCTCAACAAACAGTTCCACGCAGCCATTCGCAAAGCCTGGGGTTGCTTCCTGGCTCGACCGCCACCACTCCAGCACGTCAGCCGACGATCCGGCGCCAGCCGCAATCAGCGTGCGCGGATACAGGGGCTCGTCCGCAGCATCGACCACGATCACGATTGGCGCTGTGAGCTCCGCCCCGGCCGGAATCCGCACGAATGCTCCGCCGGTCCACAATGCGGCATTCATGGCTTGCAGTTTTCCCGTCGACGGTGACGCCAGTTCCGTACCCAGTCGGTCAGCGACCGTCGCGCCGTCCGTGTCGGCCGCCGCTGCCAGGCTGACGACGGTAACGCCCGCGTCTTGCGCTTCGGCTGAGGTGTACAGCACCTCCACCATGCTTCCGCGCTGTCGCAACAGCACGCTGGCGCCTGGGACTTCCACGGGCAGGGCGAGCTTGGCCGGATCGGCCCCATTGGTAGCCGGGGCCGCCCCGCCCCAGTCGACCCAACTGGTGTCCGTGCGCCGCCACTCCTCGTCGTTCCACGCCGGGGCGGGCGTCGTTTGGTAGACCTGCCAGGCGGCGCTGCGCCGCTCGCGCAACCAGGCGGGCTCGCCGCGCGCCGCGGACAGGTCGGCAATCAAGTCGGGGGTAGTGGCTGTCATTGACGTGCGCGAGACGGCATCAACCGGCAGGGCGACCCATGCTCACGTGGTTCGGCAACGCTGGTCAGTAACGCTAGCCGATCGAGCCTTCCATCTGGAGTTCGATGAGGCGGTTCATCTCAACCGCGTATTCCATCGGCAACTCCTTGACGATCGGCTCGATAAACCCGCTGACGACCATCGCCATGGCCTGCTCCTGCGTCAGCCCGCGGCTCATCAGATAGAACAGCTGCTGGTCGCTGACCTTGCTGACGGTGGCCTCGTGCTGGATGGCGACGTCGCTTTCCTCGATATCCATGTAGGGGTACGTGTCGGAGCGCGAGCGGTCGTCGATGAGCAGAGCGTCGCACTCGACATTCGAGCGGCAGCGTTCGGCCTCGGGCATCACCTGCACGTAGCCGCGATAGGCGGTGCGGCCGCCCTTGCGGCTGATCGACTTGGACGTGATCAGCGACGACGTGTCGGGCGCCGCGTGCACCATCTTGGCGCCCGCGTCCTGGTGTTGATCTTCGCCGGCAAATGCGATGGACAGCACTTCGCCGTGCGCGCCCGGCTCCATCAGGTAGACGGCCGGGTACTTCATGGTGATCTTGCTGCCCAGGTTGCCGTCCACCCATTCCATGGTCGCGTCGCGGTAGGCCACGGCCCGCTTGGTCACCAGGTTGAACACGTCGGTCGACCAGTTCTGAATCGTGGTGTAGCGGCAGCGCGCGCCTTCCTTGACGATGATCTCCACGACTGCCGAATGCAGCGAGTCGCTGGCGTACACCGGCGCGGTGCAGCCCTCCACGTAATGCACGTAGGCGCCGGGCTCCACGATGATCAACGTGCGCTCGAACTGCCCCATGTTTTCGGAGTTGATGCGGAAGTAGGCCTGCAGCGGAATCTCGACGCGCACGCCCGCAGGCACGTAGACGAAGCTGCCGCCGCTCCAGACTGCGCTGTTCAGCGCCGCAAACTTGTTGTCGCCGTTGGGGATGATCGTGCCGAAATACTCGCGCACGATGTCTTCGTGCTCACGCAGCCCGGTGTCCATGTCCAGAAAGATGACGCCCTGTTTCTCCAAATCCTCCTGGATGCTGTGGTAGACGACCTCAGAGTCGTACTGCGCACCCACGCCGGCCAGAAACTTACGCTCCGCCTCAGGGATGCCCAGCTTGTCGAACGTTGACTTGATGTCGTCCGGCACGTCGTCCCACGACCTGGCCTGCCGGTCCTGCGGACGGATGTAGTAGTGGATGTCGTCGAAGTCGATGCGCGAAAGGTCGGCGCCCCAGGTGGGCATTGACTTGCGCTCGAACTCGCGCAACGCCTCCAGCCGGAAGTCCAGCATCCACGCCGGCTCGTCCTTTTGACGCGAGATTTCCCGTACCACGTCTTCGCTCAGACCCTTGGGCGAGGTGTAAACGGGCTGGATGTCGTCGTGGAACCCGAACTTGTAGGTGTCGAGTCCAACCTGGTCAATGTCCTTGATTGCCATGCTTATGCGTCCTCGCTGGCCGCCGCGGCGCCGTAGCGCTCGTACCCTTCGGCCTCCAGCCGTTCGGCCAGTTCCTTGCCGCCCGACTCGACCACGCGTCCGTCGATCAGGACGTGGACGCGGTCAGGCTCAATGTAGTTCAGCAGCCGTTGGTAGTGGGTGATCACCAGAACTCCAAGATTTGCGCCCCGCAGCCGGTTGACGCCGTCGGAGACGATCCGCAGCGCGTCGATGTCGAGGCCCGAGTCCGTCTCGTCAAGTATTGCAAGTTCCGGCTCCAGCACCGCAAGTTGCAGGATCTCGTTGCGCTTCTTTTCGCCGCCGGAGAACCCATCGTTCAGGTAGCGCGAGGCGAATTTGGGGTCCATGCGCAACATCTGCATCTTGTCCAGCAACAGCCGGCGAAACTCCATGACCGAGATTTCGCTCTCGCGTCGCGCGTTCAACGCCATGCGCAAGAAGCTGGCGACGCGGACGCCGGGAATCTCGGCGGGATACTGGAAGGCTAGGAACATCCCCAGGCGCGCGCGCTCGTCGGTCTCAAGTTCCAGTACGTCTTGGCCCTTGAAGTGCACCTGCCCGGCGGTAATTTCATAGGCGGGATGGCCCATGAGCGCATTCGCCAGCGTGCTTTTGCCAGAGCCATTGGGGCCCATGAGAGCGTGGACCTGGCCGGCGGCGACTTCCAGGGTCACGCCGCGAAGGATTTCAGTGTCGTCCACGGAGACATGCAAGTCGCGAATCGAAAGGGTGGTTTGGCCGTTGGTGGCGGTCATTCGCGTGCTGGACGTCTCCTGCTTCTGGTCGCCAGGACACAGCGGCATGACGACTGGGTGAACGGTGTGTGTCGGGCTCACGGTCGGGCCCGACTCCTTGTGCCAAACCTAGCATCGCGCGTTCGCTCGGCCAAGTTTACGCCGGTTTTTCAGAGAAAACCCCTGGCAGGCCGACGCGACGCGCGGCATTTCGTAGGCTTGGGGCGGTCAGCATAGGCGTCCCGCCGACCGGTTGGGCGTTTCTCCAGGGATTGCAGCAGCCATGCCGTCGAAGGTCCGTCGTCCACGCGCCGAATGGCAGGAACAACTCGCGCAGGGCGTGCGCGACGTGCGCGCTATTCCCGGACTGACCGAGGAGCAGTACGAGCGGCTGGAAGCGGTCGCGAAGGAATACCCCTTCTTCACGACGCCGTACTACCTGAGCCTCATCGAGGACATGGACGCCAGCGACCCCATCTACATCCAACAAATGCCGGATGCCGTCGAGTTCGAGGACTCGGCATTCCTTGAAGACGATCCGCTGGACGAGGAAGACGACATGCCGGTGCGGCATCTCACGCACCGATATCCGGACCGGGTGCTATTTGTCGTCACGCACACCTGCGCCATGTACTGCCGCTTCTGCACCCGCAAGCGGAAGGTGGGGAAGAACCCCGTGCCGCCGCCCGATGAATTGGAGGCGGTGTTTGCGTACATACGGGAGCACCCGGAGATTCGGGATGTGCTGCTGAGCGGCGGTGACCCGCTGACGCTGACGGACGGGGCGCTGGAGTGGATCATCTCGAACCTCCACGAGATTCCGCACGTCGAACTCATCCGGATGGGGACCAAGATTCCCTGCGTCAACCCGGCCCGGATCACCGATGAACTGTGCGAGATGCTGGCGCGGTACCAGCCGTTCTACCTGAACACGCACTTCAATCACCCGCGGGAACTCACGCCCGAGGCTCGCGAGGCGTGCGGGCGGTTGGTGGACCACGGGATTCCGGTTGGCTGCCAGACGGTGCTGCTGCGGGGAGTGAATGACGACCCCGAGACGATGAAGCAGCTGATGCACGAGCTGTTGAAGGCGCGGGTGAAGCCGTACTACATCTATCAGGCCGATCTGGTGAAGGGGACCGACCACTTTCGGACGTCGGTGCAGAAGGGCCTGGAGATCATGGAAGCGCTGCAGGGGCATACGACGGGATTCGGCGTGCCCCAGTACATCATCGACGCGCCGGGCGGGGGCGGGAAGATTCCGGTGTCGCCATCCCGAATCGTTGAGCTGACCGACGAGAAGATCGTGGTGCGGAATTACGAGGGCAACGAGTACGAATATCCCGCGGCGGGGTACGACGCGGAGACGATTCCCGACTACTTCCCGGCATTCAACGAGTAGGCCGCCGGCAGCCGGCGAGCCGCACGTCTGGGCCTTACGGGCCGGCTGGCGGCGCTTCCTCGGCGTCAAGTAGGGCGTTGAGTTCACGCCATTCGGCGGGGGACATGCCGACGTCGCGGCGGGTGACGGCTTCGCCACGGAGGCGGCGGCGGACAACCTCGAGACCTTTGGCTGAGAGGTTGGCGCCGCCGACGCGGTAGTCCATAAAGGCGGCGTAGGTGAGTGGCGCCCAGCGCCGGACGGTGTCGAGCATGACGGTGGCGTAGGCGCGGATTTCGT
Organism: Chloroflexota bacterium; assembly: GCA_028875175.1. GTDB lineage: Bacteria > Chloroflexota > UBA11872 > UBA11872 > UBA11872 > UBA11872. The sequence goes on along the minus strand of JAPPFO010000029.1, from coordinate 18,240 downwards.
ACTGGGCGTGGGCGTCGCTGCGCAGCCAGAGGAAGTGCAGCAGGTTGTGCAGGTTCACTTTCCAGTACCACTGGGTATAGAAGTTGAGGGAGAGGTTCATCCGAGCGAGTTCGCGGGCGAGGCCCTGGCGGGATTCGTCGCGCAGGTTGCCGTGGACGTCTTCGTTGAGCATTTCCTCGTAGTGAGCGTAGGCCTGCCGGGCGTCGGTTCGGAGCAGGTCGAAGACGCGGGCAGCTTCATCGCCGGAGAGGACGTCGCCGCGGCCCTGGCGGTTGCTGGTGGACTGGGCGGCCAGGTGTTCGGGGGCCGGGACGTAGAACTCGTTGTCGAGGATGGAATAGCGGGCGGAGTACTCGTTCACGCTGGCGGTGCGGTGCCGGATCCACTGACGAGCGACGAAGATGGGGAGCTTGACGTGGTATTTGATCTCGCACATCTCAAACGGCGTGGTGTGGGCGTGCCGCATGAGGTAGCGGATGAGTCCGGCGTCCTGGCGCGCGCGATTGGTGCCGGCGCCGTAGGAGACGCGTGCGGCCTGCACCACGGCGCTGTCGCTGCCCATGTAGTCGATCACGCGTACGAAGCCATGATCCAGAACCGGCAGGGCCTGGTAGAGGATTTCTTCGAGGTCCGGAACGGTCAGGCGGCGGGTAGGGGTCTGGACGGCGCGCAGGTCGTCGATCTCCTGCTGCTCATGCGAACTGAGGGGCATCAGGTCGTCCAGGCGGGCGCGCGGGCGGCGCGAGTATAGGGGCGGCGGACGATCAGCCCTAGAGCGGCGGAGCGAGGCCGAAGGCGCGCATGTACTCGCTGCCGACCTTGCCTATCTGGACCTGCTGCCCAGTCGGGGCTTCGGGTATCCACTCCAAGCGGACGCGCTGGAAGTGCTGGACGGTGCGACCGTGTTCCACGACTTCCTGCGAGATGGGGTAGCCGAAGCGTTCGAGGCCGCCCTGGGTTTCCCAGAATTGGAGGAAGCCGAAGTGCACGCTATGGCCGGTCTCGGGGAAGTAGCGGTGCTGGGGCACGTTGGGGAAGGGGGTGTCGCCGGCAAATGGGCGGCGTGGGGCGGTGAGGGCGTCGTTGAGCAGCCCGAGCTGGGTCTCGTATGGCGTGCCGGCCAGTTCGGGGTGGTACTCGAAACGCGCGCGTTCGAAGTACTGGACCGCCCGGCCGTTCTCGATGAACTCCTCGGTGAGGGGCAAGCCGAAGGCAGCCACGCCACCGCGGGCGTTGAAGTACTTGAGGAAGCCGTGGCGCACGTTGTGCCCGGTCTCGTCGAAATAGATGGACTGCCCGTCCGGCAGGTTGAGGGGTGGAACGCGTTCGATCAGCGGGTAGTTGCGCACGACGGCGAAGCGGGTGCTGTAGATCAGCCCGGCTTCGCGCGGAGTGCGCTGATTGAATCGCAGGGCGAAGTTCCAGGCGCTGATGGTCTGGCTTCCGCGGTCGCCGTTGAGACCCACGATGATGAGGCGGCCGGTGGACGTACGGCGGCTGAAATCGAGCGACTGAAGCGTGCCGATCGACTCCTGGTACAGGCCTTGCATGAGGCTTGCGGGGAACTCGGGTGTGGACCAGGTGCTCAAGGGCGAGTCGGCATCCCAGGGACGGCCGTTGGGGTCAAGGTCGGCAATGGCCCGCAGGTACGGCAGCGGGGCGCCGCCAAAGACATCCTCGTTTGATTCGGTGTGCCCGTTGGCCGCGCTGAAGAAGTAGGACAGGATGGGCTGGCCGCCATGGGTCATCACGCGGCGCGCGGTGGCCTGGACAGCGGCGTTGGTTTCGGGCTTCTCGTGGTTGACGCCGAGATAGACCTGGTCCTGGGTGGTGTCGAAGACATCCCAGACAGGGTTGCCGGGCATGAGGCTGACGAGGGCGTAGGTCCGGGCGGCCATGGCCTGGGCCTTGAGCGCCTCGGCGGGCCAGTGGAAGGGCATCTCGGCCGGCACGACCCCGAGCAGGTAGTCCTCGACACTCACGACGTTGACGGTGTCGATGAGTCCCTCGCCGTCAAGATAGACGCGAATCGAACCGCGAAAGACGTCGTAGAACTGTCCCGGAGACCCGACAACCTGGTCGGTGTACTTGTAGTGCACCAGCAGGCGGCTGTGGGGTTCGAGGGGGACGACTTCGATCTGGCCGGGGAGATCGACGTCGAGCATGTGCCCGCCGCCGGCGTCGATAAGACGGACGGTGACGCGGTGGGCGCCCGGGTGGTCCAGCAGGCGCAGGCGCGCGCCGGGCGGCAGAGGTCCGGTAATCCCTGTGACGGCCCACTGGCCGCCTACGCCAACGATGTCCCCGGCCAGTCCATTGGAGGACGCCGTTGCGCCGTCGATGGAGGGCGGGCGGTAGTTCTGGTCGATCAGCACGCGGATGGATGTTTGATCGGTCGGCGAGTCGGCGATGTCGATGCCGGTGTAGTAGGCGCGAACAATCTGATCGGCGGTCTGCCCGGCCTCGGCGCGTCCGCGGGCGCCCCATTGGGACATACCGACGCCGTGGCCCCAACCCTGGCCTTCGATGCGAATGGTCTGGCCGGTCTGGAGGGGCAGCACATCGGCCCGGGACAGGGATGGCGATGCGACGACGAGCACCAGCGCCGCCGCGCACGCCAGCAGGCGAATAGGTCCGCGCCGGAGATGGTGACGAGTAACGCCGACGCTCACGAGTTGAAGTGATCCATTCGGCTGCGCGGTCAGGTCATGCGCTGGTAGGCGCCGTAGTCGATGGGCGCCTCGATAACGAGTGGCTCCGCGGCCGCAAGGCCGTCACGTACCAGGGTAGCGGTGCCATCCGGGGAATACACACGCTCAGCCGCGAGGCCGAAACTGCGGGCCAGGGCGACGAAGTCGGGCGGAGCGAAGTCATTGGGCATTGGGTCATGTTCGAGCTGTTCGGCCTTGAGGCGGATGAGGGCAAGCGAGGCGTCAACGAGCACCAGGTACACCAGGCCGGGCGGCTTTAGCCGAGCCAGGGTTCCAAGCTCGCCGGCGAACATGAGTGCGCCGCCGTCGCCGGTGACGGCCAGGGCGGGTTGGTCAGAACGCGCCAGCTTGAACGAGATGGCGCTGGGCAGCGCCCAGCCCATTCCGGAAAGGCCGTTGGCCACGAAGTAGGTGTGGGGCGCGGGGGCGTCCCAATACTGGGCCAGATAGAGCTTGTGCATGCCGACATCAGAAACCAGGGCCGTGTCGGGCGGGGCGTCGGCGCGAATAGCCTGGAAAAGCGGGTCGACGGCGATGCCGTCGGCCGGCGCATCGGCCGGGTGGTCGGTACCGGCTGAACCGGCCTTGAGGTCTCGGCGAGCCGCCTGGCGCGCTATCGCGGCCCGCACGGCGCCGTCCGCGCGATGGTCAGGGCAGCCAACCGCCGCCAGGTGCTCGAGCATGGCGGCCACGTCGCCGACGATTGGCGTGTGCGGCAGCGAACCGTCCGGCATGTCATAGGCGGTGAGGTTGACGCCGGCCGGGCCGTCCCAGGGCCAGATGAGGTCGACGCCGTCCATGCCGACGCCCAGCACCAGGTCGGCGTCGCGGATGAGATCGAAAACGCCGCGCGATCCGTACGAGGCCAGCGTGCCGGCGTGCAGGGAGTGGTTACCCGGAAACCAGCCGCGGGCCTTGACCTGGGTGACGACGGGAATGTCGGCCGTGCCTGCCAGGCGGGCGAGATGTTTAGCGATGGCTGGCGTGCGCGCTTCGAGGCCGAGGACGGCGACGGGGCGGCTGGCTTGGGCCAGGCGTGCCTCGACGTCGTTGAGCTCAGGTGGGGTGAGAGGCGAGGTTGCCGGGCTGTTCCGGGTTGGATCAGGCGTCGCGGAGGCGGGAAGCGTGGCGGTGGAGCTGGGAACGGCGAGATGAGCCGCGCCGGGCATGCCCCGGATGGCAGCCGACCAGGCCGCCGGGACGACCGTGGCCACGTTGTCCGGTCTTACGCGGGCGGTGTATTTGACCGCGGGGGCCATGGCGCCGGGAATGTTGTAGACCTGATGCCGCTGGCCGACGGCTTCGTCGGGCGTCACGTCGGCCGTGATGCCGAGGACCGGCGAACGCTCGAGGGTGGCCTGGGCGAGGCCGGCGAAGAGGTTGGCGGCGCCGGGGCCGAGGGTGCTCAGGCACACACCGGGCCGGCCGGTCAGCTGGCCTTCGGTGTCGGCCATGTAGGCGGCGGCCGCTTCGTGATGGGTCAGGATGAATTCAACGCCGTGGCGCTGGAGGGCGTCGAGCACCGGGAGCATCTCGCCGCCGGTGACACCATAGGCGCGGCGGACGCCCTGCTGTGCCAGGAATGCGGCGATGGCGTCGGCGACGGTTACGTCAGGCACGGGAAGTGCGTCGAGTAACGGGCATGTTCTGAGTGTAGGCGACAGATTGCGGGGCGACGGGCGACGGCGAGCGAGCAAACGGCCCAACCGTGCGCCAGACTCACGGCGCAGCTGGCCGAGATATGAGCCCGCGACGGGCCCGGTTGGGCAACGGATGTCGGTGAGGATGCTATTCCTATACTGGCAACCCGTCCCCCGAAGGTGTTTGTGGGTTTGGTGCGTCTCATGCCAGCGCCCGTGATCACGATCGATGGCCCCGTGGGTTCGGGGAAGAGCACGGTGGGGCAGTTGCTGGCCGAGCGGCGTGGCTATCTGTCCCTGGATAGCGGGCTGTTCTACCGGGCGGCGGCGCTGGCTGCGCTGCGGGCGGGGGCCGATCCGGCGAACGCCGACGAGGTTTTGCCGGCAATTGCCAAGCTCGATCTGGAGTTTCGTCCAGAGACGGACGGGGCGTATTTCACCAGCGTGCTATCGGGAGGCGAAGACGTGACCGAGGGTGTCTACAGCGCGGCGGTGGAAGCGATCGTGTCGGATGTGTCGCGTCTACCAGAGGTTCGGGCTCATTTGCTGGGTGAACAGCGGCGGGTGATTGGGCAGGGCGGCGTGGTGGCCATAGGACGCGACATCGGCACCGTGGTGTGGCCGGAAGCGGAGTTGAAGGTCTACCTGGATGCGCCGCTGGAGGTTCGAGCCCTGCGAAAGTGGGAGCAGCGCCGGGCGGACGGCGAGTGCATAGACCTGGGCAGCGTCCGCCGACTGCTGGAGACGCGGGACCGGATCGACAGCACCCGCGCGGACGCGCCGTTGGCGGCTGCGAACGACGCGGTGCGGATCGACTCCGCGGACTCCAGCCCGGCGGATGTCGTGGCGCAGATCGAGGCCATTCTGCGTCAGCGCGGACTTGTAGGCGGGTGTTGCGGTGCGTAGAGACTCGAGCTGGGAACCGCCGTGGATCATTAGGACGATCTACGCGTTCTGGCAGTTGCTGGGCCGCTTTGTGGTGTTTCCGTTCCTGTTTCGGGTGAGCGTGGCGGGCGTGGAACGGGTTCCCGAGGAAGGCTCAATCATCGTCGCGTCGAACCATTTCACGCAGTTCGACCCGATCCTGACGGGCTCGTACGTGCGGCGGTACCTGACGTTCATGGCGAAGCGTGAGGTGGTGGAGTCGCGAACGGTTGGGTGGCTGTGCCGCGCCTGGGGCGTGCTGCCGGTGAGTCGGGACGGGATGGACCTGCCGGCGGTCCGGCAGATGCTGCGCATCCTGCGAAGTGGCCAGGCGATGATGATGTATCCCGAGGGCACGCGCAGCCGGAGCGGGAAGTTGCGCGAGCCGCAACCCGGGGCAGCGTACGCGGCAATGAAGCTGGGCGTACCAGTGATTCCGGTGGCGATCTGGGGCACCGAGGCGTTTTCCTGGCGGCGGCGGCTCACGAGGGGCCGAATGCCCGTGAATCTGAGGGTTGGCGACCCGTTGGCGTTGGGACGTCGACCAGGCCGGATTCCGGCCGACGAGCTACAGGGTGCGGGGGACACCATCATGCGAGCGATTGCCGCGAATCTGCCGCCGAGTTATCGAGGCCCGTATGGCTAGGAACAGCCCCGACGGTTCACGTCCAATCGCATCGGTGGCGGCGGGCGCGGCTCTGGTTGCCATCGTGGGTCGTCCGAACGTCGGGAAGTCCACGCTGTTCAATCGCCTGATGGGCTCGCGGGTGGCGGTGGTGGCCGACGAGCCGGGGACGACGCGGGACCGGATTTACGGGGAGATCGAGTGGCGAGGGCGCGGCCTGGCGATCGTGGATACGGCCGGCATTGCCTGGCGCGATCCAGCGCCCGTGGCCGCACACGCGGAGGCGCAGGCGCGGTTGGCCGCGGCGGAGGCCGACCTGGCCTTGATCGTGACTGACGCGACCACGGGACCGACGGAACTGGACCAGACGGTGGCGCGCGAGGTGCTGCGGGCAGGGCGGCCGCACCTGCTGGTGGTGAACAAGGTGGACGCGCCGCAGCATCGGGACCGCGTCCCGGAGTTTTACGCGCTGGGATTGGGCGACCCGATGGCGATTTCCGCCATGCACGGCACGGCGACGGGCGACCTGTTGGACGCGATTGCCGAGCGCCTGCCCGGCTCGGAGTACCGCGCGGCGGCCGACTCGCGTCCGCGGATTGCCATTGTGGGACGGCCGAATGTCGGCAAGTCATCGTTGCTGAACGCCCTGCTGGGCGAGGCGCGGGCCCTGGTGCACGACGCACCCGGGACAACGCGCGACAGCGTAGACACGCTGGTGGAGTGGGAAGGCAACGAGGTCTGGCTGGTCGACACGGCTGGCATTCGCCGTCGCGGGCACATTGAGCGCGGCATCGAGCAGCACAGCGTGTTGCGGGCGATGCGTTCGATGCAGCACGCCGACGTGGGGGTGGTGGTGATTGACGCGTACGAAGGACCGACCCAGCAGGACGCGCACGTGGCGGGGTTTGTACTGGACGCCGGCAAGGGTGTCACGGTGGCGGCCAACAAGTGGGATCTGGTGCGCGGGAATGAAGAGGTGGCGCGTGTGGAGCACCACCTGGGGCGCATCTTCCACTTTTTGCCGCAGAGTCCGTTGGCTAGAATATCGGCTATGACGGGACGTAACCTGGATCACGTGCTGCCGATGGCGCTGGAGATACACCGGATTCGACAGCAACGGATCTCGACTTCACGCTTGAATGCGTTTCTGCGAGCGTGGGTGGGGCGGCGCGACTTGCCTTCACGGCGCGGCAGAGCGGCCCGGTTCAAATACGCGACGCAGACCGGGGCCGCGCCGCCGGAGTTTGCGCTGTTTTTCTCGAATCCCGAACACGTGCATCGGAGCTACGTGCGTTACCTGGAGAACGGACTGCGGCAGGAGTTTGGGTTTGACGGGACCCCGATGCGCCTGAGTTTGCGGTCGTCCTGAGGTGCGCTGTTCTGGTTTGACAGCGGAGCGGGGCGGGCCGAAGCTGGCGAAATAATCGTCGGGTTGTGGGGCGCTCCCGGTGACGACGATCCAAGCCGTACAGGTCATCGGCCTCCTGGTCGGTGCGTACCTGTTCGGCGCGCTGCCGATGGGCTGGCTGGTGTGCCGCATCGGATTCGGCATCAACATTCTGGAGCACGGCAGCCGGCGCTCCGGCGCGACCAATGTGTACCGAACCGTGGGTCGAGGCGCGGCGATACTGGTTTTTGTCGGCGACATGCTGAAGGGATTCGTGCCGACGCTGGTCGCTCGACTGCTGGTTGGTGACCTGGAGCTTGTCCCGCTTCTCGTGGCGGTACTAACAGCTATCGGACATAACTGGTCGGTCTTCATTGGCCTACGCGGCGGCCGCGGGGTGGCAACGAGTTCGGGAGCCGTGATCGCGCTGGCGCCGCTGGCGGCCCTGGTGGGCTTTCCGGTTGGCCTGGCCACCGTTGCGATTGGACGCTACGTCTCGCTGGGCTCGCTGGTCGGCGCCCTGGGATTCCTGGTCGGCGCGATCGTGTTCTATGCGCTGGGCCTTGGCGTGACCGGTTTCCACGTGACGCTTGTCGCAATATTCGTGGTATTTCTGATTTCGCAGCACTTGGACAATCTGCAGCGCCTGTTCGCGGGAACGGAGCGCCGACTGGCGCCGTGGCCAGAACTGATTGGCAGCCGCGGCTCAAGCGACCAGAGCAGGGACTGACCCAGCTCCGTCGATGGGAGCCCGTCGCGGACGGCGCGCCGACCCAATGGCTATTGCCCTGCGGTTCCTCGCGTCTCGTTCCCGTTCCGAAGCTGAAGTGCGCCAGCGGTTGACGTCACGCGGCGTCGATGCCCACGACACGGAGCCAGTACTGGCCCGGTTGCGGGATCTTGGCTACATCGACGATGCGGACTTCGCCGCGGCCGTGATCCGCGCACGGACCAGGGGCCGGGCGCGTGGACGGCGCCTGGTGGCGGAAGAACTGCGGGCAAAGGGCGTCAGCGAGGAGCTGGCCGAGGACGCCCTGAGTCGTTGGTACCCGGACGAGGCTGTTGTGGCACGGCCCCTGGCGGAGCGGCAGGCCAGTCGCCTCCACGGGTGCGGGTTTGGAGAGTTTCGACAGCGACTGGGAGCGTTCCTGGTGCGGCGAGGATTCGAGCACGCGACCGCCGAGTCCCTGGTCACGGAGCTCTGGGAGACTTACGGGGCGCCCGACTGACGCCAGTGTGGGCGGCGGTGGCGGCGGGGACGGCGCCACGGTCGTCGGCGAGGAGGCGCTTGCCGCAGGTTGGCCGCCGCTCCGACAGCAGCGGCGACCTGTTCCATGGGCACGCCACGGTCGTCGCGACCGCCGGCGATGCGGGCCGCGCGGCTGTGGAGCCAGGCACCGAGGGTCGCGGCATCCGAGGCCGGCAGTCCCTGGGCCAGCAACGACGCGATGGCACCCGCCAGAACATCACCGGAGCCTGCTGCTGCCAGCGCCGGGTTGGGTCGGGCGAGGATCCGCACGCGGTTGCCGGTGCAGACGAAGGTGGGCGAGCCCTTGGCCACAATGGTGGCTTGCGTTTGAACGGCCAGATCCTTGGCCGCCGCGAGGCGATCCCGGCCTTCGGGGGGCGAGGCTAGGCGCAGGAGCCGGGCCAGCTCGCCGGGATGCGGGGTGAGGATGCATCGCGGGCCAAGGGTTGTGAAGAGATCGACTCGATCGGCCACAGCGTTGAGGCCATCGGCATCGATCACGGTTGGGGTGTCCTTCAGCGTGTCGAGCAGGCCCAAGACGAGCGCGTCGCTTGAGTCGCTGCGACCCAGGCCGGGACCGAGGAGGAGCGCGGTAGGGCGGGCAACCTCGTCCGAAACATTGGTGGCGGTGGCGGCGAGCTGGCCCGTTGGGGATGCCGGCAAGGAGACAAAGGTGGCGGCGGGGGCCAGGGCGGCGGTGGCGGCGCAGGCCGGTTCGACGGAGGCGAGGGTGACGAGGCCGGCGCCTGCGCGCAGCGCGGCGATCGTGGCGAGCGCGGCTGCTCCACGGTAGCGCACGGAACCGGCAACGATTGCCAGCCGGCCGAAGGTCCCCTTGTGACCGTCGAGCGGTCGGGCGGGCAGGAGACGGCGTGCCGTTCGGGCGTCGATTCGCGAGGTTCGGAGCGGCACGTAGGTCGTGGCGGGAAGGCCAATTTCCAGGGCGATCTGGCGGCCGGCGAATTCGACGGCCGGGTGCAACAAGGCACCGAGCTTCAGCGGGCCGGTGGCGAGCGTAAGGTGAGCAGGAAAGGCCGAGGCGTCGGCGGCTCCGGTGTCGGCATCGATGCCGCTGGGGATGTCGACGGCTATGCGAATCTGGCCGGTAACTCGCGGCAGCGAATCCAGAATGTCGGCAACGGGACCTCGGAGCGGTGGGCTGCTGCCGATACCGAGCAGGCCATCCACGAGGCAGCGGGCCTGACGGACGTCCTGTGTCAGCGGGCGCCGATTGCCGGCCCACACACGCCAGCGCACCCCGCGGGCGGTTGCGGCGGTCACAAGCGAATCGTCGGGACGCTCCCGGGAGGCCCAGGCGGTGACGCGCGCGCCGGCGGCGGCGAGGTGAGCGGCGGCGATGAGGGCGTCGCCGCCGTTGTCACCGGGACCGACCAGTACAACGACGGACTTGCCACCCTGGGACCCGGCGCGCCGCAGAACGGCGGCGGCGATGGCCTGGCCGGCGTTCTGCATGAGATTGACGCCGGGCGGCGCCTGAGCTTCGAGGGCTCGCATTTCCGCCACGTCGACGACGCGATTATTGGCGGGACGCGGGTCCGCGGTGCGCGCTCCGATCACTGGCGTCAGTCCGCGGTTGCGACGACAAAGGCGATGGCGAGTTCGCGGCTGTGCGTGAGACTGATTTCGAAGGTGGTTAAGCCGAGTTCGCGAGCGCGGGCGGCGGCGGCACCGTGGAGATGGACGGTGGGCTTACCGCGTGGGTCGTTCAGCACCTCGAGCTCGCGCCAGAGCACGCCGCGCATGCCCGTGCCAAGGGCCTTGGAGATGGCCTCCTTGCCCGCGAATCGAGCGGCGAGCTCTTCGGCGCGTCCCCGGCAATAGTGCTGTTCGCGCTCGGTATAAAGGCGGCGGAGAAAGCGTTCGCCGAAGCGGTCGAGCGCGGCCTGAATGCGAGCGATTTCAATGGCGTCCACACCGGCCGCGAGGCGTGGATTGGCGGGACTAATAGCCGGTGAGCTCCACACGGCGCACGGCGGAACGGTACTCCCAGCCGCTGCCGAGGACTTCGATCCGCCGTAGGCGAACGGGCGCGGGTCGGATTTCCTGGAGTAGCGTGGGGTGGTCGAACGTGATCCACTCACCGGCCGGGATGTTGCGCCCAAGTTTGACGCTTAGGCCGGCATCGTTCTGGTGGTAGAAGCCGGCTGACCAGATCTGCTCGCGGCCGTCGGCGTCGAGGTAGGTAAGACGCAGCATGAGGGGGTACTCGGTGCCCGCGGTGCCGCCGCCGGAGAGGCTTTGGAAGTCGGCGCGGACGTCGGCGCGGAGGCGCAGGTTGACGTAGTCGCGCACGTCACGGTCCAGCTCCTGGACGATGCCGCTCTCGCCGTGGCGGTCCGTGGCGCCATCCGCAGTCTCGCGCTCGAACCAGACGCCATCTGGCCGCAGGTTGACGGCGCCAGGGGTACCGGCTTCGGTGACAACAAAGGCGGTCCAGGCCGAGGCGTCGGCCAGGCGCTCAAGGAGCTGGTCACGAACGAGGTCGCGTTGAAGCGGAAGCGGCCCAGCGATGGTTTCGGCGGGGGTAAGCACCACGCGCCGGCCGGCGGGGGCTTCCAGGACGCGACTGCCGAGCCAAACCAGGGCAGCGCCCTGCCGCACGCTCAGGTGGACGGCGCCGTCGGGTTCCATCTCAATCCGATAGGTGCCGGTTGAGAGGTCCAAGCGGCCCTGCCCAGCCAAGAGGCTGATCCGCCGGTCAGGCGAGGCCGGATGCAGCGCCACACCGATCTGGACGCGCCCCTGAAAGAGTCGCAGCACACTGTCCTGGAGGGCGGGATTGAAGCGCCCGTATTGCATGCGCTGCACGGCGAGTGAGGTGTCGTTGTAGAGGAGCACGGTGGAGCCTTCGCGCGTGCGAAGAAAGGCTCGGGAACGGTCGTCAGTGAGGAGGCGGGTGCCCTCGGCGAGTTCGGCGCGGGACGTCATGCCCTGCCAGGTGGCGGTAGCAGGGGGTTGGACGAGGACGGTTCCTTCGAGCACGGTGGCCGAGATGGGACTGGATTCGCTGACGCCGCTGAAGAGGGCGGCCACGCCGCGCGGTACGTAGACGATGGCGGCGGCCAGCAGGCCGACGGCGACGAACAACGACACCCATGCAAAGGCCTGCATTCCAGCGTGGCGCTCACGCGGCGGGGCGCGAACTTCGCGCGTGTGCGCTTGGGAGTTGGGGAGGCGCTGCATCACCTGATCCCTAGGCGCGAATCGCGAAGGCCGGCAGGTCGCCGGCGGGCGCTTCCCACGCCACGGTAACTGATTCGACGATGGCAAGGGGCGGTCCAGCTTGCAATTCCTGGACGAGTGCGTCGAGCGCGGGGCGTGGGCCCTGAGCAATTACTTCCACGCGACGGCCGCCTGGCAGGTTGCGGACATGGCCGCAAAGGCTAAGACGGCGACCGACGCGGGCGACGAAGAAGCGGAAGCCAACGCCCTGTACGCGGCCGCGGACAGTTGCGTGGAGCCGTTGGGCGCCAGTGGCCTCGGGTTCCACGTCAGAGGAGCGCGGCTTGCTCGGGCGCGGTGCGCGGAGGTTCGCGGTTGAGGTGTTCGTAGGCGAGGCGCGTAACGACGCGGCCGCGAGGCGTGCGGGCGATGAAGCCGGCCTGGAGGAGGAAGGGTTCGTAGTAGGACTCGAGGGTTGGGACGTCTTCGGCCAGGGTGGCGGCGAGGGCCTGGAGGCCGGCGGGGCCGCCGCCAAAGGCGTCCATGAGCGTGGAGAGGATGCGCCGGTCCATGGCGTCGAGGCCCTGATGGTCGACATCGAGTTCGGCGAGGGCCTGGGCGGCCACGGTGTCGGTGATGACGCCGTCGGCTTCAACCTGGGCGAAGTCGCGGACACGGCGCAGCAGACGGTTGCAGACGCGAGCGGTGCCGCGGGAGCGACGAGCGATGGCGAGGGCGCCGGCGTCAGTGATGTCGACGCCGAGGATTTCGGCGGAGCGGAGAACGATGCGGGCACATTCCTCGGGGCTGTAGAACTCGAGGCGGTGGACGGCGCCGAAGCGGTCGCGGAGGGCGGAGGTGAGGGAACCGGCGCTGGTGGTCGCACCGATCACCGTGAAATGGGGGAGGGCGAGCCGGTACGTGCGGGCACTGGCCTTGCCGGCCCCGACAACAATGTCGAGGGCAAAATCCTCCATTGCCGGATAGAGGATCTCCTCGACGGTCTTTCCGAGGCGGTGGATTTCGTCGATGAAGAGGACTTCGGCGGCATCGAGACTGCTGAGGGTGGAGGCAAGGTCGCCGGGGCGTTCGAGGGCGGGGCCGGATGTGACGCGGAGGCGTCCGCCCATCTCGGTCGCGACGATGTGGGCGAGGGTGGTTTTGCCAAGGCCGGGCGGGCCGCCGAGGAGGATGTGGTCGACGGGTTCCTCACGCTGCTTGGCCGCCTGAATCATGAGGCGCAGGGCGCGCTTGACGCCTTCCTGGCCGATGAATTCATCGTCCGAGAGGTCGCGCGGGCGGAGGGCGCGATCGAGAGGCTGGTCGCCCGTGGCGGATTCCACGGCGACGACTCGCTCGGTCATGCGGGCCGGCCCCGGGAGCCAAGGTCACGCAGGGCGGCGGCGATGCGGGCTTCGACAGGCATGGACTCGCCGACGGTCTGATTGAGCGCAATGGTGGCCTCGGTGCGGGTGTAGCCAAGGCCAAGAAGGGCTTCCAGGACTTCGCGGGTGCTTTCGTCATCCTCCGCTTCGGCCGGAGCCTTGTCTTCGGGGACGAGCTTGCCGCGCAGTTCCAGGATGATGCGGTTGGCCGTGCGCGCACCGATGCCCGAGACGGCCTGGAATGGCTTGGGATCTTCCTGATCCAGCGCTTCGTAGATGCGGCTGGCGGGGTGGGTGGAGAGGACGCGCACAGCCATGCGAGGCCCGACGCCGTTGACGTTGAGGAGGGCCTTGAAGACGCGCAGTTCTTCAGGCGACTCAAAGCCGGTCAACAGGGGGCCGTCGGTGGCGATATGGAGCGAGGTGAAGAGGCGGATCCCTTCGCCCGCATCGGTCAGTGTGCGGTCCGGGACCATGACCTCCAGGCCGATGCCGGTGCCGTCAGCCAGGATCACCAGGCTTTCCTCTCGGCGCTCGGCGACTTTGCCATTCAGCTCGGCGATCATCGGACGCCGACCTGGCGTTCCAGGGCGCGGGCCTCGTACGAGTTCACGTGACAGATCGCCACGGCCAGGGCGTCGGCGGCATGGTCGGGTCGCGGCGGACGGTCGAGGTTGAGGTAGCGCCGGACCATCTCCTGGACGCTGTCCTTGTCGGCGCCGCCGTAGCCGGCGACGGCCAGCTTGATTTCGCGCGGGGCGTACTCCTCGACCGGGACGCCGTGGTCAGCGGCGACCAGGTGGGCAATGCCGATGGCGTGTGACACGTCGACCGCGGAGGTCAGCCGCCGGGCATACCCGAGACGTTCAATGGCGACATCGGTGACGGCGTGGCGGTCGAAGAGCTGCTGGAGGCCGTCGCGAATCCGCGCCAAGCGCGATCCCAGCGGCTGGCCGGCCGGCGTCGTTAGGCAATCGTGAGCGACATGGTGCAGATCACGGTCCCCCTCAATGAGGCCCAAGCCGAAGCGGGCCGTGCCGGGATCAATGCCGAGCGTCAGCACCGGCAACATCCCCTACCGGCGCCAGCCGCCAAGCACTCAGTCACTAGCGTCGCCGCCTTTGGCCTCGCGTGGCGACGCGGGACGTCACGCGGCCGGGGTCAGGCGCCGATTCGCTCGAGCAGCGTATCGCTGAGTTCCAGATTCGTGTGGACGCGGCGCACGTCGTCCAGATCCTCTATGGATTCGATCAGGGCAAGCACTCGAGCGGCGCGATTGTCCGCCAGCGTCATTGGCGCGGTGGGTGACTTCGTGAGTTCGGCCGAGGTGATTTCGGCGCCCTCGGAGGCGAGTTCGGTCTTGACTCGTGCCAGTTCGGTTGCATCGGTGTAGACGAAGACCGATTCGTCAGTGTGTTCGACGTCGATGGCGCCGAGGTCGATCGCGGCAAGTTCGAGGTCTTCCGGATCATGGCCATCCAGACGAATCTCAATGGCGCCACGCGTCTCGAACTGCCAGGCAACGGCGCCAGTGGCAGCCAACGTGCCGCCAAGCCGGTTGAGGGCGTTGCGCACCTCGGCGACCGAGCGATTGCGGTTGTCGGTCACGACTTCGATCAGCAGCCCGGCTCCGTCCACGGCGTATCCCTCGTAGAGCAACTCTTCGAGTTGCTCACCATCCGACCCACCGCCGACGCCGTGCTGAATGGCCCGTGCAATGTTGTCCTTGGGCATATTGGCGGCCTTGGCCTTGGCCATGGCCTGCTCAAGCCGAAAGTTGCCGGTTGGGTCCGGGCCGCCCTGCTGCGCGGCAATGGTGAGATCGCGCCCCAGCTTGGTAAAGAGCTGACCGCGTTTGGCGTCGGTGACGGCCTTTTGGCGCTTGATTTGCGCCCACTTGGAATGGCCGGCCATCAGGGATGGAGCATGGAGTGATTCACCTATGTTCGCGAGTATAGGACAGGGCCCGATCCGGCCGACGAACCCGTTGCAGAGGACGCACAGGTGTGCTTTCCACCTGGAGGCGGCTGGTGTCCTGATAGCATCGCGGGAGGTCGCCGGCAGACGTTGGGAGCAGACTCTTGGATGTGTCTGACCTGACTCGATATGCGACCGTTGCGTTGGCCGCCCTGGTGTATGGGGCGATGGTGAGCGGGACGGTCAATCCGTGGGCGCGGCCGCGGCCGGGTCGTGAGGTAATGCAACTGCGGACCTCGTTTCGCGCGCGCATCCTGCTGTATCGCTGGTACTTGCTGCTGATCCTGGGGATTTTCCTGGGCGTGCGATTGCTGCCAGGGTCGTGGACGACCGAGGGCGCGGACGTGGTATCACTGCTGCTGGTCGCCGGATGGCTGCTGTTTCCGGTGCGCTATTCCTTCACTGAGCAAGGAGTCGGACTGCACACGGGCGCCTTCTGGGACTGGGCGAGCTTCGGCTCGTATCGCCGGGCGGGTGGCATCGTGCAACTGCGCCGAGCTGGCGGCGGTGGCGTATCGCTCTACCTGAACCACCCACAACAGCAGGCGATTCTGCCGCTGCTGCGCCGCCACATTTCGCAGCGGACGTAGGTTCGCCCCGGTCAGGCCACCGGGTCGCTGGTGGCGCTGCCGGCCTGGGCGCCGGACTCCCAGCGAGTGTGGAAGACTCCGTCACGGTCGGTGCGCTGGTAGGTGTGGGCGCCGAAGTAGTCGCGTTGGGCCTGAATCAGGTTGGCCGGCAGCCGGGCGGCGTGGTAGGCGTCGTAGTAGTCGAGCGAGGCGCTGAGGGCTGGACAGGGGATGCCGGCGGTCTTGGCCGCGCCAACGACGGTGCGCCAGGCGGCCTGGGCACCGGCCAACTGACTGGCGAACGACGGCTCGACCATGAGGTTTGGAAGCTCAGGATTCTCGCGGAAGGCGCCCTGGATAAGCCCCAGCAGCCGCGCGCGAATGATGCAGCCGGCCTTCCAGATGCGGGCCATTTCGGACAGGTCGATGCCGTAGTCGCGCTCCAGCGAGGCGGTGCGTAGCAGGTCCATGCCCTGGGCGTAGGAACAGATCTTGGCGGCGTAGAGGGCCTGGCGGACCTGGTCGACCAATTCGGGCGTGCGTTCCAGTGTGGCCGCCGCGCGATTGCCGCCGGCGCTGACACGTTCGTCCTTACGGGCCGAGATGTTGCGGGACCAGACGGCGGCGTCGATGGTTGGGATGGGCACGCCAAGTTCGAGGGCGTCCTGAGACATCCAGCGGCCGGTGCCTTTCTGGCCGGCGGCGTCGAGAATGCGGTCGACCAGAAAGCCATCGCCGGCAGCATCGCGGACGCGAAAGATGTCGGCGGTGATCTGGATGAGGAATGACTCGAGCTCACCTTCGTTCCACTCGCCGAAAACGTCGGCCAGTTCGGGCGGGGTGAGACCGGCGGCTTTCAGGACGGCGTAAGTTTCGGCGATCAACTGCATGTCGCCGTATTCGATGCCGTTGTGCACCATCTTGACGTAGTGGCCGGCGCTGGACTGGCCGCAGTAGGCGGTGCAGGGGCCGTCGTCGGTCGTGGCGGCGATACGTTCCAGGACCGGGCGCATGGCCTCGTAGGCGGCCGCGGGACCACCGGGCATGATGGAGGGACCGAGCAGGGCGCCGGACTCGCCGCCACTAATCCCGGTGCCGAGGAACATGACGTCGGTGGCGCGGACGCGTTCGAAGCGCCGGGCGGTGTCCTGAAAGTGGGAGTTGCCGCCATCCATCACCACGTCGCCGGGCGCCAGCAGTGGGAGCAGCTGATCCAGCACGGCGTCCACGCCGCGACCGGCCTGCACCATGAGAATGATGCGGCGGGGGCGCTGGAGCGACGTGACGAAGGCTTCCAGCGTTCGCACGCCGCGAAGGGACAGGCCCGCCGCCTCGCTGGCCAGGAACTCGTTGGTGCGCTCGACGGTGCGGTTGAATACCGTGATGGGGAAGCCACTGCGTTCGATGTTGAGGGCCAGGTTGCGGCCCATGACGGCGAGGCCGATGAGTCCGACGGATGAAGAGGCCATGGCTGGCTCCGGGAAAACCGGCCGCCTATTCTGGCGTATTGGGCCGGCAGCGCGGCGGCTTTGGCAAGATTGGGGAGGACACCATGAGCGCCTCTGAACAGTCAGCCGCCCAAGCTCGCCGAGCGCGTCGTCGCGCTGCTCGTGAGGAGCGCCAGCGGGCCGCACGCACGCTGCGTCGTCTGCGAATGGCCGGATTGTCGGTGCTCGGAGCCGGCGTGGTCGCGGCGCTGGCCATGCTGGTGATTGCTCTTGGTCGAGGACCAGACACCGACGCGCCGCAGCGGATCCGGATCGAGAATGAAGGCCGGCAGCATGTGGCGGAAGGCAGCGTGGTTGAACATGAGGCGAACCCGCCGGCGTCGGGCGATCACTATCCGACCTGGTCGAGATATGGGGTGTTCGAGGAACAGGTAAATCCCGGCTATTGGGTGCACAACCTGGAGCACGGCGCGATCGTGTTGCTGTATGCCTGCACGGACGACTGCGAGCAAGTCAGATCCGAAATCAATCGAGTGTATGGGTCGCTGCCGGACGGCGCGTTTGGCGAGGTGAAGCTGCTGGCCACGCCATACGCGGAGGACTTCGGTTCGAGGTTCATGCTGATCGCGTGGAACTGGCAGGAGCCGTTCGACGAGTTCGACGCCGGGCGGATCGAACGCTTCTACCGGGAGTTCCTGGACCGCGGGCCCGAGCGAGCGCCGTAAGGGCCGGCGGGCAATTGACTGGCAGCAACCGGCGGCAATGGCCTATGGTGGACGGAATGGTCGCCGCCACAGACGCGTTCGGAGCGCTCCTGGATGATTGAACGAGAACCTTTCATTATTCGCAACGGGCTGCGCATCTTCAGCGTGGTCGTGGTGTTGGGGCTCGTAGCGCTGATCGTTGTTGGCATCCGGTTTCAAATCGAGAACGCGGAGCACGCGAACGAGGTAAACCGGCTGAGCTCAAGAGTTCCGAATGCGACCGAGCTGAAGACCGGGTGCGACTTCTTCGGCGGCCAATACCTGGGAATGCCCGTGGTTGCGCCTGGCAGTGGGTCTCCGGGACTGATGGAGGTGTGCAACCTCACGGGTACCGCCCAGCAGGGCTGGCAGTGTGAGCACTTTGACGGCGCCTACAGC
>JAPPFO010000311.1 GCA_028875175.1 Chloroflexota bacterium | reverse complement strand
ACGTGGGGCTGGGGGCGCGGCCGCTCGAGTTTCACGAGGCGGCGATCGAGTCGGGGCGGGTGGACGTGATCCTGACGTTCGCGGATTACAACCTGGTGCGTCGGCAGGCTGCGGGTCTGATCGATAAGGCGGCCGCGGCGGGCGTGGGGGTGCTGCTGGGCTCGCCGCAGATGCTGGGGTTGCTGGCGAAGGGAGACCCGGCGGCGACGGCGCGGATGCGGGGGTATGGCTACTTTCCCGAGGAGGACGTGCGTGGGGCGACGGCGTGGTGGGAGTGGTGCCGGGAGCGGGAGGTGGAGTTTCGTCACCTGAATATGCGGTATGTGCTGGACCGGCCGGGGATCAGCGCGGTGCTGAGCGGGGCGGCGACGGCGGAGGAGATTGAGACGAATGTGCGGGAGGCGCGGACGAGGATTCCGGATGAAGTCTGGGATGAGGCGCTGGTGCGGGTGGAAGAGTTAGACGCGCGGGACGCGGGCGGCGAATGATTGCGGGTGCTGTTGCCGGCGGGTGGTTAGACACGGGTCGCCGGGTACGGCGACCCCGCTCACCACGAACGGACACGGCGGCTCGGGTGACCGCGAACCGATGATGGCGAACTGGGTGGCGCGGGTGATTGGGGATCCGATTCGGTTGCGGAAGCTGCGGTGGAATACGGACGTGCCCGCGTGGCAGGTGGATGGGGTGGTTGCGCGTTCTGACGGCGACTGGCTGGACGTGCACGTGCCGAAGGGGACGATGTACGAAATGCCGGGGCGGGAGCTGTGGATTTCGGATCACGGCGAGAACCTGACGTTTCGGCGGGGCGCGTGGTCACACGTGATGCATGCGGAGGCGCCAGGGGTGCACTGGTATTGCAACGTGACCACGCCGCCGATCTACGGCGGGGGCCGGTTGACATGGACGGACCTGGCGGTGGACGTGGAAGTGTTTCCGGGCGGGGATACGGCAGTGGCGGATTTGCCGGAGTTCCTGGAGTCGCGGGCGGCGCTGCCGGCGGGGGACTTTGCACAGGCGGTTCGAGCGACGCGGGGGCTGCTGGAGGATGGGGCGGGGCAGCGACCTCCGTTTCGCGCCACGGGTGGTTCGCCGGCCTGGATCGAGCAGAAGTTGTTTTGGTTGTCGCCGGGTGAGGGCGACGGGCTGGCGGCGGTTGGTCCGGAGGCGGAGTCAAGGCAGCCGGAGGTGGTGGGGCGGGTGCTGGAGACGGGCGGCGTTGGTTCGCTGACGGGATTGGGCGCGGGGGCGCTGATGGGGCTGGCGGAACGCGCCGCGCCGCGGGATGGGGTGACGGTGCTGGCGGCGGAGGAGGAACTGGCGGCGGGGGTGGAGTCGGTGCGGTTTCTGTTGCAGGTGTGGGGTCCGGGGTTGCACGTGCGGCTGGTGCTGGTGCGGGATGCGCCGGTGGAGGTTTCCGAGGAGTTCGAGATGGCGCTGCGACGACCCGAACGCACGCCGACGATGCGGCTGTCGAGGGTCCTGGCGGAGGGGCTGCCGGAGCCGCGGGGCGTGCTGACCACGACAGGGTTTGTGGCGGCGGTGTGGCGGTAGGGCCGGAGGCGGTGGTTGGTTAGGCTGGCGGCAATTCGTGTGTTGGCGGGAGGGCGTGATGGGGCGCGTGGTGATCCGGGAGTCGGAGGCGGAGGTGTTCGATCGGGGCGGCGGGGTGCGGAGTATTCCGCTGATGAGCGGGGCGAAGGGGGCGCAGAACGTCTCGACGGGCATGACGATCATGGCGCCGGGGGCCGGGCTGCCGCTGCATTTTCACGACACGGAGGAGTGCATTACGTGCGTGGAAGGGGTGGCGACGGCGGAGATTGACGGCGAGCAGCTGACGCTGCAGCCGTTCGATCACGTGTGGATCCCGGAAGGCGCGCACCACCGGTTCTGGAATGACGGCGAGACGCAGATGCGGATTGTGTGGACGTATGGGAAGCCGGAGGTGAGCCGGACGTTTGTGGCGACGGGGCAGACGGTGAAGCACATGTCGGCGGATGATGTGGCGGAGCCGCGGTAGCCGAGGAAGCCAGCTGCGCGGGCCCGCGAGGAAGTGGGCGAAGGAGCGCGGCGCGAGTTGGCGGTTGGGTTTAGCTGCGGGAGGTGGTGAGTTCGAGGACGGCGGATGAGGTCTCGCGGGCGCGGCGTTCGACCTTGATCAGGAGGTGCTGGGTGCCGTTAGGGCTTTCGTATTCCAGTTCGCCGCCGCGGGCGGTGAGTTCGGAGCGCGAGAGTTCCTTCCAGCCGAGGGCGGGCATTTCGTCCAGGTAGAAGTTGAGGACGTGGCCCGGGGTGAGCTCGGAGAAGTAGACGGCGCGGTCGAAACGACCGGTTTCGGTGCGGCGCTCCAAATGGTCGGTGCGGCCGGCGCGCATTTCGGGCATAGCCGGCAGTTGCGCGGCGAGGTTTTCGCCGAGGGCCTCTTCGGTGACTTCCGGCGCCGGCGTAGATTCCGGCTCGGATACGGCTTCGCCGCAGGCGGCCAGGGTGAGGGCGAGCGGCGCCGCAATGCCGGCCAGGCGGAGGAGCGAGCGGCGCGTTAAGGATGGGGTTCCACAGTTGGCGTTCAAGGGACGATCCCGGGTCTGGTGCAATACTCCGTCGCGTCGTTCCCAGTATCGCCTGTCAGCGGGTGCTTGTGCAGGTAGAAAAGGCCGCGAGCCTGAGGATTGGGACACGCGAGTTTGCTTGGGGCACTCGAACGTACGTCATGGGGGTGCTGAACGCGACGCCGGATTCGTTCAGCGGGGACGGGGTGGCGGCCGATAAGGAGGCGCTGGAGCGGCGGGTTCGGGTGCTGGTGGACGAGGGGCCGGACGTGATTGACATCGGGGGAGAGTCGACGCGCCCCGGGGCCGCGCCGGTTGACGCCGAGACGGAGCTGTCGCGGGTGCTGCCGGCGATCGAGGCGGTGCGAACGCACGACCTGGACATGCCGATTTCGATCGATACGCGCAAGGCGGTGGTGGCTGAGCGGGCGATCGTGGCCGGGGCTGATGCGATTAACGACGTGAGCGGGCTGCGGGACGATCCGGAGATGGCCGAGCTTGCAGCGGGGACGGGGGTGCCGGTGGTGCTGATGCATAGCCGGCGGGCGCGGGCGGTGACGACGGAGTTGGGCGGGCAGTACCGCGGGGTTCGGTACGACGACGTTGCCGGGGACGTGATGCGGGAGGGCCTGAAACTGTTAGACGTGGCGCTGGCGGCGGGGATTGCGCGGCAGGCGCTGGTTTTTGATCCGGGGATCGGGTTTGGGAAGACGCCGGCGCAGAACGTGGAGTTGCTGCGGAATCTGGAGGCGCTGCGTGAGATGGGGCTGCCGCTGCTGGTGGGGGTGTCGCGGAAGTCGTTCATTGGGGAACTGACGGATCGGCCGCCGGGGGACAGGCTGGAAGGGTCGTTGGCGGCGGCGGTGTCGGCCGTGGCGAAGGGGGCGGACATGGTGCGGGTACACGACGTGGCGGCGACGCAGAGTGCGGTGGCGGTGGCGGATGCCTTGTATCGGTAGGCGGAGGGCACGGCGTTTGGGCGCGAGATTGCGCGGGTCCCAGGCTGCACGCAGCCTGGGCCACAAGGCACAAGGCAAGGCTGAGCGTTGAAGGGGGAGGGTGGCGGGCGTATGCTTTTTGGCCGCCCGAGCCTGGCCTTGGGTTTCGCGTGCCATCTGTGAGGTTTGACTTCCTGTGAATACTGTTTTGCGAGGACGTGACGGGCTGGAGGTGGTTGTCAGCCGTGAAGGTCCGTTTACGCCCATTGGCGAGCGCCTGAACCCGACGAACAAGCCGCGGCTGCAGCGGGCGTACGACACCGGGAACTGGGCCTACGTGCAGCGCGACGCCAGGCGGCAGGTGCGGGCCGGAGCGCGGGTGATCGACGTGAATACGGGGGATCCGCATCACGACATCGAAGAGCGAAAAATGCGCGACGCGGTGCGGGCGGTGCAGGAGGCGGTTGACGTTCCGGTGAGCGTGGACAGCTATACCGTGGACGTGCTGCTGGCCGGACTGGAAGTGGCGGAAGGACGGCCAATCGTCAATTCGGTGCCGTTCGAGGCCGAGTACATGGACGAGTTGCTGCCTGCGATTGCGGAGCACGGCGCGGCCATGATCGGAATGTGTACGAAGGGCGGGGCGGCGATGCCGGAGACCGCCCGGGAGCGTGTGGAGAACGCGCGGGACCTGATCGCGGCGGCGGGCGAACACGGAGTCAAGCCGGAGGACATCATCATTGATCCGGTGTGCCTGCCGATCGGGGCGAGCGACACATATGGCCCCGGACTGATCCAGGCGATTCACATCCTGGCCGAAGAGGATGGGATGAACATGAGCATCGGGCTGAGCAACGTGTCGTTCGGGCTGCCGAACCGGCGGCCGCTGAACGCGGCGGCGTTGCTCATGGCCATCGAAGCTGGCCTGACGGCGGCGATCCTGGACATGACGCACAAGGAGACACGGCACGCGGTACTGGCGGCGAACCTGGTGCACGGGCTGGATGAGTTTTCGTCGACGTGGATCCGTAACTACCGCGACGAGTAAGCCAGTAAAGAGCGCCTGGAGCTGCGGCGAGGGGCTTGGGCGGGCATGGCCACCCCCCCCCCGCCCGCGGCGCGGGGGCGCGCGCCGCTGGAGCTTTAGGCCGCCCACTCGTGAGCCGCGAAGGCTAGTCGTCGGTTAGAAGGTTGGCGATGGGGCCGAGGCCGAGGCCGTTGCTGGCTTTGAGCAGGATGGCGTCTGTGGGGTGGAGGGTGTCGCGGAGGAAGGTCTCGAGGGATTCGCGGGCGGCGGTGAAGGAGTCGGCGTCGTCGAGGGTGGCCGAGAGCAGTACGACGCGTTCGTCGGGCATGCCGGCTTCACGCGCGCCTTGTGCGAGTACCGCTGCGTCTTCGCCGATGGCGACGAGGATGTCAGCGCTGGCGGCGGCCTGACCGACCCGGTGGTGATCGCGGGCGGATTCGTCGCCGAGTTCGAGCATGTCGCCGAGGACGGCGATGCGGCGGCCTTCGAC
>JAPPFO010000028.1 GCA_028875175.1 Chloroflexota bacterium | reverse complement strand
GGCAGCGACTGGCCGGTGGCGCTGCTGGCGGCCGGCTACGAGGAGACGTTCCAAACGGTAACGGGCGCGCTGGACCGGCTAAGCGCTAACGAGCGCGCGGCGGTGCTGGGCGGCAACGCGCGAGAGTTCTACTCGCTGGCATGAGCAACGATCGGCTGGCCGGCAAGGTCGCGGTGGTTACCGGAGCGGCCGGCGGAATCGGCGAAGCTACGGCACGGCTGTTTGCGCACCAGGGCGCCAGGGTTGTGCTGGCCGACTACATGGGCGAGGCCGTGGCGGCGCATGCCGCCGACATCGAATCGGCCGGAGGCCAAGCTGTCGGCGTGACCGCGGACGTGCGGGAGATGGCCGACGTGCGGCGGGCCATCGAAACGGCGACGGACCGGTGGGGACGGCTGGACGTGCTGCACAACAACGTGGGCGTGAACTTCCATGCGCTGATCGGCGAGGCCAGCGAGGAGCATTTCCTGGAGTGCCTGAACATCAACCTGCTCAGCGTCTACCGCGGCTGCCACGTGGCCGCGCCGATCATGCAGGCGCAGGGGGGCGGGTCGATTATCAATACGTCGTCGGTGCAGGCGATCATGGGGTTCGACACGTACTCGGCGTACGCCTCGGCGAAGGCGGGGATGCTGGGGCTGACACGGCAGATGGCGGTTGACTATGGGCGCCACGGCATCCGCGTGAACGCGGTGCTGCCGGGCGGGATCGATACGCCGATGTGGCGGGCCGAAGTGACCGCCGTGCCGGACATCCAGGCCCTGATCGACGAGTCGGCGTCGCGGATCCCGCTGCAGCGAATCGGTGAGGCGGAGGACATCGCGAACGCCGTGCTGTTTCTGGCGAGCGACGAGTCGTCGTACGTGACCGGACAGCAACTGGTCGTGGACGGCGGGTTGAGCATTGCGGGGACGCGGCCGAACGAGCGATAGGCCGGCTGCAGATCGGCAAAGAGAACCAGCTTGCAACTGACCGCGTGCACATAAGGAATTATGTTAAGAGAACAATCGAGAGAGGGCGCATCAATGGGGATGACCAAGCGAGACTTCCTGCGATCGATCGGCGCGGTTGCCGGGGTGGGCGCGACGTACCACACGATGAGCGCGATGGGCCTGCTTGGGCCGGTCATGGCGCAGGCGACGGCGCCCGAGCTTCCGCTTGGATCAGGCTACGGGAAGCGCGTGGTGATCCTTGGCGCCGGCATCTCCGGAATGACGGCGGCGTACGAGCTCTCGAAGGCCGGGTATCAATGCACGATTCTCGAAGCGACCGGCCGCGCCGGCGGGCGAAACCTGACCGTGCGGGGCGGGGACGTGATTCGGGAAGTCGACAACCGGCAGTGGGTCGACTTCGACCAGGAAGACCACCTCTACGCCAACATGGGACCGGCGCGGATTCCGTATCACCACCGGGTCATCCTCGGCTATTGCAAGGAATTCGGGGTCGAGCTGGAGGTCTTCACCAACGACAACCGCGGCGCCTTGTTCCACAACGCGGAAGCCTTTGGTGGGAAGACGGTCACGGGTCGGCAGGTGATGACGGACCTGCGCGGATACGTCGCCGAACTCCTCGCAAAGGCCGTCAATCGAAATGCGCTTGACGAGGAATTGAGCGGTGAGGACAAGGAGCAGGTGTTGGCGATGCTCACAGCGTTCGGCGGGCTGGACCCCGACCATCTGTACGCCGGGTCGAACCGCAGCGGCTATCAGGGCGAGCAGGTCCATGCCGGGATCGCGCCGGGCGACGTGAACGACCCGTTGGACTTCAGCGAGCTGCTCAAGTCCGACTTCTGGCAGTACAAGCTGCACTTCAGCCAGTTCCTCAACCAGAACCCCACGCTCTTTCAGCCCGTTGGCGGGATGGATGCGATCGCGAAGGCTTTTCGGGCGCGCGTGGGACATCTGATCCAGTTCCAGAGCGTTGCGGAGGAGATTCGCAAGACGTCCCAGGGCGTTCGCATCGTTTACGAAGACCAGCGCCGCAACCAGCAAGGAGCGATCGAGGCGGACTTTGCGATTTGCACGATTCCGGCGCCGGTGCTGAAGGACATTCCGAACGACTTCGCGCCGGAGACGCAGGCGGCGATCGAGTCCATCGAGTTCGAGCACGCGGTCAAGATCGGATTCCAGGCGCGGCGGCGGTTCTGGGAAGAGGATCACGCCATCTATGGCGGGATTTCGTGGACGGACCAGGACATCACGCAGATCTGGTATCCGTCGAACGGCTACCACCAGCGCAAGGGCGTCATCATGGGCGCCTACATCTGGGACGACCAGCCCGGCCAGGGCCTGCGCTTCACCCAGATGACACCTCCGGAACGGCTGCGAACCGCGATGGCCGAGGGCGAGCAAATCCATCCCGGATACACGGACGAGATCGAGTCGGGCGTAAGCCGCGCCTGGCTGAACGTGCCCTTCCAGAAGGGGGGCTGGCCGCGGAACTATGCGGCGCCGCCCGAGCTGTTGGAGCCGGATGGCGCCATCTACTTCGCCGGCGACCAGGCAACGGCGCTGCCCGGCTGGCAGGAAGGGGCAGCGCTGGCGGCGCACGCGGCGGTGGCGGCGATTCACGCGCGGGTGACGGCGAGCTAGCCCGGACACACCGGTATCCATCAGCAGCCGATCTGGCGGTACTGGAAGGCGCATGCGTGACCTGGATTGACGACGCGGAGCGCTCGGCCGCGGTGGGGTTGCGGTGCATCGACTGCGGGCTCGGGTTTGCGCTGGATTACGTGCGCGGGTGCCCACGGTGCCCTGGGCTGCTTGTCGTTGAGTACGACCTCGATATGGCCGCGAAGTTGGGCATTGGGAATGGACCTGGCGGCGGAATCTGGCGCTGGGACCGGCTGCTGCCGCCCACGGCGCCCGACCACCGCGTGACGCTTGGCGAGGGCATGTCGCCCCTCCTGCCTGCCGGGCGGCTGGCGGACCGGCTTGGCCTGCGTGACGTGCGCCTGAAGCTGGAAGGCGTGAATCCGACGGGCAGCATGAAGGACCGCTCGTCGGTGACGGCGATAGCGGCGGCGCTGACCTTTGGTTTCGGGCGCGTGGGGTGCGTGAGTAGCGGGAATATGGGGTCGTCGATCGCCAACTACGCGGCGCGGGCGGGGCTGCGGGCCCATGTGTTCAGCGCGGCACATGCGAGCGAAAACCAGCTCGACCACATGGCGGCGGGGACTGCCGACATGCACGTCTACGACGTGCCGTACGACGCGATGGCGGCCGCTATCCAGCCCGTGTTTGACGAATACCTGGCGTTCGACGCCGGATCGAGCCCCAACCCGTACAACAGCGAGGGCCAGAAGACGCTGGCCTTTGAAATCGTAGAGCAGCTGGGCGAGCGTTCGCCGGACGTCGTTGTGTATCCGTTGGGCGCTGGGGACCTGTTCCTGGCTGCGACGCGAGGGTTCGAGCAATACGCGTACGGCGGATTCACCGACTTTGCGCCGCGGCCGGTCGTGGCGCAGAGCAGTGCGTCGGCGAGCGTCGTGCGTGCGCTTGAGAGCGGCGGTGAGTACGACGCTGTTGAGGCCGGCGATTCGATCGCCGGTGGGGTGCTGGTGGGCGACATGGGGGCGAAGGGGCGCCTGGCTCTGCGGAAGCTGCGTCAAGTCCGGGGGCTGGGCGCGGCGGTTGAGGATGACGAGATTGCCGCGTGGCAGACGTGGCTGGCCAGGAATGAGGGGGTGTGGGCGGGGCCGACGGCGTGCGTGGTGTTGCCGGCGCTGGAGCAGTTGACGGCGAGCGGGGCGATTGGGCGTGACGCTTCGGTGGTGGTTGTCTTATCGGAGACGGGGTTGAAGGGCGGGCAGCCGCCGCAGCCGCCGCCGACGGTTGAGGCGTCGGAAAGCGCCGTGCGGGAACTCTTCAGCGGCGCTTGACGAGCGACCTGCGAACGAGTTTGCCCGGTTAGCGAGCAGGGATGACCGGCAGCAGCAGGTGCGATGGGTGGGTGGGGGTGTGGAGGATGGTTTGGCGGGCGACGCGGATTTGGGTGTCGGTGGCGGGGTTGTTGCCGGTGTTGAGGTTGCGGTCGAAGCGGGGGAAGTTGGAGGAGGAGACTTCGAGGCGGATGCGGTGGCCGCGCTTGAAGACGTTGGCGGTGACGCCGACTTCGACTTCGTACTGCTCGACGGCGCCTGGGGTCAGGAGGCTGGGCTGGTCCTGTCCATTGCGGTAACGGGCGCGGAGGATGCCGTCGCAGAGGTTCATGGCGTAGCCGGTGGGTGAGACGTCGACGAGCTTGGCGGTCCAGTCGGTGTCGAGGCCGTCGGTGGCGGCGTGCAGGATGAGCTTGATGGGGCCGATGACCTGAAGGTCCTGCTCGAGCGGGACCGAGGTGTAGCAGAGGACGTCGTGGCGGGCTTCGACGGGGCGCTGGTCATAGGGGCCCCAGGGCTCGATGTGGGGGGTGCAGCAGTTGGCGCCGCCAAGGGACTGGACGGGGAAGTTGGGGTCGTAGACGAAGGTGTCGGCGGGTTCGTCGCCGGGTTGGTCGAGTGAAAGCGTGCCGTCGCCGCGGACGGAGTTGGCTGAGCCGCCGGAGCGGATGTGCCAGGGTTGCCAGTCGGTGCGGGCGAGGGGCCATTCGTGCTCGTCCTGCCAACGGTTGGCGCCCATGACGAATAGACGGAGGGGCGGTTCATCGGCCGAAGACTCGCCGTTGCCCTTGAGCCAGCGGTCGAACCAGGCGCGTTCGAGGGCGTTGATGTTGACGACGGAAGCGGCGCCGAAGTCGATGTCGCCAGTTCGAGGGGCGGTGGGGAGGTCGTTGCCCAGGTGGTGGGGCCAGGGGCCCATGATGAGGCGGGACTGGCGGGCGGCCTGGGATCCGCCGTGGAGGCGGAGGCCGTTGAACTGGTCGAAGGCCTGGGGGGCGTAGAGGTCGTACCAGCCGCCCATGACGAAGGCGGGGACCGTGATGTCATTCCAGTGGGGGCGGGTGTCGATGGAGGCCCAGTAGGGGTCGGTGGCGGGCATGTGCAGCCAGTCGTTCCAGAAGTCGAGATCTCGGCCGGCGTGGCCGGGGATGTCCTGGAGCGGGAGGACGCGGCAGGTTTCGGTCCAGTTTTCGAAGTCGATGCTCTGAGCGGTGCGACCGTCGACGCGGAGGCCCCAGTTGATGAGTCCGCCGAGATGGAAGGCGCCGCCGGGACGG
>JAPPFO010000118.1 GCA_028875175.1 Chloroflexota bacterium | reverse complement strand
CGTGGGCCTCTACCGGCCGCGGCGCTACGCGGCCGGGCGCTCGATCGAGGACGAGCCGATGACGCTGGACGAAGGACGGGCGCCCGGAAGTTCGGCGCCGCTGGCTTCGTTCCTGCTCATCCTGGCGTGGCTGGTGGTCTGGTCGATAGACGTTCGGAATCCGATTCCGGCGTTCGCGGGGTTCGTGCTCGGCTTTGCGGTCCTGGTGGTATTCCCGCACGAGCGCATCGCGTTTGCGCACCTGGGTCGCCGGCTGATCCTGCTGCCGGCGGCGCTGGCGCTGCCAATCACGTATGTGGTGCTGCGGGTGCGGGGGGTGGAAAGCATCCTGGACTCGCCGGTTGTCCTGATGCTGGTGCTCCTGCTGACACCGCTGGTGCTGGTGGTGGTGCATACGCGTGAGCGCGACACAGCTCCGCTACCGCTGTTGACGCTGGCTCTCATGCTGGCCTTGCCGGTGGCGGTGATTGGCTACGGATTCGTGGAGCAGCGATTCGTGGGCGCGGAGCATGAGCCGCAGATCATTGAAGACCCGTCGGTGAACAAGATCTTTGGCTTCGGGTCGATGGGCGGGCGCATCGAATCGGTGACAAGCGAGGCGGCCGGACATCCAGCATCGCTGCTTATCGACAGCGTGGTGGATGGGACCACGCCGGCGTGGCGGTCCTCGGAGTCCGATTTGCCGCAGGACATCACAATTCGACTGAACCCGCCACGCGCGCTGGAGCGAGTGGTGTTCTATAACGCGAGCGAGGAGCCGTTGGAGTCGTGGCCGCGCCAGGTTGAGATCGCGATCGAGCGCGGAAGCGGGACGTTCGAGTGGGTGCGTCAACAGCCGCTGCGACCGGACATCGAGAACGTGGTGGACATGCCGAGCGACGTTGTGTCGGCGTTGACGGTTCGAATCACTGAGACGTTCGGCGCGGGCGGCTACGTGTCGCTGGCGGAGGTTTCTCCTATCGCGCGATGACCCCACCCGCTGGCGTCTTGTGGGACCGGCGTTTGTCCGCCGTCCGTTGGAATCGCGCGGGACACGCTGGGTGTTCAGCGCCACGAATCAGGAAGCGCACGTTGGGTGGCTGGCAGCCTCTTCGATCGTCCCGTTACCGGCCCGACTGTGCCGGGCGGGCCAATCAGTACCGACGTAGAAGTGCTTGAGGTCGACGTTGTGTTCGAGGCGGGCTTTGAGGCTGGCGAAGAAGTGGGTCCACCCTGAGCACTGGTCGAAGACGCTGGCGAGGCCGGGGGCGTCGGGGCTCCAGCCGGTCTCGCTGACGTGGATGACGGTGGTGTCGCCGTGCGAATCGAACGTGAAGGTGAAGGTGGTGCGGTAGTCGACTTTCCCGGCGGCGGGCCAGTTGCAGACGATGCGGCGGTTGAGGACGACTTCTTCGACCTGGACGTCGATCTCAAGGTCGCCGAAGCGCCAGAGGACGGTGGCGCCGGTGGTGAGCGGGCCGCTGGAGGCGTCGGTAAAGAACGTGCTGATGGCGTGTTGGTCGGTGATAGCGGTGAAGACCTGGTGGACGGGGGCGTTGATGTGGCAGGTGAAGGTGAAGGCGAGGTCTTCTTGATGGGGCATCTCAGCGTCCGGTTCGTGTCGGGGCGGTGGGTGGCCGGAAATGGGGACTAGGGCAGGACCGCCAGCATGAAGCCGGCATTGGCCGCGGCGGCGAAGGCGAGGCCGGAGCCGAAGCAGAGAGTGCGGAGGCGGTCGTGGCGCAGGTCGGCAAGGTAGGCGACGGCTACGACCAGAGGGATCAGGGCGATGAAGGCATCGCGAGCGTAGATGGACCAGCCCATCTGGGCGGACAAGTTGACGGCGAGTGCGAATGCCAGCAGGGCTGTTCCGATACCGACAGCGGCCATGAGCAACGGAAACGAGGTGAGCGGTCTGGTGATTCCACGGCGGACTCGATGGATGAGGACGGCCACGGATGGAAGTACGACCATTCCGATCCAAAGTGCGATGGTGAGTGAATCGATCCAGGTTCGACGAACGAGCATGCGGGAGAGAAAGACCCATGCGATGTCGGTTGAGGTGAGCAGGGTCCAGGCGGGCCATGGACCGGTAGCTTCACGACACCACTCCTGACTTTCGCGCGCGATGTTGCAGGCAGCAACATCGGCAACCGTGCTCAGGTACACATCGGCACCGAGCAGGTCGCCGGTGACCAGCGCGTTCCGCACCATCCACCAGCCGTTGGCGAGAACAACAACGACCACCACCGCGGCCAAGCGCGCGACAGCGGCCCGGAGTGGGAGGCGCGACGCAAGCATGGCCAGCGGGATAAGGATGAGAACGGGATAGGCGCTGGCTCGGGCCGCGACCGCGAAGGCCGCGACGGCGACCACGGCCACTGTGGCGCCGAGCGACCATTGACGCCGCACGGCCCAGGTGGTGGCCGCGCAGATCAACCCCACGGCTGCCAACGCCCAGGTACTGGCGGTAACGCTTGCGCCCATGGAATGCAGGCCGGGGGTGAGGGCCAGACCCAGGGAGACAATCGCCGGCACGTTCCAGGTGGAGCCGGGTTCCTGGAGGTTGCGGACGGCGAGTCCTGCCGAGACGACCGCAAGCAGAGCCATGAGCGCGGAAAAGGCGCGCCCGATACCCAGCACGCCGGCCGCGGTCGGATCGGTCTGGGCGGCGGCCGTGACTCCAGCCACCGCCAAATAGGGCAGCGGCGGAAACATGTGAAAGCGCGGCTCAACGGTGCGGGGATTGACAATGATCTCGGGGAATCTGTCGGCTGGCGCCAGTCCTCCGAACTCGCGTATTTCGGCGATGGTTCCGAGATGGGCTGGTTCGTCGAAGTCGAATCCGATGGGTTGGGTGGCGGCGCGGGCGG
This sequence comes from Chloroflexota bacterium, assembly GCA_028875175.1. Classification (GTDB taxonomy): domain Bacteria; phylum Chloroflexota; class UBA11872; order UBA11872; family UBA11872; genus UBA11872. The sequence goes on along the minus strand of JAPPFO010000118.1, from coordinate 2,313 downwards.
CGAGCCAGATGGCGCAGACGGCCACTACGAGAATGTAGGCCCGGGCTCCCATTGGATTAGCGGAGGAAGACGACCGGGTTGAAGTCCGGCCCGGGAAGGAAGCTGAGTAGGGTGCGATCCAGCACGATGAGGCACCCGGCCATCAAGGCCACGACGACTACTCCGACACCCACTGGTATCCGTCGGTTGCGTGCAAGGGTGGCCGCCGCCAGACCCGCAGCAAGGACGAGTGGTCCAATGGCGGCCGCGGCACGAATGGAAAGGGTGTCGCTTCCGATCAATGTCAGAGCCTCAGACCAGACATCGCCAAGTGAAAGCTGTCGGGCAACTTCGAACATGAGGTCCACGTCTTCGGGCTGGGGCTCGCCGGCGATGGATGCGCGGCCCTCGGGGTAGGTGGCTCCGCTGGCCATTCCGACGCTGAGCGGACTGGTATCGCTGATGGATGTGACGCGCAGGACGGTGGATCCGTCATCGCCGAGTTCGCTTTGGCGCAGCGGAGGAACGATGCGGGCGACGTGAGCGCCGGAGGAGGCGTCAAGCGAGACTTCGCCGGACCGCAGACTGGGTCCGTGCAGGGAACCCAGCAGCTCGATGCGGGCGCGTGCCGTTTCGCCCTGTCGCGCCGGACCAAGCCAGAGGCGGACGGCCACATCGTTCTCGGTCAAACGTAATTCCTGATCGACCGCGATTCCCGCAGGGATTGGCGCGGCGTAAAAGGCGGGACCGGCCAGGACCGTCGGCACCGCGCCGTAGCTACGTAGCTCGGGGGCCGGCGCGACGACGATGAACGGCTGGCGAATGGCCAGCAGCAGTGCGGCTACGATCAGCAGGACGGCGACAGCGACCGCGGAAACGCGTGTCCGCACGCTGTTCTGTCTCATCCACGCATCCATCGGCTTCGGTGGGAGTGTACTCAGCGAAGAGCACCTGTTAGCCCAGCCGACCAAACTGAAACGGTAAGCCCCTACTTCGCTTCCGCTGGCTTGCGCCAGTTACCGCCTAGATCCGGGCTCCCAATTCTTCGAGGCGGTGGGTGAGGTTGGTGAGGGCTTCGTTGGCGGAGCGTTGGTCGCGGATGATGCCGGCGTCGAGCTGGTTGATGAAGGCGCCCCACTGGGGACGGTCGATGGTGACGTAGTTGGCGGACTGCATTATGTCAACCACCATCTGGGCGGCATCGTCGCTGTAGCTGGCGAAGAGGAGTTTGAGCTGGTCGGGCTCCAGGCGCTGGGCGGGGACGTTGGCGACGCGCTGGGTGTTGCGGTCGAGGGCGCGGAGGGCGTCGTAGGCGACGTTGGGTTCCTGGGTGCCATTGCCGATGCCCATCATCATCCAGACGCTGACGGGGGCGCCGCCGGTGCCGAAGCGGGGAAAGGGGTAGAGGACGTTGTCTGGGCCGCTGCTGCGGGTCATCCAGCCGAAGCTGAGACCGCCGAGGGACATGATAAGCATGGCGATCTTGCCCTGGACGTATCGGTACCAGATGGTGCCGCTGCTGCTCTCGGCGCTCTCGGCGAGGCCGTAGGTGGTGGCGAGGTCGTAGTAGGTCTCGGCGATGGCCTTGGCCGGGTCCGAGCGCAGGGGGGCGAAGGTGCCCTGGCTGTCGGGGAGGGCGCCTAACGCGGACTGCAGGAACAGGAAGCTGGGGGTGTAGCTCCAGAGCTGGTCGGGGGCGCCCCACATGGGTTCGACGTTGAGCAGAAGGCCGAGGGCGTCGCTCCCGCCGGGGGCTTCAGGGTCGCCGTGCATGGCGAGGGCGGCTTCGACAAAGGCCGGGCCGTCCCAGGCGCTGCGGGGCGGGATCTGGTAGTCGGCGGCCGCTGCGAGGTCGCGGTTGACGACGGTGATCCAGGGCGCGGCGGCGATGGGGAGGGCGTATTGAACGCCTTCTATCTTGCCGGTTTCAATGATGCCGGGCCAGTAGGCGCCGGGGTTGTAGGTGGAGTCGCTAGCGAGGTGTTCATCCAGCGGCAGAAGCTTGTTGCCGGCGACGAGGTTGGCAAGGTCCCACTGCTCGAGCATGACGAGGTCGGTGCGGGTGTTGCCGGAGCCGTCGTCCACGGTCGAGGCGTAGTCCCAGCGGTAGCCGAAGTTGGAAGGCAGGGGGGTGCGCGAGAACTTGTAGCGGCCGTCGGTGTCCTGGCGGGCCGCGACTTCGGCAGAGAGCAGGATGGGTTCGACGTCCCAGTTCATACCGCCGGCGAAGGAAGGAAGAGCAATGGAGATGGGGCGGTCGGCGCCGGCCTGGGGGAGGGCGCCCTCGCGGCTGGGGGCGCGGTCGCCGGCGGTGACGATGACGGTGGGTAGGGG
>JAPPFO010000111.1 GCA_028875175.1 Chloroflexota bacterium | reverse complement strand
GCCTACCGCATGCTGCGTGAACTCTGGAGCGTGCTGGACCCGGACACGACCATGCTGACGCACGAGTCCGGCGCGTCGCGTGACATCCAGAGCGTGTTCTACCAGTCCACGGTTCCCCGCAGCTATCTCGGCTGGGGACAGTCGTCACAGCTTGGGTTCTCAATTGGCCTGGCCATGGGCGCGAAGATGGCCAACCCGGACAAGACCGTCGTCAACGTGATGGGCGACGGGGCCGTGGGGATGACCGGCATGGACTGGGAAACGGCGGCTCGCGAGAACCTCCCGATCCTCAGCGTCATCAAGCACGACGCCATCTTCAGCGGCTACGACAAGAACATTCCGGAGTCGATCGAGAAGTTCGGTGCGTCCACGCTGCACGGCGACTACGCCGGCGTAGCCGCGGCGCTGGGATGCCACGCGGAGTCGGTGACCGCCATTGGCGACTTGCGACCGGCCTTTGAGCGGGCCTTGCACGCGGTGAACGAGGGGCAGCCCGCCGTGGTGGACGTGTCCACTGCCGAGACTCGAGAGTTGTCCATGGCGCCGAAGGCACGTCTTTACGACCGGTAAGGCCTGAGGGCATCGGGCCCCCGGTGCGTCAGTCGTGCGCCGGGCAGGTCTCGGCCCCTAGACTGCCGACGCCGCACAAGCATTCGTGCCGCCCTGGAGAACCGCATGCCCGAAGTCACCGTGATCGCCACCATCTACCCGAAGCCGGGTCACACCGATGCGCTGGTTCGCAAGATGCAGGACAACGTGCGCAACGTGCATGAGGAGGACGGCTGCCTGCACTACACGTACCACCGGGGGATCGACAACCCGGACGCCCTGGTTGTGATCGAGCGATGGGAGTCGGAGGAACACCTGGCGGCCCATGCGGCCGCGCCGCATATGAAGGCCTTCAGCGAACTGGCGGCCGAGCACCGGGCCGCCCCGTCCGACGTCGTTCGCTACCACATGGTTCCGCTCGACGGGCACCCGGACAAGTCGCACTTCTAGGGAGTGGCCCAGCCTCCCCGCTTCCCAGCGCCGGCTCTCGTCAAGACGGGACCGTCATCCCCGCCAGCATCTCGTCGGTGATGAAGCGCCCCAGCCCGAACATCTTGCGGTCCGAGTACCAGAGGATCCGCTCGCCGTGGTGTTCGGTGAGGCTGGCGTACATGGAGAGCCACGGACGGTAGAACGGCGGCACGCCGACGCCGTCGGTGTCGAAGAGTAACTTCGGGTCACTGAACCATATGGGCTGGTGAGCCGCGGGACGGAACTCGCCCACAGCCATGAACTGCGGCCGCCGGGCGTTGGTGTTGTCGGTAGGCCCGCCAGCCCCGTGCCCCCAGCCATCGTGATTCTGGAGGAATTGCAGGTACCGGCCGTCCCGCAGGCGGTAAAGCGGCGAAGGCGACACGGGGTTTTCCAGGGGCGGTCCACCGTCCGTGTAGCGCAGCATCTCGGTAGGCCGCCACGAGCGACCGTGGTCGTCGGACACCGTGTACCAGATCTGTCCGTTGCGAGTGCGCATCACCGTGAACAGGCGGTCGTCGGGAAGCAGCGCAACCGCCGGTTCCTGGCAGAACGAGAGGTCGGGCGGCGCGTCCGGATCAGCTGTGATGGGAACCGAAATGAGCTCCTCGGCGTTCGGTAGCCAGGTGATTTGCAGATCGCGCGGCTCTGGTCCTTTGTCGATATTGTCGAAACGCATGAAGCCGCAGCGGCACTCGCTGTTGAAGATCTTTGCCGTGCCGTCCGGCTTGCGGACCACCAGCGGGCGTTCCGCCGCCAGCGATGACCACTCGGTGTAGCCCACGAGCAACCGGTCGCCCGAATCCCGAATCGGCTTCTGCCACACCAGGGCGTTGGTACCCACGCTGGGGTCTGGATGGCTCAGAATGCTTCGCCGATAGGGGATGTCCACGTTGCCCGGCGCCCAGCTGCGACCGTCGTCATCGGAGTAGCTGCAACGCAGGAAGCTGGTCGTGTAGTTGGACCCCACGGCTGTTGCCTTGTTGTAGAAGACGAAGATGCGGCCGGTGCGGCTGATCACTGGAAACCCGAAGCAGGCCACCTGGCCGTACTTTGGGCCCGGCGTATCGAACTGGTCGGGCTTGGACCAGGATCGACCGCCGTCCTCGCTGCGTGCGTAGCGCACGGTCTGGTCGGAGGCGTCAGGCCTGGCGCCGTAGGTCCAGACGGCCAGAAGATCGCCGCCTGGGGTCACGTCCACCAAGACGTGGTCAACTGCCTCAACGAACTGCGGCGGCTCTTTGGGAAGAAAAAGGACCAGATCGGGGTTTGTACGCCGCCAGTCGTCGCTGAAGCACTCGTAGTCACCGGCGACCGGCATGGGACGCTCCCCGCTAGCCATCAGCCCGGACGCGTGCCGCCCAGGCAGCGGCAGCCTAGATCGCCGCCCGTCCCCGAGCGAACCGCGTGACCAGAGGGCGGCACCTGGGCCGTGCGGAGACGCCAGCGGCCAGGGGCAGGCCGCGACTCATGTCTGTCCCAGCCTGTGTCGTGTGCCGGTTTCGCTCAATCACCCGGGGGGCCGGGGAGCCGCCAGCGCCCATCAGCCGTCAGGACGCGCCCGAACCTGGTGAGTGGACATTCGATGCTCTTGACAATGAGTGCGTGGACAACTACTGTGGTTCTCGTTGGGGTCGAAAGCGAAGGGCGAAGGGGCCCGGGGCGCGTTGTGGCGGTAGGACAAACGGTACCGATTGGGCCGCTGGGTCTCATGGCCAGCACTGTTGTGGCAGCCCACGCCAAGCTGGCGGGCGAAGTGCTGGTGCCCTTCAGCATCGTGCCGATCCAGTGGGCCATCCTTGAGCAGTGTGCCTCCGCTCAGGGCACCACGGCCACGTTGCTGGCGCGAGTTATCCCAATCGATTCCGCCTCCATCAGCCGCAATGTCGAACGGCTGGTACAGCTTGGCCTGGTGCAACGGCAGCGGCTTGAGCGAGACCGGCGCATCGTGCGTCTGACTCTCACGGACGATGCCCGAGCCATCTTTCCTGAAATCGTGCAACGCATGAAGACCATCGACACCGCACTGATGGAAGGGGTCACGGAAGGAGAACTTGAAGGATTCCTTCAGGTTGTGCGCAAGATCACGGCCAACGCGGAGCGCTACTCCGAGCTAACCGATCCCGGCGACGCCGGCTAAGCCAGCCCGGGCGTGCTGAAACGCTTGGTCGGTGCTGGCGCTCTTGGCGAGAGTTCCTTGTAAGTCAAGACCAGGGCTGGAGCCTGTATTGCGCGGCGCGCGGCGGCGCTGCCTGCCAGCACTCCCCTCGCGTAGAGGTCCCGGGCGGAGGTGCATGGGAGTCGAACCCACCTGGAACGCTCACCAGCGCCCCACAACGGTTTTGAAGACCGCGAGGACCACCCGGCCCCGTCCACCTCCGTGGTCACGCTAGCAGGTTTGGAAGGGTAGTTCGGGGCACCGGCGCCGCCGGCCAGTTTGATGGTGCCGCGTCGAGGCGATAGACTGCTGCGGGATCGAACTTTTTAAGTTCGAATTGTACGGGGGGCCTAATGTCACCAACGATCACGCGTCGACGTCTGCTTGCCGGATCTCTGGGTGTAGCCGGCGCCACCGTATTGGCGGCCTGTGGCGAGACCCAGGTGGTCGAGGTGGAGAAGATCGTTACCCAGGAAGTGATCAAGGAAGTCCCGGTCGAGAAGATTGTGACGCAGACGCAAATCAAGGAAGTCCAAGTCGACAGGATTGTGACGCAGACGCAGATCAAGGAAGTTGCCGTCGACCGGGTCGTCACCAAGATCGTTGAAGTTGAGGCGGAGCCGCAGGCCCGCACGGTGAAGTTCAACTTCGAAACGGACCATACGTCCGGCCCTCGAGGCAAGTCGACGCAGTGGGCGATCGATCGCTACAACCAGATCAAGCCAAACACGATCGTCAAGTTCATTGCGCAGCCCGACCAATTCAGCGAGAAGATCAATATCCAGGCGGTGGCGGGTACGCTTTCCGAGATCAGTCTGTTGGGCGACTCGACGTTTCAACAGTGGGTTGATGCCGGGACGTGGCTTCAGATCAACGATCTTCTAGCCAAGAACCCTGACTTCACGCCCGCCGAGTACCACTTCTCAGGCGAGGTGTATACGGACAACAAGGAGCCGCCCGGCCCGCTGCCCTACGACGACACGATGCGCGGTCCGCAATACGGGATGCCCTATCAGGGCGCTGGCATCGCGGCATTCATCTACAACGTCGATCTCCTGGATGCCGCAGGCATTCCGGCGCCGACGGATGGCTGGTCATACGACGACATGCTCGAGGGCGCCATGCAAGTCCGTGATCAGGAGACGGGCGTCTGGGGACTCAACTCCGGCATCCTTGGCATGCAGCACCAGTGTTGGGGGTTTAACGGGCTCCAGAAGTACATCGTGGGTCCGGAGGGGCACCTGGTCCTGGGCAACTTCCAAGGCGCCGGGAGAGAGTCGCTCCAGAGAGCCTATGACTACATCCACACCTACGATGTGCAGTTCAGATCGGAGTTGCGGCAGGAGATTGGCGGCGAGTACGGCAACCCGTTCAATGCGGGGTTGCAAGGCTTCGACCACGGACGGGGCCGCAGCACGGGCTTTAACCTGACCCGAATTGGAGATCGCTTCCGGTGGGCGCAAGCCCCGAAGCCGCGCGGGCCGCACCCGACGTCAACGGGCGACAACGAGTACGTCGATCAGCCGCATCTCGTGGCCTCCACGGCCACGCTTACAGGCACCGAAGAGCAGGTGGTCGATTTCGCGATCTTCATGGCAGGGCCTGAGGTTCAGGGTCGCAACGGTATTGACCGAGGCTTTTATCCTTGCCGGCGCGGCGTCCAGAATCAGCCCGCCGCTGTCGCGCCGCCGCCGGAGCGCATGGAAGAGCTGTACCTGATGTACGAGAAGTGCCTGATGCGGCCTGGCGGCATCTACGTACCCGGATCTCCTTCAGGGCGCGGCGAGGTCGAGGGCATGTGGGTTCGGCCCGTCCAGCGGTTGTTTGCCGGCGACCTCTCGGTCGACGAGACGGTCGAGATCGCGGAGAAGGACGTGAGCGATCAGATGGCCAAGTACAAGGCGGACCTGGATGCGGGTCGCGTGAGTCGATAGCCAGCAGCACGCCGCCGTCGCTGGCCCCCCGTGATGGTTTTGGTTCGAGGGGGCCGCGGCAGCGGCTATAGCGTTCGCCACCCGGCACCGCTGCTAGCG
>JAPPFO010000004.1 GCA_028875175.1 Chloroflexota bacterium | reverse complement strand
GTTCAAACAGCCCAAACGGCTCGTAGCCGGCCTGTTCCAGGACACCGCTGGCAAGGATGTTGGAGGGGGTGCCGACCAGGGTGAGCATGGCGCCAAGCAGGGACCCGTAGGCCAGCGGCATCAGCACACGTGACACGGGCGTGTTCATCTCGCGGGCCGCGGCGACCACGGCCGGCAGCAACACGGCGCAGGCGCCGACGGAGTTCATGAAGGCCGAGAGGACGGCGACGCTGACCATGGTGAGGACGAGCAGCCGGACTTCGCTGTTGCCGGCCGCGCGGCGAATCCAGGCGCCGAGGTGGGCGGCCACGCCGGTGGAGGTGAGGCCGGCGCTGATGACCAGAATGGCGCCAACCGCAATCACGGCCTGGTTGGAGAAGCCGCTGAGGGCCTGCTCGACGGTGATGACGCGGGCGAAGAACAGGACGAGCAGGACACCGAAGGCCACGAGGTCGGGCGAGAAGCGCCCAAGCGCCAATAGGAGCAGGGCCACCAGCGTGACCGCCAGCACGAAGCCGATCTCGAAGGTCACGGCCGGTTCCGGCGGCGGCGGCTAGTCATCCTTGCCCTCGTCCGCCAGCAGACTTTCCACGCCCTCCACGTAGGTCGGGTAGGCCAGCTCGACGCCGAGCTCGTCTCGAATCCTGGCATTGGAGCACTCGTAGTTGCCGGTCACCAGCGCGTAGAGGTTGTGGCCCAGGGGGGCGTGGCCCTTCGTGAGCTTTGAGGTGAGCCCAAACCCCGCAATCATGGCCCTGGCCAACCACTTTGGCGTGGATCCGGGCGCGGGCACGTCGGCGCGTTCAGCCAGGTGGTCGAAGTAGGCCGCCATGCTCACCGGCTGGTCGTCCACGGCCAGGTAGACCTCGCCCGAGCGGCCGCGCTCGGCGACCGCCGCCAGCACCGTCGCCAGGTCGTCCACGTGGATGCGGCTGGAGGAATTCTCCCCTCCGCCCAGCATGCGCAGGCGCTTGTTGCGCAGCGCCTCAACCGTACGCCTGCCGGGCCCGTAGATGGTGCCGGCGCGCACGAAACGCGCGGGGAAGCCCCGTTTGTTCAGGGCCTCGCGCAGGTGTTGCTCGGCGAACAGGCTTATCCGCCCAAGCTGCGAATTCGGCTGCGGGGGCGTCGCTTCGGTGATCGTCTCGTCCGAGCCTTCCCCGTAGGCCGCCATGGTCTGAACCAGCACGAATGAGGCGATGCCGGCAGCGGCCAGCGCGGCTTCGGCATTGATGACGCCGTCCAACCCTACGCGTTCCGTCCAGTCGGGATGGCCGCTGATGCTGCCCACCAGGTAGAACACGTGGTCGCCGGGCCGGCCGAGGTCGGTGAGCTCTTCCGGTTCGCCAACGTCGGCGATCTCGACCTCGACGCCCAGGTGTTCCAGGTCGCTCGCGGCCGACTCGCTGCGGCCGATTCCACGCACGCTCCAGCCACATCCGACAAGGCACCGGGCCAGCGCGCTGCCGGCATAGCCCGTGATTCCGAAGATCAGCGCCTGTGACATCCGCCACCAACCGGCCCGCCGTTGCCGCGCCATGGTGAACGGGTTTGGGCGGCCGCCGCAAGCCACGACCGCGCCGGCTGCTACGCTGAGTGCGTGGGCGCCGCAACCTCAGCCAGCATTGACATGGCCTCGCTGGCTTCCCGCATTGTTGAGGCGGCGTACCTGGAAGGCGATTTCCTCCTGCGTTCCGGCCGGCGCAGCCGCTACTACCTGGACAAGTACCGCTTCACCACCGAGCCGTCGCTGCTGCGCGATATCGGCCATGCCCTGGCGGCCCGCCTGCCCGCCGACACCCAGCGAGTGGCCGGGCCGGAACTGGGTGCGGTGCCGCTGGCCACGGCGGTCTCGCTGACCACCGGCCACCCCAGCGTGCTGGTGCGCGGCGAATCCAAGTCCTACGGCACCGAGCGCCGGTTCGAAGGAATCCTGCACCCAGGCGAGAACGTGGTGTTGATCGAGGACGTGGTCACCACCGGCGGCCAGGCCATCGAATCGGCAATTGCCCTGCGTGAGAGCGGCGCCAACGTGCTGCTGGTCCTGGTGGTGGTCGATCGCGAGGAAGGCGCGGCGGCAGCCATGGCTGAGGCGGGCTTCCGGTTCGAGGCGCTGTTTACGAGCACCAGCCTGGGACTGAAGACCTGATGGCCAAACGAAAACTGCGTGTCGGCGTCCTCTTTGGCGGCCGCTCGGGCGAGCACGAGGTTTCCCTGCGTTCGGCAAAGTTCGTGCTGGAGTCGCTGGATCCCGAGAAGTACGAGGTCCGGCCGATCGGCATAACCAAGACCGGCGAATGGCTGCTGGACGACGACCCCATGCCGCTGCTGGAAGGGGCGGTGGAGCCCGAGACCCGGCCCGCGCAGGCGCCGGTGAGCCTGCCCACGCGCATGCCGGAACGTCCCGCCGGAACCCTGGACGCGCCGCTGGACGTGGTGTTTCCGGTGCTGCACGGCACCTACGGCGAGGACGGGACGATCCAGGGACTGCTGGACCTGGCCGACGTAGCCTACGTGGGCAGCGGCGTCACCGGGTCCGCGGTCGGTATGGACAAAGCGATCCAGAAGCGCGTGCTGCACGCGCACGGGATTCCGGTGGCACCGTCGCGCGTCTTCACGCGTCGCGCCTGGCGGACCGACCCGGCAGCGATTCAAGCCGAGATCGAGTCGGAGCTGGGCTATCCGGTCTTCACCAAGCCCTGCAACCTGGGCAGCAGCGTCGGTATCAGCAAGGCGCATAACGCGGACGAGCTGGTCCCGGCCATGGACCTGGCGGCCAGGTACGACCGGCGGCTGATCGTGGAGGCCGGCATTCCCAACGCCCGCGAGATTGAGGTCAGCGTGCTGGGCAACGACGAGCCTGAAGCCTCCGTCTGCGGCGAGATCATCCCCGGCAACGAATTCTACGACTACGACGCCAAGTACCTGGACGACACTTCACAGGAGTGCATTCCGGCTGACATTCCGAACGAACTGGCCGCGCGCATCCGGCGGATGGCGGTTGAGGCGTTCCGAGCGATCGACTGCGCGGGCTTCGCGCGGGTGGACTTCCTGGTCAACGGCGAGACGTATGACGTTGTGCTGCTCGAGATCAACACGATCCCCGGGTTCACCGAGATCAGCCAGTTCCCGAAGCTGTGGCGGGCCAGCGGCGTCAGTTCACGCGAGCTGCTGGACCGGCTGATCGAGCTGGCCCTGGAACGCCACGCCGACCGACGCGAGACCAGCACCAGCTACGACTGACGGCGGCAAGCCAACACACTGGCCACGGAGGCGCGGTCTGAGCTTCGCGTCGTCCCGCAATTACAAGAATTAATCCTATTGACTTGAGTAATGCCTGCTGTATTATGTTAATCCTGAGCCATGCGTGGACGTCGAAGTTTCCTCGGGCACAGCCTGAGGCTGCTGGCGGGAGGCACGGCAGGCACAGCACTAGGGGGGCTGGCCACCGCTGTGCGCGCCGCCGGACCGGCTCCACCGCCGACCCAGGTCCCGCCCGGGCAGCCAAACATCGCCGACGCGCAGCCGCCCTTCCCCGTCCCAACGGCGCCGACCCTGGACGAGTTGGACCTTCCCGTCACGCCGTACACGGACGGGCAACCTCCGCGGTCAATCGTCCAATCGTCCCCGGTGATCACGGTCTACGGCCGCAGCTTCGGCGTAGCTCCCATCCTGGGGCTGCTCGGTGACCTGAATTCATTCGATGAACTCGAGCGCAGCATCGCGCCCTGGGTTCAGGCCACCGAGGAACTGGCCCAGGCCCCCGTTACCGTCGCGCCGCATCTGATCTACGCACTCGCGCGCCCCTGCCAGGGCGAGGACGACTCGTGCCTGATCTTCCTGGATGGATCTGGCGTTGACCTGATAAATGAGTACATCCTGCCGGCGGCGGAGCGCGGGATGTCCGTCGTGCTGGACGCGCAGATGGGACGTCTCTCGCCGTCATTCTTCGTGCGCCGCATGATCGACATGGGCTACATGGCCTACCCCAACGTGCACATTGCGCTCGATCCGGAGTTCGCCACAAAGCCGGGCCAGAACATGCCCGGGCATCCCATCGGATGGCTGTCGGCCAATGCCATCAACGAGGCGCAGCGCATCCTGGCCGACTACGTGCGCAGCGAAAACCTGTCGCACAAAAAGATGATGATCATCCACCAGTTCGTGGATGAACTGTCGGACTCGTGGTCGATGGTCTATGGCAAGCGGAACCTGCAAGTCTTCCCGGAAGTCGACCTGGTGCTGGATGCCGACGGCTTCGGCAGTCCCGACGCCAAGATTCACAAGTACAACGCCATCACCAATCCCGATGCCTATCCGCACCTGCAGTGGCGGGGCATCAAGATCTTCCAGCACAACAAGTACGCCCCGCGCTTCTCGGACTCGCCGGTGCTGACTCCGCGCCAGTTGTTTGGACTCGATTCAACGCGCGCCGGCTGGCGCATGTGGGCGCCGCCGCACCTGATCGTGCTGGCCTAACCGGCGTCAGCCCGCCGGCGGCCGCGCCAGGTTGCTGAACGACTGCGCGGCGCTCGACCCCAACACACGCAGAGCGGCGGCTACCGGCTCGCCGGCCGCAGCACCGCTGAGTTCGATCTCAACCAGGGCGCCTGCTTCCAGACTGGCCCACACGTCGTCCTCGCGAGCCTCGGGCGGTACCAGGACACGAACGCCGTTGAGCGTAAGCGCGTCCTCCGCCCGTTCGTCCACAAAGCCCTGCCAGCGCGTCGCCACCGGGCCGTCGGGCGGATGGACGGGCGCGACCTCGCGCGCCACCAGCACGTAGGACGAGGCCGCGCGGAGCGCCTCGAACGTCACCACCACGACCTCGCCCGGCGCCATCGGCCCGCGCAGCACCAGCGGGGTGTCAAACGGCCGGCTGAACACGATACCGCCGGCGCGCACGCTGAAGGAGTCGATGGACACCAGGATTCCTTGCAGGGTAGGAGGCGCCGGGACACTCGGCGGCTCGGGGTCAGCCGTAGGCGTCGGTGTCTCGGTGATTGCCGGGGTTGGGGTCGGTGAGACTTCCGGCGGCGGCGTGGGGTCCGCTGGCGGCGCGGTCTCAACGGGAGTTGGCTCAGGGCTTGGCGTCGCTTCAGGCGTCGCGGTCGGCGCTCTCTCGGCCGGCGTTGAAGTCGGCGTGGCGTCGCCGGGCGTCGCCTCCGGGGTCGGCGTCGCCTCGGGGGTGGGCGTTGCCTCGGGAGTGGGTGTTGCCT
>JAPPFO010000033.1:3529-5262 GCA_028875175.1 Chloroflexota bacterium | reverse complement strand
ACGGCCGCCAGCGTAGCACCGGCGCGATACCTACTGAAAGGGGATAATCGCGTTTCACTTTATTCCATGCATGGACTATCATGCGCTCATGCCATGTCAGGTCAGGTGCACGAACGAGTTCGTGAATTAGTGGCGAAGGCGAGAGGGGCAACGACGGGTTGTGTGAAGAGTTTGTGCCGCTGGCCGATTCCGACCACGTGAACTGATTGGTATTGCTACACGCTCGCGACTAGGAAGCCGGTGGCGGGTTAATGGAGGTTTCAAACGATGGCCGAGGCTAAGAGTCTGCTGAGTTTGATTGGGCGGGGGTATGCCGCGGGGCGGGAGGACGCGGCGACGGAGGCTTTGCGGTTCATCTTGTCGCGCTCGGATTCGGCCAGGGCTGCGCTTTCCGGGATTCTTGGGTATAGCGGCGACTCGCTTCCTATCGCCAGCTTCAGCACACAGCTCACTACGGCCGGTGCGCGTCCGGATATGGTCTGCCTCGACGATCACGAACACGTCCTAGCATTTGTCGAGTCAAAATTTTGGGCGTCACTCACCCGCCGCCAGCCCGTTGACTATTGGGAAGCGCTCCCGGACGACCGAACGGCGACGCTGCTGTTCCTCGCACCGGCCGCGCGGATCGCACATATAGACAACGACTCATTGTGGGGCGAACTCGTAAAGCGCATGCACGACGCTGGTCACACCCTTGGCCCTGTGAATCAGGGCAAGGGCCTGGTAAAGGCCAAATCTACGGACGGCAAACACCGCCTGATGCTGACCAGCTGGGAAGTCCTGCTCGACAGACTGGGGGAGGCGGCCAAGAAGGACGAAGACGTTCAGGCGTCATTCGAAGTCGCCGAACTGCGAGGGCTTGCGTACGACGCCATCAAGGACACAAGACCTGTAGATCCATACACCAATCTGAAACAGTTGATTACCGAAGCGGTCGCGCACCTACGAGACTCGGGTTGGGCATACACCGAAGGGTTGCGTGGGAGAGACGATGGTACATCTTACGTACGGTTTATTCTCTTAGGGGGTGTAGCGGCTGGAGTTCGTATCGATTACAAAGCCGTGAAGCAAATGGACAGATCGCTGTGGCTGTGGTTCTGGAGTAGCAAGGATTCCCGCAGTTCAATGAGTTTGGACGAAGTGCGCGAAAGACTAGATCCATTGGCCGAGTCAGGATTGCAATGGCTTGGCCAGGATGTCTGTGTACCCATTGATTTGCGAACGGACGCTGATCGCGACGCAACCCTTTGCACCATAGTATCCAAGTTGGAGCGTATCGCCAAAATCCTCGATCCCAACGGTCCGACTTATCGTGATGGCATGTCGACCGGCTAACTGTGTCTCTGCGCATAGTCAATTGGAATGTTCAGTTTGCTACGCCGAGGTCGTGGCGGACGCCTGAAGTTCTAGGCCGGATTGATCGGCATGAGCCGGAGATTGTGTGTCTGACCGAGACGCATGACGAGTTGCTTGATCGGGGTGGACACGCGATTTGCTCGGGGGCGGACTATGGGTACGGGGTACAGAAGAACCGGCGTAAGGTGTTGCTCTGGTCGAAGGAGCCGTGGAGGCAGGTCGATGACCTAGGGATCGACTCGATGCCGCCGGGGCGGTTTGTGTCGGGCGTTACGCAGGCGTCGGTGGGCGAGGTGGCGGTGATCGGGATCTGCATTCCGTGGTTTGGGTCGCGGACGGAGGCTCGACGGGGGGCGGAGCGTCGGGGGCGGTGGGAG
>JAPPFO010000033.1:0-3519 GCA_028875175.1 Chloroflexota bacterium | reverse complement strand
GGGGGGGCGTCCCCCGGCGGGGGGGGGGGGGGGGGGCGTTCCCGGCCCCCGGCTTGCGGGGTCGGGCGCGCTGTCGGCGGCCGCGGGGGGGGGGGGCGGGGGGGGGGGGGGGGCTGGACCATGAGCGGTTCCTGGCCGGGCTCTCCGACGTGCTCGGACGGGTGGAGGCGAAGCGACTGATTGTGATGGGGGATTTCAACCAGGCAGTCGGGCAGGGAAGCCGGGCACCGCGGGCGCTTCGATTAGCTCTTCACGAGGCCTTCGATCCGCACCTGCGGATCGTGACGGCGGATCTAGTCTTCGAAGGACGCAAGAGCATCGACCACATTGCGCTGAGCGCGGATTGGGCGGTCGACTCGGTGGATGCGATCAGCAACGTCCACGGGGAAAGGAAACTCTCGGACCATTTCGGCGTGGCCGCCGAGGTGTCGGTGCGGCCCGTGAGAGATTCAAAGGACTCTGATGATGGCTGATAGGGACAGTCTGCTCGGTGTAGTGGCCAGACGTCAGGCCGACAGCCTTGAGGACGCCGCGATGGACGCCTTGTCGTTCATCCTTTCGCGCCGGGCGTCTGCCAGAAGCGCGTTGTCGGAATTCCTCCGGGTCGGCGCCGGACAGCCGCTGTCTGTCACGAACGTCAAATCCAAGACGGCAATCGGGGGTGGGGCGATCGCGGAGATGGCTTGCAGCGACGAGCACGGCAACTTGGTGGTGTTCATCGAGTCCATTTCTTGGGGGACGCTGACCGATAACCAGCCAGCGGCCTATTGGCAGGCGCTTTCGGCGGATACGCCGGCCGTGCTGCTGTTCCTTGCACCGCACCGTCGCATCGAGTCCGGCTCGCTGTGGGATGAGCTGGTCGATCGACTGCGCAAGGCGGACGTCGAGTTGGCCGACGAAACCGTGACGGATGGCCTGATAACGGCAGTCGCCACGGACGGCCGGCGCCTGATGCTGACCAGCTGGGAGGTGCTGCTTGGCCGCACTGCGGAGATTGCCCGGAACAACGACGACTTTCAGGTGTGCTTTGAAATCTCCCAGCTCGAGGGTCTGGCCGCCGCCGCGGTAAAGGGAGAGGGAACGACAGCCGATGAGAGCCTTAGAGCGTCTTTCGCGGATGCGGTCGATCATCTCAAGCGGTCGGGTTGGGCCAACACCGATCGACTGAACGTCGGGGCGGGAGCCAGCTACTACGCGAGGTACTTTCGCCTCGCCGGCGCGCCCACCGGGCTGCGTATCGATTATGAGGACGAAAAGCGGCGGCCCGACAGATCCCTGTGGCTCTGGTTCTGGCACGAGGATGACGCCAAGCTGTCCGCTAAAGACGTGGCGCGTCTCCTGGACCAAGCGGGCGAAGTGGGACAGGTCTCGCGAGGCACGAGATTACTCATGCCCATCGACTTGCCGGCGGGTACTGACGGCCAGGCAACCGTCGACACCCTCGTCGCCGAACTCGAGCGAATCGCCCACCTACTTGACCCCAGTGGTCCGACTTATCGAGATGCACCTGTCTCCGGGGATTCGAGGAACCCGCAACCCGACAAGCGTCCGCATCAATCCGGGGAGCAAACTGGAGAGTGCGCACCGATCAAGGTCGTGAGTTGGAATATCGCCACGATGGACAAGCCGTGGCGGGAACTGGTTGAGATGGACGCCGACGTGGCGCTCCTGCAGGAGGCCAGGCGTCCACCGGCGGAGGTCGCCGAGCATCTGGACATTGGCCCACAGGAGTCGTGGGACTCGCACTCGTGGAATTCGGACTGGTGGCGCGGGCGCCGGCGCGGGCGGGCACTCTTTGACCGTTGGCCGATGGTGGTGCGGCTTTCGGACCGAGTCGAAATCGAGTGGTTCAAGCAGGTCGGTCCTACCGCGTGGCCTGGAGAGAACGAGATTGCCGTGAGCGGCATTGGGACGGTGGCGGCGGCGCATATCACGCCAAAGGACAGTTCGATCGAGCCCTTCTTTGCTATCTCGATGTATGGCCGCTGGATCCCGCCGCATCGTAGTGTCGAGACTGAGTTGCAGATTGGTTACGCGGACGCTTCCGTTCACCGCATCATCTCGGACCTCTCGGCCTTCATCGGCTTTGCGAACCGGCGGACGCATCGCATCCTGGCCGCGGGGGACCTCAACGTTACCTATGGGTATGGTCACGGCAGCGGGCCGTACTGGGATGCGCGATACCGGAACCTGTTCGAGAGGTTCGAATCCGTTGGGCTGGAGTTCATGGGGCCGCAGCTGCCGAATGGACGGCAAGCGAGGCTGGCGACGGGCGAGCCCGAGGACTCCGAAAACGTGGTTACGTATCACCTCCCGAATTGGACTCCGGCGACGGCGAGAAACAACCAGTTCGACTACGTCTTCGCCTCGCGGGGCTTCCACCGGAGCCTCAAGGTGCGAGCCATGAACGAGGTCGACGAGTGGGGTTCGAGTGATCATTGCCGGCTGCTGATTGAGATCGGGGAGTAGGCTGCGCGCCTGGTTCCCGCAGTGCCGAGGCTTCAGCGCATGGGATTGCGAGCGCCTTGAAAGTGGTCAGTCTGTGTTGCTGATCTTGGGAGGGCTTCCCGGGGTGGGGAAGACGGCGGTTGCGGCCGGGCTGGCTCGGGAGATTGACGCCGTGCATTTGCGGATCGATTCGATCGAGCAGGCGCTGCGTAACTCGGTTGTGGAGGTGTCGGGGCCGGAGGGGTATGAGGTCGCGTATGCGGTTGCCGAGGACAACCCGAGGCTGAGCCGCACCGTGATTGCGGATTCCGTGAACCCTATTGAGGTAACACGAGCCGCCTGGCGGGGCGTCGCCGAGCGGGCGGGCAGGCGATACGTGGACGTCGAGGTCGTCTGTTCCGACCGGGCGGAGCACCGGCGCAGGGTTGAGACGCGGACAGCCGACATTGCCGGGCATGAGCTGCCGACGTGGCAGGAGGTGTGCGAGCGGGAGTATGAGGCCTGGGAGGCGCTCATTGTGGTTGACACGGCGGGGAGGTCTATTGAGGCGAGCGTTTCGGAGTTGCGCGAAGGATTGGACGGCCTTTAGGGAGCGCTCCACGCGGGTCGCTCACCCGTCGCTCCGCCTGATTGTTGGATGTGTAAACCATGTCTCCGAACACGGGCAAATGATGTCCCCGAGTCTGCACATCCCCCAGGAAGGGATTAAGACGCGGCGTGGGCCGGAGGGTAGGGCTATCGCCCGAGGCAAGGCGCCGGGGCTGGCAGCCACCCTCACCCTGCCCTCTCCCTCAAGGGCGAGGGTAAGAACGGCTCCCTCGGGGATGGGATGGGCAAGGGCACAGGTGACGGGGGACGTGGGTTGCTCGGAAGACCCCTCACCTCGGCCCTCTCCCAGTGGGAGAGGGAGAAAGAGCGGCCGCAGATTTGAGGGCCAGGGGCGTTCTGCGGAGGTCTTGGTGGGGCCTGGGGCGGGTGCTTGCGGTCGTTAGGGTTGGGGTTTCTGCTCCTGGATCTGGATGAGGTTGCCGCAGGTGTCGTCGAGGACCGCGGTGATGACGGGCCCGAGGT
>JAPPFO010000247.1:3542-5292 GCA_028875175.1 Chloroflexota bacterium | reverse complement strand
CTCGGCGCGTTCGCTCCACGCCGGTCATCCCCCAGATGCACGCCACCGAGTGCGGTGCGGCCTGCTTGGGAATGGTTCTCGCCTATTACGGGCGCAGCGTCCCCATCGAGCATCTGCGAGCCGCGTGCCGAGTAACCCGCGACGGATCGAGCGCCGCCGACCTCGTGGCCGCTGGACGGTCGTACGGGATGAAACTCACGGGATGGAGCATGGACACCGACGGCCTGGCAGACTTGGAGACTCCGGCCATCCTGTTCTGGGAGTTCAACCACTTCGTGGTGCTCGAAGGCGTTCGCCGCGGCCGGTACTACCTGAACGATCCCGCCAACGGACGACACAGCGTGAGCCCCGAAACGGTCGACCGGGCATTCACGGGCATCGTGCTCAAGGCCGAGCCGGAAGGCGACTTCCCGTCCAGCGGCCGGCCCCCGGGGCTGGTGCGCAAGCTGTGGCCGTGGCTCGCTCCGGCGAGGGGCGCGCTGGTGTTCTCGGTACTGGCGGGGCTGCTGGCCACCGTCCCCATCGCCGCACTGCCGATCCTGGTGGGCCTGTTCGTGGACAGCGTGTTGGGCGGCGCTGCGCCCGGCTGGGGCACACCGCTGAGCTGGGCTCTGCTCGCGGCGGGCGGGCTGACGTATATGCTGGTGTGGCTTCAGCAGTACATGCTCCGCAAGCTGGCCATTCGGCTGGCGGTGAGAGGAGCGGAGGGCTTTTTGGGCCGGCTGTTCCGCCTGCCGCCGCAGTACTTCGACCATCGCTTCGCCGGGGATCTCACGGCGCGGGTGCATCTGGTCGACGCCGTCGCCGTCGGCGCGGCCACCGGGACGGCGTGGATCGCCATCGAATTGATCTCAAGCCTCGTGCTCGTGGCGGTGATGTTCGCATTCGACCCGGTGCTCGCCGCGCTCGTCAGCGCGGTGGCGCTGGCCAACGTGGCGCTCACCTGGGTCCTCAGCCGGCGGCGAACCGACACCGAGCGGCAGCTTCGCCACGAGCAGGCCATCATGGGGGGCATCGAGGCGGCCGGGCTGCGCGACATGGAGATGATCCGGGCGACGGCGTCGGAGGGCGACTTCTTCGTGCGCTGGAGCGGCCAGCAGGCACGCGAGCTGACGGCCCGTCAGCGGTTCGCCGAGCTGGGCTACGTCATCAGCGCGATGCCGAGGCTGTTCTCGATGGCCGGCGCGATCATCGTGCTGGGCATCGGCGGGTGGCAGGTGGCGACCGGCGACCTCAGTGCCGGCTCGCTCATCGCCTTCTACACCCTGGCTGCGGCATTCATGGCGCCGATCGGGCGCTTCGTCCTGTTCGCCGACGCCTTCATGATGCTCGACGCCGATCTTCAGCGCGTGCAAGACGTGCTCGACGCGCCCGAGGATCCCCAAGCAGAGGGCGACGAGGCCGAGTCCTCCAACGGCCGCAGCCGCCCGGTGGCGACGTTCGAGGGTCGGCTGCGCCTCGCCGGAAAGGTCGAGCTGCGAGAGGTCACCTTCGGCTTCGACCCGCAGCGCTCCCCGCTGATCGACAAGCTGAGCCTCACCATCGAGCCCGGCCAGCGTGTGGCCCTCGTCGGACCCACCGGCTCGGGCAAGTCCACGCTGCTGCGACTCATCGGCGGGCAGTTTCAGCCCGACAGCGGCGAGATCCTCTTCGACGGCGCGCCCCGCAGCACGATCCCCCGCGAAGTGCTCGCCGCCTCGGTGGCGTCGGTGGACCAGCAGATCCACCTGTTCGCCGCCTCAGTGCGCGA
>JAPPFO010000247.1:0-3442 GCA_028875175.1 Chloroflexota bacterium | reverse complement strand
CCTCGGTGGCGTCGGTGGACCAGCAGATCCACCTGTTCGCCGCCTCAGTGCGCGACAACCTCGCCATGTGGAACACGGCCATCGCCGACGAGCAGCTCATGGCAGCGGCGCGCGATGCGCGCATCCACGACGTGATCATGGACCGCGCCGGGGGCTTCGACGCGATGGTGGCCGAGGGGGGCAAGAACTTCAGCGGCGGGCAGCGCCAACGGCTTGAGATCGCCCGGGCGCTGGCGCTGAACCCCTCGGTGCTGCTGGCCGACGAGGCCACCAGCACGCTCGACGTGGTTGTCGAGCACGAGATCGACGACGCCCTGCGACGGAGGGGCATGACCTGCATCATCGCCGCTCACCGACTCGCCACGATCCGCGACTGCGACGAGATCGTGGTCCTTCAACGAGGCCGTTCCGTTCAGCGGGGGACCCACGACGAGCTGGTCGCCGACCGCGAAGGCCTCTACTTCTCGCTGGTGGCCGAGCAATGAGTCGCTCGCCGTCACCTGGTTTGGCCGCGTTCGCAGCCCGGGTGGGGACGCCGGCCGCATCGGCGGCCAATGCCCCGATCCGGATCGACGGCGAGGCGGCAGCTTGGTTCGTGCAACAGGGCGCGCTCGACGTGTTCTGCTACGAGCAGGAGAACGGCGAGGCCGCGGCGGCCGCCAAGCACCTGCTGCGCGCTGAGGAGGGTCGGCTGGTGTTCGGCACTCCGCTGCTCGACGGCCCGATGATGCTCGTGGCCAAAGGGCTTCCCGACACCCGGCTGCTGCGGATCGACGCGACCCTCCTGGGCGAGCAGGCTCGCGACGCAGACGCCGCGGATTCAGCAGAGCCCGGCTCGGGTAGCGCAACCCGCGGGGAGCTGTCTGAGCTGGCCCGCCAAGCCGACTGGTGGGTCACTGATTTCGCTGACTCCGTCACCGCCGATTTCGAGTACCATCCTACTGCCACCTTTCTGATCAACGCTGCCGACGCGGCCACGGCGCCGGGCGACGCCGAGGCTGCGCTCCCCGTGGCGCCGGGCAGCGTGCTCTCGGCAAGGAGACCCGATGTGATGTGGGTCGGCAGTGCGGCTGCGGTGGGGGGCTTCGCACTCGCCTATCTCGGAACCGAGACGCTTTTGTCCGACGACCAACACCGTCTGCGCCGGATGCCGCTCACCGCCGACAGCTGGATCACTGTGGGCGAAGGAGCGCGTTCTGATGGCTTCGAGGGTTCCACACCACGGGACGGCGCCGGACTGCACATCACGACCTCGGCCCGACTGGCAAGCGACGGAATGCTGCTCGGTGCGCTGGATGACTTCGCTCGGCTGGCGATGCGCGCCGAGTTGCTCAATCGCCGCCTGCGGCTGGCCGACGAGGTCAACGCGCAAACGGCCCGGTCGGCTCATAGCCGCATGGCCCGCAAGCGCGCCCGCTCCATGTTGGACTCTATCTCTGCGTCTCAGCGCCGGCACGCCGAGACGCCTCCCAGCGGTTCGGCTCTGATCGCCGCTCTGGAGAGGATCGGCCGACACAGCGGCATCGACTTCACCGAGCCTCGCCGCCCGGCCACGGCACCGCCCCTGACCCTGGAAGAGGTGGTGGGGGCGTCGGGCCTGCGGGTCCGGCGGGTGCGCCTGAGAACCGAAGACCGCTGGTGGAGCTCTGACAGCGGCGCGCTCTTGGGACATCGGAGCGACAGCAGCGAACCCGTCGCACTGCTGCCCGGCATGCGCGGCTATCGAGCCGTGGGCGCCGACGGCCGCGCCCAGCGGGTAAGCGCTGGTTCTGCGCGGGACTGGTCCGACACTGCCTATGCCTTCTACCCCAAGCTGCGCGACGATCGGCCCGTCAAAGTGCGCGACCTGCTGCGAGTGGCGCGGCGCGGCGCGGGCGGCGATCTGGCCAGGTTCGCCGTGGCCGGACTGCTCACGGCCTTGTTGGCCCAGGCGCCCGCCATCGCGTTGGCCTCGCTCACCGACTGGGCGCTGCCGTTCGCCCGCGCCGACGCCGTCGCCGCGATCCTGGTGACGCTGGGGGTGCTCGGCGTCGCCGGGATGGTGCTCGCGGTCTTCGGGGGCGCCATGTTCACGCGCGTTGAAGCCCGGGTGGGCGCCCGCCTCAGCGCGGCGGCCTGGGACCGGTTGCTGGCGCTTCCACTGCCGTTCTTCCGCGAAGCGGTAGCGGGCGAGTTGGCCGTGCGCATGGCCACGTTCCAGCACCTGCGCGACCTGATCTCAGGCACCGTGGCCAGCGTGGTGGCGTCTGCGGTGTTCCTGTTGCCCACATTGGGCGTGCTGTTCCTGTACGACGCTGTGCTGGCCGCCACCGCAGTGGCGATGACGGCGCTGGCTTTGGCGGTCACCGTCGGGCTGGGGCTGGCCCAGATCCCCCACCAGCGCCGCTGGCATGCCTCGGTGCGAACGCTGTCGGGGCGCCTGTTCCAGTTCATCAGCGGGATATCCAAGATCCGCGCCTGCGGGGCCGAGTCGGCGGTGTTCGCCCAGTGGGCCGAGTCGTACCGCAACAAGCAGCTTGCCGAGACACGCGGCTCGCGGCTCAACGAGCATCTGACGGCGTTCGGCGCCGCGTTCCCCTTCGGGTTCGCGGCGGTGCTGTTCGCTGTGGCCATCGGCCGGGGCGACAGCATCACCGCAGGCGACTTCGTGGTGGTGCTGACCGCCTCATTCACCCTGTACGCCGCAGTGGCCGGCCTGGGGCGGATGGTCGACGCCCTGGCCGAGGCATTCACCTCTTACGAGCAGATAGCCCCGGTGCTCGCCGCGGTGCCCGAGCGGGCCGAACTGGCGCTGACCCCTGTCGAGCTCCAGGGCGACTTGGTGGTGGATCAAGTGAGCTTCCGCTACGGCGCCGATGCTCCGCTTGTGCTCGACAAGGTGACCATATCGGCACGCCGCGGCGAGTTCGTGGCCATCGTGGGGGCGTCGGGTTCGGGCAAGAGCACTCTGGTGCGGCTGATACTGGGGCTCGAGGCGCCGGAGCGGGGCGCGGTGTACTTTGACGACCGCGACTTGCGCCATCTGCACGCGGGCTCGGTGCGCCGCCAGATCGGCGTCGTTCCCCAGGAGTGCGGGCTCCAGCCGGGAAGCTTGGCGGAGAACATCATCGGCATGGCCGACGACCTGACCCTCGACGACGCGTGGAGGGCTGCCCGCTTAGCCGCGGTGGACGCCGACATCGCCGAGATGCCGATGCAGATGATGACCCAGGTGGGCGATCGTGCCAGCATCTTTGCGGGTGGCCAGATCCAGCGCGTGCGCATTGCCGCCGCGCTGGTCCGCAATCCGCGCATCGTGATCTTCGACGAGGCGACGAGCTGGCTCGATTCCCCTAGTCAAGCGGCGGTGATGCGCGGAATCGAGAGGCTGGACGTCACCCGCATCGTGATCGCGCACCGCCTGTCCACGATCCGGCGAGCGGGGCGGATATACGTGCTCGAC
>JAPPFO010000199.1 GCA_028875175.1 Chloroflexota bacterium | reverse complement strand
GGCTCTCGCCGCGCAGCGTCGCGGACGCGACCGCCCCCTGCGGGCAGCCCGAAAGCCCCACCAGCCCCCGCGTATGCCGCGCCAGGGTGTCCGGGTCCAGTTCCGCCGTCCCCTTCGGCTGGTCGTGGTGCGCCGCGGTCGCCAGCCGGCAGATATTGGCGTAGCCGTCCCGGTCGCGCGCCAGCAGGGTCAGGTGATGCCCGCCGGCCATGCTGGCTTCCATCCCCACGATCGGCTGCAAGCCAAGCTCCCGCGCCGCGTACGAAAACCGCACCGCCCCGTACACCCCGTCGTGATCCGTAATCGCCAGCGCCCGCAACCCAAGCTCGGCGGCCTGCTTAGCCATCTCCTCGGGATGCGACGCCCCGTCCAGGAAGGAAAAGTTGCTGTGCGCGTGCAACTCCGCGTACGCGGGACGGGTCAATCCAGCGCCCCCTGGGCAAACCAGTCCGACTGGGCGCGCTCGCGGTAAAGCACCAGCCCGCGCCCGTCGTCCAGCCGCACCTGCAGGTAGTCGCGGTCCACCGGCTTCCCCCACCACTCCGTCTGCACCCGCCGCGGCCCATAACGAGCGACGACCGTCCGGGTTACCCCATCCAGCGTCACCCGGCTCTCCCCGTCGATCCTGCCGATCCGCACCGCCCGCGGCGGCGTAAAAAGCCGCGTAACCCCCCGCGCCCCCGCCAACCCCGCCAGCCACGCCGGACAAACCCCTGGCCTATCGCCCTTGGAGACCTTTGCGAGACTCCCTTGGCCCTCTGATTCGCGGACGCTCTTACTCCCACCCGGGAGGGAAGCAACGGTGTTCGGTGTCAATCTGTTCAAGGGGACGCCGGTCTTTACCCTCTCCTGGGGGAGAGGCAGATTCCGGCGTCTTCGCCGGAAATCGGTGAGGGGTCTTCCGGGCACCCGCCCTCGGGTTACGCCAAGGTCTCCCGTGGGAGAGGGTTGGGATGAGGGTCTTCCGGGCAACCAGCCTTGGGTTTCCCAAAGGTCTCCCTGGGCGCCCGCCTCCACATAGGCGTCAACCCGCCGAGCCGCCCTCTCCAGCGTCCACGCCTCCGGGCACACCTCCATCCGAAACACTGCCTCGTCGCCCAGTTGCGCCCGCAGCCGGCTGATCGCATGGTTCGCCCGCGCCACCCGCTCCGACCGGTTCCCCAGCAGCGACCGCTGCGTCCCCGCCCCTGGCACCAGCTGCTGCACCCCCAGCCCAATACGCACCACCCCGGGCCGCTGCAACGGAATCTCCTGCACCGCAGACTCGCCCTGGCAGACCTTTACCGAACGCCCCGGTTCCTCGAATGCGCGGCCGCTCTCACCCCCTCCCCGGGGAAAGCAACGGTGTTCGGTGTCAATCTGTTCAAGGGGACGCCGGTCTTTACCCTCTCCTGAGACCTTTGCAGAACTAGCCTCGTCCTCGAAGATGCGGCGGATCTTCACCCTCTCCAAGGGGAGAGGCAGGTTCGGGCGTCTTCGGCCGAAACCGGTGAGGGGTCTTCCGGGCACCCAACCTCGGGTTACGCAAAGATCTCCTCCTGGGGGAGAGGCAGAACCTGCCCCGGACTCGATCCGGGGTTCCGCCGTCCCCGGCGGAAATCGGTGAGGGGTCTTCCGGGCACCCACCCCTCGGGTTACGCAAAAGTCTCTCTGCACGTCCTCGGCCCACGCCTCCAACCGCCACCGGGCCGCGTCCCGCAAGGTGGCCGCGCTGCCGGACGCCTCGGGCAGGTCGAGCGCGAACCGCTGCACCGTCCCGTCCGCCCGCTCGATCCGGCTCCCCACCTGCTGCGCCATCAGCCCCCGCCTGGCCAGCCGCGCGGCCAGCCGCTGCGCCAGCGCCTGCAGCGCGAACGTCAGCCGGTCCACGTTGTGCTCTTCCCACTCAAAGTCGATCGCCTCATCCAGCACGATCGGCCGTGGCCGCCCTTTCAGCGGTTGCGGGTCCTCCCCCCGCGCCAGCCGTCGCGCCCGCGCCCCCTCCACCCCATACCGGGTCCGCACCGCGTTCGCCGGCAGTTCGGCAAACGCTCCGATCGTGCCGATCCCCAGCATCCGCAGGTGCCCCAGCGCCCGCGCATCCAGCGGCAGCCGGTCGACCGGGTGGCTTGCCAGGTACGCCCGATCCTCCCCGGAAACCACCGCCACGCCTTCATCCCCCGCCGTCCGCGCCGCCACCTCCGCCGCCAGCCGTCCCGCCGCCAGTCCAACCTGGGCCGCCTGCCCCGTCGCCGCTTCCACCTCCCGGCGCACCCGCGTCCCCAGCGCCGTGTCCGGGCCGTACAGCGGCTCCAGCCCCGCCCCGTCCGCAAACGCCAGCCCCACCCCGGCGTCCTCCACCACCGGCGAAAACCGGTCCAGCACGTCCAGCACCGCCTCGAACGCCTGGGCGTAACGCGGCGGATCGTCTGGAACATAGATCCCCTGCGGGCAACGCTGCGCCGCCTCCTTCACGGCCATCCCCAGCCGCAACCCCGCGGCTTCGGCCGCCGCGGAAACCTCGATCAGCCGCCGCTGGTTAGCTTGCCGCGCGTAGATCGCCAGCGGCTGCCCCGACCACGACGGCTGCCTCTGCGCCTCCACCGTGGTTCGGAAACGCGGAATCCACAGGCACAACGTCTTGCGGTCCACCGGACCTCCTCGCAAACGGACAATCGATCACCAGGTGCTGCACCCCCGTGTTGCTGCGCGACTTCAGCACCCGAACCTCCAGCGTCAACCCCATCGGGATCTGCGTCAGGCGGCTGCGCTGCCAGTGCCACCCCCGGCACGCCACCCCCAGCCGCAGCGAGGCTAGGTACGGCAGCCCCGCAACCCGCGAACTCCCGGCCGCCGTCACCGCCACCAGGCCGGCCGATCCCCGTCCCGCCAAATCCGCCAGTTGCGACCACCGGTTGCCACGCGGCCGCGCCGACTCAAGATCCAGCAGCACCGCCTCGAAGGCATCGCTCCGCAGCAACGTCGCGGTCGCCTGCAACGCCGTCTCCGCGTCCGGCGGCCGCACCACCACCAGCCGCGACAAATCTAGGTCCATCGCCACACCAGCCGTCGGCGCAAACGTCCCCGGCAGATCCACGTACGCCGCCAGCCCGCCACCCTCCAGCGCGGCGCCCAGCACCCGCCACCCCAGCGTCAGCGCCCCGCCGCCCGACGGGCCGGTCAGTTCGCTCAGGCGCCCCCGCGGGACCCCATCGAACCCGGTCGCCTGGTCCAGCGCCTCGATCCCGGTCGAAAACCCGGCCTCCCGCGGACTGACCCCAAACAACCGCCCCGCGGCATGCAACCCCCAGCGCCGTTCAATTTCATGCACGGCCGTCCGCAACGCGGCGGGCCGCTCGGTGTCGGAAAGAGCCAGCGGAACACCCTGGGCAATACGGGACCCCATGATACCAGACAAAAAGCGAACACTCGGCAAGCCTCCGTGGCACGATGGCTCCGTCGGCACCTCTTCCATCACATCCCATGTGCGCCCGCTACAACCTCCGCTCCAGCCCCGAGGCCCTGGCCGAGTACTTCGGCACCGCCCCGCCCGATCCCCCCGTCACCCTCCCGCTCCCCAACTTCAACGTCGCCCCCACCCAGCAGGCCCCCGTCGTGCTCGACACCCCCCGCCGCTTCGAAATCATGCGCTGGGGACTCATCCCCTTCTGGGCCAAGGACCCCCGCATCGGCCGCCGCACCATCAACGCCCGCGCCGAAACCGTCGCGTCCAAACCCGCCTTCCGCGCCGCCTATCGCCGCCGCCGCTGCCTCGTGCCGGCCGACGGTTTCTACGAGTGGACTGGCCCCCGCGGCAAACGCCAGCCGCACAACATCCACCGGTCCGATGGCTTTCCCCTGGCCTTCGCCGGCCTCTGGGAAACGCACGACGAATTCGGCCCCACCTTCACCATCATCACCACCGCGCCCAACGCCTACATGTCCACCATCCACAACCGCATGCCCGTCGTCCTCGAGCCGGATGACTGGACCGAGTGGCTGTCCGCTGACGACGAAGACCCAGCCGAGCTCGCCGCCCTTCTGCAACCCGCCGCCGACGATGTCCTCATGGGCTATCCCGTCAGCCCCGCCGTCAACTCCGTCCGCAACAACGGCCCCCACCTGCTTCAGTCCACCGCCACCGAGCCCCTGCTCTGAGACTCCAGCCGCCGTCCTGACGCCAAGGCGCGGCGTGTGGCTGCTACCTGGGCCCCGCTGCCCGAGCAACGCCGCCCCCGCTTCCCCCACCACCCACTCGCAGCCTCAGACCGTTCCGCGTAAGCTCCCTCTCCGCTATGGCAGTAGATGCGCCCTCCGGTTCGTGCCGGGTCAGTCGATCCACGAGCGCCCCAGAGATCTGATACGCAGGAACAGCACATGAGCGCCGAACCCCAACTA
Organism: Chloroflexota bacterium; assembly: GCA_028875175.1. Taxonomy (GTDB): domain Bacteria; phylum Chloroflexota; class UBA11872; order UBA11872; family UBA11872; genus UBA11872. The sequence goes on along the minus strand of JAPPFO010000199.1, from coordinate 932 downwards.
TTCAGAATCAACCCCGAGAACCGCGAGTCCGAGAAGATCGCCGAGGTCGAATTCGCCAGCCTGGGCTTCCAGGAGCGACGCGACATCCAGGAATGGGTCGCCGCCAACCCCGAGATCCTGGGCGAAGACCTCCTGATCATCGGCAAGGAGTTCAGCGGCTTTGACAAAGTCAGTGATCGGCTGGATCTCCTTGCCGTGGACGCCGACGGGAAGCTCGTGGTCATCGAGCTAAAGCGCGACGACTCCGGTGCCGACGCTCACTGGCAAGCCATCAAATACGCCAGCTACCTCCGACGCGCCAGAGCCGACGACATCATTCGCATGCTCGCCGAATACAGCGAGACATCGGACACCGACGCCACCGACAGCCTCCTCCAACCCCTAAACGCCGACGACTTTAACTCCCTCAACAACAATCAGCGCATTATTCTGGCCAGCCACCGATTCGCCCCCGAAGTCACGTCTGCTGCTCTCTGGCTGAACGAAAAGGCACGAAGTGAGGACTTGATCACATATGTTCAGCTTACACCCTATCAGGCACTTCATCGAGGTTGTCACGCCCCGTATCGATAAGCTAATTGACGCAGATAACCAGCAAGAAGCCTGACCTTCAGCCGACTTTAAGTACACCATAAACGTGCTCACATGGACCCTTAGTGTGAATTAGCAAAGCAACCCGAATTCCAGGAGAGTTAGATGCGCGCATTCAGGGATTAAGTCGGTGGCATCCACCTTGAAATTCCTTACTCTGTCAGCAACGTCACCTGGGATGAGTTGGCCTGTTACATATGGGGTGATACAAACAATCAACGGACCGTGGGCGGTCGGTTCGCGAACCTTCCGAGCCACGGGCCAGGAGCGTGCTGGCGGAGCGCCCCGGTGACGTATGGCTACCTGACGAGGAGTACCGCCGTGGACGCCATGCCCATCGT
>JAPPFO010000061.1 GCA_028875175.1 Chloroflexota bacterium | reverse complement strand
GCTACCTGGTCGACAAGGACGGCGTCATCCGTGGCGTGCCCTACGGCGTATACGTCGGCGCCATGATGGCCAACCTGAGCCTCGTGGAGCAGTCTGGCGTCACGATTCCCGACAAGGACTACAGTTTCGACGAGTTTCGCGAACTGGCAGCCCAGATGCGCGACGAGGAAGCCGGGGTCTGGGGTCTGGAGCGCCAGACCGGCGCCTGGAACCAGGGCTGGGCCGAGCGCCTCTCAAGCGAAGGCGCCGCCTGGTACGACTCTGCCAGCGAGACATCCACGGCCTCGATCGCCACGAGGCCCGGCGGAAACTCCGTCGAGTCATTTGCCGACTGGTGGAAGCTGGCCTGGCAAGACGGCGTGGCGCCGACCACCGACGAGGTGCAGGCCACGCTGGAGTCGCCGGCCAACACCTCCGGCTCGACGAACCTGTTCGCCACCGGCCTGATTGGCATGTCCGGCTTCGGATATAACTCCGGCGGGGGCATCAAGAACCGCATCGGTGGCCGGTTCGACTTCCACGTGTTCTGGCCCTACCAGTCGCCGTACACCGGAATCCGCGGCTACCACAACGAGACCAACAACATCGTGGTCAACCGGGCGGCGGAAGAGCGCGGCAACGCTGAAGAAGCCGCCGGGCTGGCCCTCTTCTGGCACGGCGACATCATGGCGCCGTACCTGGCCGAGTTCCAGCCGGTGGTGCCGGCTGCCAAGTCCATCTGGAACAGCCCATTCATCACAGAGTTCTCCAGCGGAACGGACAACTTCCCCGACCTGGCCGCCGAGGCCGAGGCCGTGGGTCAGTTCCGCGAGAACTGGATCCGCGGCACCCACGCGCATTCGAACTGGCTGGAGTGGTTCCGGCTCGTCCTGGCCAAGCTGGGCGACCGCGCCTTGGTGGGCGGCGAAGACCCCTACCAGATGATGGCCGAGCTGGACGCCGAGGGCACCGAAGCTCTCCGGCGCGAGATCTAAGCTCGCAGGATTTGTCCCGGTGGGGACGCCGCCCTGGCGTCCCCACCGGCTGTCCAACGGCGTCCGTGGCCATGTGCTTCGGTAGCCAGAGGGCACTCGGGCAATTGGCCCGGAGGTAAAGCGTGGCGTCGAGCAGCCTCAGCGCGAAATCGGGCGCGAGCCTGCGCGCCCCGCCTGCGCCCCTGTCCCGCTGGCGCGCCGCGCGCAAGTGGCTAGCCGCCCAGGAAGGCTGGGTCTTCATCTTTCCCTGGGTCGTCGGATTCATCCTCCTCGATCTGGGGCCCTACATCTTCGCGCTCGTCATCTCGTTCCTGAACTGGGATGTAGGCCGACCGCCGTCGTTCATCGGCTTTCGCAACTACCAGGCGGCCTTCACGGATCCGCTCGTAGGCAAGAGCCTCTGGAACACCGCCTACTACACCCTGTTCCACGTCCCCGGCTCAACGGTGATCGCCTTTGCGGTTGCCGGCTTGCTGAATCAAAAAGTCAGGGGAATGCCGATTTGGCGCACCATGTACTACATCCCCTCCGTGACGTCCGGCGTGGGCATGGCGCTGATCTGGATCTGGCTCTTCGCACCGCGCGGGGCGCTCAACGGCATGTTGGGCTGGTTCGGCATCGACGGCCCCCGCTGGCTGACCTCCACCACCTGGGCCATGCCGGCCCTCATCATCATGAGCTTCTGGGGCGTCGGCTCATCCATGGTTATCTTCCTGGCCGGACTGCAAGGCGTCCCCCAACACCTATACGAGGCGGCCGAAGTCGACGGCGGCGGCTGGTGGGCCAAGGTCCGCCACGTCACGATTCCAATGATGACGCCCTACATCTTCCTGAGCCTGATCCTCGGTGTTATCGGCTCATTCCAGGTGGTAACCCAGGCATTGCTGATGACCGAAGGCGGACCGGATAACGCCACCCTGTTCATCCTGCTCTACATCTGGATCATGGGCTGGAACGCCTTCAAGATGGGCTACGCCGCCTCGATCTCTTGGATCCTGTTCGCAATCATCTTTGCGGCAACGATCGTGCAGTTCCTCGGCGCGCGTCGTTGGGTGTACTACGAATACCAGGAGCCGGGCTAGATGGCCGCGACGACCGCGGACGCCAGGCGGCCCCGTCCGCTCGCGCTGCGCGCGTTTCGCTGGTCGCGCCGCATTCTGCTCTATCTCATTGTCGTCGGCGGGTCGTTCGTCTACATGTACCCGGTGTTCTTCATGTTGCGGACGTCGCTGACCAAGGAGTCCGACCTCTACGTCGTCCCGCCAATCATCGTTCCGCTGCCGCCGGTTTGGGAGAACTACGCCATCATGTGGCAAAACGGCCCAACCTGGTCATGGATGAAGAACTCCTTCATCGTGGTCGGGTTCAGCGTCGTGGCTGAGACGATTACAAGCGTTTCTGTCGCCTATGGTTTCGCTCGGACTCGCTTCGCCGCTCGCGACAAGCTTTTCATCGGGGTACTCGCGACGATGATGCTCCCGGGCGCCGTCACCCTGATTCCGCGCTGGTTGATCTTCCACCGCCTCGACATGATCGACACCCTCTGGCCGCTGCTGATTCCTCGTCTCTTTGGAACGCCCTTTTATATCTTTATCATGCGGCAGTTCTTCCTCACCCTGCCCCGCGAGCTCGATGACGCCGCCCGGATTGACGGCGCCTCCCACCTCCAGATCCTGCGAAAAGTCGTCCTGCCCCTCTCGATCCCAGCCATCGCCACCATTGCGGTCTTCTCGTTCATGAACCGCTGGAACGACTTCCTGGAACCGCTCATCTACTTGCTCCGCACCGAGAACCTCACCCTGGCCGTCGGCCTCAGGTTCTTCGTCTCCAGGTTCGGCACCGAATACCACCTGCTCATGGCCGGCGCCATGCTCCTCATCGTGCCAATGATCATCGCCTTCTTCCTGGCCCAGAAGCAGTTCATCCGCGGCATCGCCCTCACCGGCATCAAGGGCTGACGGAGCCCGGCGAGTCCAACGCCTTCAGGCCGTTCCAACTGCCTCGAGATTCGCAGTCGCCGTGGAGCGTCCCGCTGTCTATCCTGAGCAACGGCGCGACTCCAACACTTGAGGTCTCACTATGAATGCCAGCTCAACCGTCAGCGACGGCTTCCTTCTCATGGACCGCGTGGAGTCCCGCCACAACGTCGTCCGAGCCGTCTGCCAGGCCGAAAAGCACCCGCTCAATCCCGTGCTCCCGCTGGGCGACATCCACGAGTGGGACTCCACCCACTGCGCGCCCTGGTCCTCGCAAAGCGTCATCTACGACGAGGAGGACAAGCTCTTCAAGGCCTGGTATGCCGGCTCCGACATGGGCGGCGCCAGTTGGTGGGCCACCGGCTACGCCATCAGCGAAGACGGCGTCAACTGGCACAAGCCGAACCTGGGGATGTTCGAGTACAAGGGCAGCAAAGACAACAACATCGTCATCGAAGGCCGCGGCCCCATCCTCAAGGACGACGCCGAGCCCGACCCCAACAAGCGCTTCAAGGGCATCAAGCGCCTGCACAGCTACGTCGGCGAGCCCGCCTACAGCGAGCACGGCGCGCGCGCCATCTTCTCCCCGGACGGCATCAACTGGACTACGGGCGAGCGAATCCTGCTGCCGCGATGGGGCGGACGACCGCCGGACGTCGGCGTCCTGGTTCGTGACGATCAGGATCCCGATCCGAGCCGGCGTTTCAAGTTCGTCTACCAGTGGATGGTCGATCTGGATGAGCCCCATCTGAAGCAGTTTTCGAAGCGAAATCCGTCCCAGGGTCGAGCCAAGTTCCTGGCCTACGGTCCCGACATCGAGAACTTCCGCGAAGCCGACGAAAACCCGCTGATTTCACCCAACGATGGCCTCGAGGAAGAAGACCACCACGTCATGATGGGCCCTTACGGCGGCGCCTGGATCATGGCCTACGAGTACGGCTGGTATGTCCCCAGCGACTACGGGCTCTACGGCATGTACGGGGGAGACATCCGTCTGGCGGTCAGCGCTGACGGCGCCAACTTCGAACGCGTCAATCCCCACCAGCCCACCATCCCCCGCGGCGCTCACACCGAGTGGGACGGCGGCCTGCTCGTAATCTCCGACAAGCTGGTCGTCAAGGACGGCACCATCTACCTGTACTACGGCGGCGCGGCCGAAGACTTCACCACGTGGCCGCCCGAGAACTATCGCCCTGGCATCGACTACGGCGGCTCCGGCAGCGGCTCCGGCCGGGTCGTGCGCATGGGCCTTGCCACGCTGCGCGAGGACGGCTTCACCTGCCTCGAGACCCCCGACCGCGAAACCCCCGGCCACGCCACCACGACACCAATTGACCCGGCCGGTCTCAGCGGCCTGACTCTCAACGTCGGCGACGTTCGCCAGAATCGCAGCTGGATCGAAGTCGAAGTCCTCGACCCCACTACCAACGAGCCGCTGGATGGCTTCACCCGCCAGGACTCCGACGACATCTTCATCGACGGCCTGCGACGCCCCGTCACCTGGAACGGCAAGAACCTGTCCGACCTCGACGGTGGCCAGGTCAAACTCCGCTTCTGGCTCTACGGAGCCGCCCGCCTCTACGCCTACGCCCTCGCGTAGGCTGCACGCGCCTCAAGCGCAAGGAGCATGTCCTGCCCTAATACCCTCGCTTCAAATCGCAGATAAACGCCAGCGGCCGCCCCTCAACAAACCGCCGAACCTGGTCCTCCAGCGTTTGCTGGCGCTGCTTCCACATGCTGGGCGTCACACCCGAGCAATGCGGCGAGATCAGCACGTTGTCCATGTCCCAGAGCGGACTGTCGGCGGGCAGCGGCTCCGTTTCCGTCGCATCCAGCCCCGCGCCGGACAGGCGACCCGACCTCAGCCCCTCGGCCAGCGCATCCTCGTCCACGATCCCGCCGCGCGATATCACGATCACCGCGGCGCCCTGCTTCAGCAAGCCGATCCGTCGCGCGTCGATCATGTTTCGGGTACCCGGCGTGATCGGCACGGTCACCACCAGCCAGTCCGTATCGGCCAGCAGCGCATCCAACCGGTCCACGCCGCCAACCTCGCGAATGCCCGCCGGCACGTCCGTCGGCGTCGGATCGATTGCCGAAACTTGCATCCCAAAGCTCTGCGCCCGCTGATACACGGCGCGCCCGATGCCGCCCAGCCCAATCAGCAGCATGTTGGAACCGTCCAGATCCCGCAGCTGAAGCTCGTACGACCGGGTGTCCCAGCGCCGAGCCCGCTGATCGTCAAGTAGCCGCCGTCCCTGGTGCGCCAGCGAAAGCACGAAGAACATCACGTGGTCGGCAATCGGATTCGTGTGCGCCCCCGGCGAATTCGTGACCACGATCCCGGACTCGGCGATACCCGGACTCAGCATCGTGTTGTTG
>JAPPFO010000018.1 GCA_028875175.1 Chloroflexota bacterium | reverse complement strand
GCTCCACACCATCGCCAAGAGCGTGTAATCGGAGAGATCCGCATTCCGGTCAGGCAGTAAGCTATCCCCCAATTGAAGGGCCAAGATCAGTGCTCCGCAACCACCACTAGGAAAACAGACGCAATGACCAAAGGCCTCCGGCCTCAGTCGGCCCCCGAGAGCGACGAAGCCAGGGAGACCAAGAATGAGGAACTCTCGCAAGCACAGAGATCTATCGGCGAGAGAGTTCGCTTCTGGGAAGAGCAGGAAAAGATCAACCAAGTGTTGATTGACCGATTGATCCGACAGAACAAACTTCTATCTGACCACATCAAGAACCACGAGAGCCTTCCTGAAGTCGCCGACAAGGCCGTCAGAAAAGCGCTATCGGACGCCAGAGCTGAGCAGCAAGAGCAGTACCGAACAATTATTGAGAATCTGTCCGCTACTTATAGAGATTCCGTCCAGACTCTGCTGGCCGAAGAGAGGACTCGACAGCGACAACAGTACGAACACGCCCTGGCCGCGGTTGACCAGAAGTGGCAGACCGAGACTGAGCATTACAAGACAAGGCTGCACACTTGGCTCGGCAAAGCAATCGTCCTACTCGCATTGCTTTCCATCATTGCGCTCATTCTGTCCGTCTTGTCGTTGACTGTTCTCTAGCCAACGTCAATCAGCCCGGTCCTTTGCAAGCCCTCAACATTCCTCAAGAGTTGCGCGACCTTCCCGCCAATAGGCCACGATCCCATAGTTCGTACGAAGACCTAGTCAATGACCTGATCGGCTCCGATCGCATCCTGCAGGCTGCCGAAGCAGCAACCGCATCGGCCCTTGCAATGTGGGCCATCTTTCCAGGCATCAGTGTTGACGACGATCTATTCAGAGCCTATGAGGCGGCCTATCCCGGGCTTGCCGTCGATAGTTCCCTATATGAGCACTATCTCAATTTAGCGGAATCCGGTGATGCCTCTCTAACAGGGTTTATCTCCGGCTTGAAGGGCAAGCTGGCAGAGTTTCATGCCACAGACATACTTCAGCAGAGCGGATACTCCAACGTTGAAATTGCCGAAAGTCCCACGCAAGCGGTCTGGGACATTAGCGCGGTCGATCCTTCTGGCGAATCAGTGGAGTTTCAAGTCAAGACTGGTGCCGAAAGCTACGCGGACAATGTCACGTCAGCCCTGGAGGCCGAGCCCGACGTGCACTTCATCGTTAGCTCTGAAATCTACAACGAAATCTCCGCCGATTCACCAGAGGAGCTCCATCGACTAACCGACCTTGGGCACGATCACGAATTAGTCGAGAGCATTGATAACGGCCTCAGCATCCTCAGCGGCAACATGGGAGTAGATATCCCCGATGTTGCGCTAGAACTCGTTCCTTACGTCGCTGAGATACTCGCGGCCATAACCCTGATCTATGGTGCCCTAAAGACGGAGCAGGAATTCAGCTCAACCGACCGAACCGCCACCAATAAAGTGCATGTAGTGAGAACCCTAACTCTAATGTCTAGATTTACCATAAGGACCGTCCTGATGACGGTGGGGGGCGTCGGTGGCACGGCCGCCGGAACTGCCGTACCAGTGCCTGTCGCCGCAAGCCTCATAGGCGGAATCGTCGGCACCGTAGGTGGGGCAGGTATCGGGTGGTATCTGAACAAGCATCTGCAGCCTCACATGCTGGACTTGGCGCTGAACATCACCGGCCTCACCCTCGACGATCTTTTCTACTACAAGAACAAGTCGCACATCGACAAAGTTGCAGTGCGCTTCCACCGAACTGCCCAGAGACTTACCACCTCGAACTGACGACCGAGGCCGCCTCCCACAAACGCCCCTGAATCCACACCATTACGCGGGCTGTCGAGAGGTCCCTCAGTCATTCAACCACGCCTCGTCCACCTCCTCGCGCGGCCGCCCACCGGCAGCGCTGTGGCGCTCGATCGCCGCCGCCACGGCCCGCAGAAAGCCGTCCAGTTCCTCCAAGTGATCGCGTAGCGCCTCGGCCACCGGCGCTCGGCCAATCGGCCCCGGCACACGATCTGATCCACCCTCCCGAAACGTCACCGGCCCCTGCGCCACCCGCCGCCCAATCCCCGCGATATCCCCCAGCCAGATCCGCCGCTCCTGCAGCGCCGATCCCAGCGCCGGGTCCAGGAACATCAGGCGCCCCGTCAGTTCGCGGCCGCCCGGATCAGGACGCACCCGTGGCGACAGCCGCAGGTCAAAAGCCTCCGCCAGCCAGCGGCCGGCCTGCCAGACGCTGTCCGCCACGTGCCGCAGCGCCGCGCCCGCCAGCAGGTCAAACTCCGCCGTGGCAGGGTCCGCCTCGGCCGCCCGCGCCGCCGCCACCGCCGCCACCGCCGCCAGCCGGTAATGCCCGAACACGCTCCACGCGCAGTCCGACTCCGCCGTGCCCGCTTCCCCCGCATACGACTCCAGCAGCGGCCAGGCAAAAGCCAGGTCGAGTTCCAGGCCGTCCGGCAACGGCCGGCCCAGCGCCCCCAGGTCAGGCGGCGCGGCTTCCGGTCGGCCTCCAAACAGATTCTCCATGCGATTCCGGCTCAGCCCCTGTGGGTCGTCCGCAGCCTAGCCGCGACCGCCCGGCCCGGCGAACCCGCCACGCCGGCCCCCAAACCTCCACCGCCAGGAACTGCACGTGAAACCTTGCCGCCGGCACCCGGGCCCTGCCGTGGGCCGCGGATACACTGAGCGGCCGCTCACACCCCCTACTCCTGGCTCCTCCCCCATGCAGCGCATGTCGCGGCTCTTTGCCCGCACGCTTCGCGACGACCCCGCCGAGGCGTCCATCGTGTCCCACCGCCTCCTCCTGCGCGCCGGCTACATCCGGCCATTGGGCTCGGGCATCTACAGCCTGCTGCCGTTGGGCTGGCGCGTGCACACCCGCGTGGTGCAAATCGTGCGCGAGGAAATGGACCGCATCGGCTGCCAGGAACTCCTCATGCCCGTCGTCCACCCCTCCGACCTCTGGGAGCGCACCGGCCGCTTCACCTCCGTCGGCTCCGAAATGGCCCGCCTCAAGGACCGCTGGGGCCGCGACATGGTCCTGGCCATGACCCACGAGGAGGTCGCCACCGAACTCGGCCAGTGGGTCGCCTCCTCCTACCGCCAGCTGCCCGTCTGCATCTACCACTTCCAGACCAAGTTCCGCGACGAACCGCGTCCCCGCGGCGGCCTCTTGCGCGTGCGCGAGTTCACCATGAAGGACGCCTACAGCTTCGACACCGACCTCGAAAGCCAGGAGGCCACCTACCAGGACTTCATGGAGGCCTACCTGCGCTCCTTCCGCCGCTGCGGCATCGAGCCCGCCATCGTCGAATCCGACGCCGGCGCCATGCAGGGCTCCGGCGCCCACGAGTTCCACTGCCTCACCGAGGCCGGCGAGGACACCCTCGTCGTCAGCCCCTCCGGCCGCTACGCCGCCAACATCGAAATCGCCACCGCCCAGAAGCCCCTCTTTGACCACGGCGAACCCCAACCGGTCGAAAAAGTCGCCACCCCCGGCCAGGAAACCATCGACGACGTCGCCGCCTACCTGGGCGTCGAAACCCACCAGACCCTCAAAGCCGTCTTCTACTGGACCGGCGACGCCCTGGCCTTCGTGGCCATCCGCGGCGACCTGCAGGTCAACGAGGCCAAGCTCCGCAGCCTGCTGCAGGCCCCCGACCTGCGCCTCGCCGCCGACCAGGAACTCGAAGCCGCCGGCCTCGTCGCCGGCTACGCCTCACCGGTCGGCCTGTCCAACGTCACCGTCGTGGTGGACGACTCCGTCGAGTCCGCCACCAACCTCGTCGCCGGCGCCAACCAGCCCGGCTACCACCTCGTCAACGTCAACTTCCCGCGCGACTTCCAGGCCGACCTGCGCGGCGACATCGCCCAGGTCCAATCCGGCGACCGCAGCCTCGAACACGACGAACCGCTCGAGCTCATGACCGGCATCGAAATCGGCAACACCTTCAAGCTCGGCACCTTCTACAGCGACAAGCTCGACGCCCAATACCTGGGCGCCGACGGCCGCCGCCACCCCTTCGTCATGGGCTCCTACGGCATCGGCGTCGGCCGCCTGGCCGCCTCGGTCGTGGAGCGCTACCACGACGCCAACGGCATCATCTGGCCCGTCAGCGTGGCGCCGTATGACGTCCACATCGTCCAGCTGGGCACCGGCGACGTCGCCGCCGACGCCGAGCGCCTGGCCGAGGAGTTGGAAGCCGAAGGCCTCTCCGTCCTGCTGGACGACCGCGGCGACAGCGCCGGCGTCAAGTTCAACGACGCCGACCTCATCGGCCTGCCCTTCCGCTGCACCGTCAGCCGCCGCACCCTGGCCGCCGAGGCCGTCGAGTTCAAACCCCGCGTCGCCACCAACCGCCAATCCATCCCCCGCAACCAGATCGTCAACACCGTCCTCGAAGCCCGCACCGCCGCCCTCGCCGCCCTCACCCCCGACGCACCCGTGACCATGCCAACCATCAGCGCATCCTGAAGCAATCCCTGAGCGCCAGCATCAGGCTCCCCGCAGGCGCCCACGGCCGATGAAGGTCCGCCTGTCAGAGCGTTGCTTCCAGAGTCCTCGGGGTGCGGATCAGCGCGGCGGCTTGCGGGCGATGCACTCGCCGTAGGCCACCGCGCCAAATGCGCCGGGGTGGCTGATCCACCGCTTGAGCGCCTGCTCCAGGTTGTCGAGCTGCTGCTGCGTCGCCACGCCGTACGCCGTTGCCGAGGCACGCACGTCGGCCGAGAAGAACCAGTTTTCGATGACACGTGAGATGTAGCCAACGTCTTCGGCTGTGGTGTAGGACGTGAACGAAGCTGCCGGCCGCACGTCTGTGAATCCCGCCTTGAGCAGATGGCGCTTGAGGTCCCGCCCGATATTGGGATGCCCGTCATCTGCGGTAATGAGTTCCGCCAATGTGGCCCAGGCGTCGTAAATCAATTCAAAGTCGGGCGCGAGAAACGATCCGTCGAAGATCCATTCCCGGAAGGCGACGAGGCCGCCGGGCTTCAGAACGCGCTTCGCCTCGGCGAGCACCGCTTGAGTATCAGAAACATGCGCAAGGATCGAGTGGCCGTGAACGACATCGAACCAATCGTCGTCAAACGAGAGCTCGGTCACGTCCCCAACCTCGAACGTCGCGTTGTCGTGTCCGCCCGCTTCGGCAATTGACCTCGCCAGATCCACCTGCGACGGCTCCATATCGACGCCGCACAGCTCCCCGGGCGCGATTGCCTCGGCCAGACCAACCGACAGGGTGCCCGGCCCGCACCCCAGGTCCAGCACCCGCAGGCCCGGCTCGAGATGGGGGAGCAAATGCGCGGCATGGGTGTCCGCCGTGTGCCGCCTGAGATGCTGGAGG
>JAPPFO010000282.1 GCA_028875175.1 Chloroflexota bacterium | reverse complement strand
TGCCGCTCTACGAGCAATGGGCCTGGGACATCCTCACCCACGGCAGCAGCGGCCCCTACTGGTCCCAACGCGGCTACACCATTGATGAGTACTGGCACGAACACGCCGACGTCCCCGTCCTCTTCCAGAGCGGCTGGTACGACACCTATCCTCGCGGCGCCATCGCCAACTTCCACGCCCTGCGTCGCCTCAAGTCCAGCCCCATGTCACTGCTTCTTGGCCACTGGCGCCACGGCGAGCCAACCACCGAGGAAACTTCCGCCGGCGACGTCGACCTCGGCCTCGAATCCGCCCTCCCTCTCTACGACGACCTCCGCCTGCGCTTCTTCGATCACCACCTTAAAGACATGGAGACCGGCCTCGACCGCGACCCGCCGGTCCGCTACTTCGTCATGGGCGGCCAGCTCGGCCGCCCGCCCGCCGACCTCGAAGGCCGCCTCTGGCACGGTGGCCGCTGGGAATCGGCCGACCAGTGGCCCCCGCCCGACACAGCCGAGACCGCCCTCTACCTCAGTGACGACGGCACCCTTGCGGACACGCCGCCCGACAAGCCAACCGACCCCACCCGCTTCACCTTCGATCCGCGCAACCCCGTCCCCACCACCGGCGGCTCCATCAGCGCGGCCGAAGAAGCCCTGCCCTCCGGCGGCTTCGACCAGCGCGGCCAGCCCGGCCGCTTCCACGGCCACCACGACACCCTCTCCCTCGCCAGCCGCCCCGACGTACTCAGCTTCGAGACCGACCCCTTCGACGAACCGTTCGAGATCGCCGGCCCCGTCGAAGTCGTGCTCTTCGCCTCCAGCAGCGCCGTGGATACCGACTTCACCGCCAAGCTGCTCGACGTGTTTCCGCACAGCTCCGAAACGCCCGGCGGCTACGAGCTCAACCTTGCCGACAGCATCCTCCGCGCCCGCTACCGCAACGGCTTCGACCGCGAGGAGTTCCTGGAGCCGGACGAGGTCTACGAGTTCCGCATCGTCCTCTACCCCACCGCCAACCGTTTCGCCCTCGGCCACCGGCTCCGCGTCGACATCTCGTCGTCCAACTACCCTCGCTTCGACGCCAACCCCAACACCGGCGAACCCCTCGGCGTCTCCCGTCGCGTCCAGACCGCCCACCAGGCCATCCACCACGACCCCACCCACCTCAGCCGCCTCCTCGTTCACGTCCGCCCCGTTACCGAGTGACGGCCGGCCTTCCGGAGGAATGCAGATGACCGAGCTAAGGGTCGGAAACACCCGCTTGACGCTCGTCCAGGGCGATATCACCGTCCAGCACGTCGACGCCATCGTGAACGCCGCCAACGCGGCCCTGCAGGGCGGAGGCGGTGTGGACGGCGCCATTCACCGAGCCGGGGGCCCTGACATCATGGCCGAGTGCCGCCAAATCGGCGGTTGCCCCACCGGCCAGGCCGTCCGCACCACCGCTGGCCGCCTCCCTGCCCACCACCTCATTCACACCGTCGGCCCTGTCTGGTCTGGCGGCAGCGCCGGCGAGCCCGACCTCCTCGCCTCGGCCTACCGCCGCTCCCTCCAGCTCGCCGCCGCCCACGGCGCACGCACCGTCGCCTTCCCCTCCATCAGCACCGGCGTCTACGGCTACCCCAAGGACCTGGCCGCCGATGCGGCGTTGGAAACCGTCACTGCCGCCTGTTCGCAAGTGGATCTCGACGAGGTCCGCTTCGTCGTCTTCGGCGACGACGACCTCGCCATCTACCGGCAAGCCATGCGCGCCAGGGCCTCCAAATGACCGCCGACGCCGACCAGCGCGCCGCCCGCCGCACCCGCGAGCACTGGGAAGCCAGGTACCGGCAACGCGAAACGCCCTGGGACGACGGCCACCCCTGGCGTCCGCTGCACGACCTGCTGAGTCGCTTCGCCCCGCCCGGCGGACGCATTGTCGACATCGGCTGCGGCCTTGGCGGCAAAGCCGCCCAGATGGCATCCCTCGGATATCGCGTCCTCGGTCTCGACATCTCGCAGGCCGCCATCGACGCCGCCGAACGCCACACCACAGGCTCTGAAGGCTCCCTCGAGTTTCGCCGCGCCAACTTCCTGGACGAGTCTCCCGACGCACCCTTCGACCTCGCCTTCGACCGCAGCGTTTGGGCCACCTTCGACGAAGCCGGCCGCGCCGCCTTCGCCCGCCGCGTCGCCCGCTGGCTCGCGCCCGGCGGCCACTGGATCAGCCTCACCGGCTGCGCCGACAACCGCGACCCCGAAACCGGCGAATCCGACCCGCGCGGCTACCCCCGCCACGCCCTGCAAGCCATCGCCGCCTGCTGCGAACCCTACTTCGAGATTCTCGAAGTCACCCGCCAACCCTTCGGCGCCACCCCCGACACCGACTTCACCGCCTGGGTGACTACTATGCGAGTTCGGGATTGATCGATTAGTTGCGGTGTCGGCGAAGTTTGGGTGACGTTCGGCGGGTACTCGGCCGATCTCGGGGGTTGAGGTTGGTTATGGGGGCGGTTGAGGGGACGTTGGAGGGACGGAGTCGATCGGCGGCGTTTCGCACGGTGCTGCAGTGGTGGACGACCTGAACGCTTCACCGGAGGCGCCGGAGGGGCACGCGCACGCGGAAAGCATGTTGTTCTCCATGGCAATGGAGAGTGAGCCCGGCGAGTTCCTCGGGCAGGAGTATCAGTGCGAGCGGAGGCTGGCGGCGTGTACGCCAGCGTCGAATCTGCGGCAGCACCCGATTAGGTCGAACAATTCGGCGTTGGCACGGCGGCGGCAGGGGGCGGCCGACGGGAATGTGGCACTCTCATTCTTTGCGGCCGCATGCGGCGAGTAGGCGACTGGCTGTGGATCGTTTGGTCTGCGATCGTCGAGCCGGCTTCGCAGGGGCCGGGGCTCTGGGTTGAGCAGAGCATCAGGGGGCGTCGGCGCAGGCGCGAGAGTTCCGTGCACCAGGCAGCGTCGGGTTGGAGCATTCGTGAAAGGTGCCAGCGGCGCATATGGAGCCCCCAGCCGACGAGGCCAGAGACGCACGGATCGATCCGTAGCCGCTGCAAATTCTGTAGAAGCCAAGCTAGGCGGACCGGCCCTGGTCACAAGGTGCTCCTCGATATGACTGCTCCTGCAGCCTTCGAAGTCACCGCGATGTGCAGAGAAAGGACGACCTAGCTGAGCGTTGATCCGTCAGTCCTTCTGGGCCTGCTATTGCTCGCGCTCGAGCTGTTGGCGCTCACCGCGTTCGGCTACATCGTGGCGCGGACAGCGCTGCGGCAGAGCAATCACCTTTCGGCGCTGGCCCAAGGATTGATTATCGGCCCGGCCCTCTGGGGACTGGCGGCCAACTTTGTCCTGCGTGCGCTTCCCGGGGACGCTGGGGTGTTCGCAGTCTGGGCGGGAACTGTGGGCGTTGCAGTTCTGCTGGCTTGGCGCGAGCCGTCCGCCCTGCGTGTGCCTCTCCGCTCAGTCGCATGCTTTTCCATCGTGACGTTTGCCGTTTTCTGGGTTGCGCTTGCCAGTCGACAATTACTGACGAGTCCCGACCCCATCCATCTGGCGTTGGCGGCCTCCATCGAAGCGGGAACTTGGCCGCCTGAGCTGCCGTGGAATCCAGGGCAGCCCCTGCCGTACCACTACGGCGTCAACCTATTGATTGGACTACTAACTCCACCGTTCGGCCCCAACCTACCGTTCATGACCGAACTTCTGGGTGCCTATGCGTGGACCAGCCTTGCCCTCGTCACGGCCACTTCGGTCATTGGGCGCGGCGGCTGGATCAGCACGTTCACTCTTATGCCCCTGCTGTTGACTGCTGGCGCCTGGGGACTGGTCATCTTCCCTGAAGTGCCGGATGTCCTGAGGGTTCTGCTCCCGACGGGGCTGCCCTCAGCCGGTCTGCGTGCAGCACTGACCGAGACCTATCTCCCTACAGCTGTGCTGCCGTGGGCACCCGAGTTCAAAGCGGTACCCCCAAACATCTGGCGGCCAGGATTCGTGTTGGCCTATGGGCTAGCGTTCGCCACGCTCGAGCGGATCACCGCCGTCCCCACCACGTCGTGGCCGGCGAGGCTGGGGGTGGCGTCATTGATTGGCTTCACGGGCCTCGTGGATGAGGCGGTTGCGCTAGTAGTCCTTGGGCTTTGGATTGCTCTGGAGACCGTGCGGCTATACCAAGCCAGACCAGCGCGCGAAGCTATTCCACGGCTTGCGCTGCCCTCCGCCGCGGGCCCGGCGTTGGCCATGTTGTTGCTGGCGATTGGCGGCGGCGTTATCACAGGCCTGTTTACGGGCCTGGCTGGTGGCGGCTTGTCGTTGGGGTGGAGCACGGACCCGAACAGTCGGGGGCTGCTTGGATCGTTTGAGTCGCTCCCGGGTGGCATCGGCCTCTTGGGCATTGGTCCTGCCATTGCTGCCAGTGCGAGCGTGGTCTTGGCCCGAAGAGACTTTCTGACGTTGACTCTCGCCGGTGCGAGCGGCGCATTTCTGCTCGCCTCGCTCATACTTCAATATGAATTTGCCGAGCACGACGTCGTCAGGCTCGACGGTCATGCGCGGAACTTCGCGCTGATGGCCCTCCTTATGGCGCTCAGCATGCGCCTGCCGGCCAACCGCGCCCCCTGGCGCACCGTCACGGCCGTGCTGCTGGCAGCGTTGGTCGTCTGGCCAACTGCCGGCGGGCCGGTACGCAGCCTTGGCTTGGCGATGAGCCAAGGCGTGCACATCTCAAACGCGAAGCCGACCGACAGTCAATTCGACCAGGCCTTCTGGTGGATGGGGCGTGACGCGCCTGAGTCCTTCGCCTCCGAAGCCGTTACAACCTGGATTCGGAATCACACTGCGGCTGACGCCCGGATTCTGTCGCCGCATCCACACGCCACAACCGCTCACACCGGTCGTCCGAATGCTTCAGGGTTCGTGGAGTTCGTTCATCTCTTTCCGGTGACTGGGCCGGCGTATCACGACGCGATTACCTATCTTGAACCCGCAGCCCTTCGGCGCCTAGGAATTGCGTATTTGCACGCGCCAGATTCGTGGGCAGTCGAGCTGTCCGATCAAGCCGCCCGCCGACTTGCAAACCCTGATTTCTTCGAGCTATTGGTACGCGGCGAGACTGACGCCCTCTACCGGGTGCGCACCGCTTTTCTTCAACTGGACACAAGGCCGGCCGCCGCGTCCTTCGAAGCCTTGAGGCAAGCTGTCCCAGCATTGACTACGGTGTATCTGACTCGCGACACCGACCCACTTGCCGCAATCCGCGTTGCGGCGGCCCTTCCCCAGGCCCAGGTGCTAGGTGCGGTGTCAACAGCAAGCTTGCATCCCCTGACCAGAATCCAAACCGAGCCGTCTGGAGACCAAAAGCCTGAGATCGTCGTAGCTGCCACTCAGTTGCCACCAGGAACGCGTCCGTCGGGTGATGCTGCACCGGTATGGAG
>JAPPFO010000275.1:2323-5453 GCA_028875175.1 Chloroflexota bacterium | reverse complement strand
CTCTTCACCCTCCCCAGCGCCACCGGCGGCGAGATCAGCCTCGCCGGCTTCCAGGGCCAAAAGAACGTCGTCCTCGTCTTCTACCGTGCCTTCTGGTGAGGGACCTGTCGCACGCAACTCGTGGAGTTGCAAAACAACTACCAGCAGATCGCCGCGCAGAACGCTGAAGTCGTCGCCGTCAGCACCGACAACCTTGAAGGCGCCAAGTGGGCCATCGACAGCCTCGGAGTTCCCTTCAAGGTCGCCTACGACCTCTCCACCGAAGTTCCCAAGGCCTACGAAGTCTGGAACCTCTACGGCGACAACCTCGCCACCGGCTCCGCCTTCGTCATCGACACCAACGGCATAGTCCGCTGGAAGCAGATCTACTCCGGCATCCATGACCTCGTAACCGCCAACGCCATCGTCGAGGCCCTCAAAGCCCTCTAGCCCCCCGTACGCTCAAGGTTGCGGCGGCTGATTCTCCCTCTCCCCGTGAGACTCTTGCGCAACGCCCTTCGTCCTCGATGATCTGGCGGCTCTTCACCCTCTCCTGGGGGAGAGGCAGATTCCGGCGTCTTCGCCGGAAATCGGTGAGGGGTCTTTCGGGCAACCATTCCTGGGGTTGCGCGAATGTCACTCCAGGCGAAAGGCACCGGTGACCGTTCTTCTTGGCTTCGCCCCCGTTCCCCGCGCCGTACAATCAACTCCCAGCCGCCGGCTCGGCCCGGCGTGCGGGTTGCCACGGAGGCACTCATGAGCGATCAATTCCGCGCCGGCGTTGTAGGTCTCACCGGAATCGGCCAGCGGCCGGCCGCCACCGGAGCGCAGTCCGGCTGGGGCACCGCCATGCCCCATTCCCACGTGTCCGCCTACCACCACGTCGCCGACACCGAAGTCGTGGCCGTCTGCGACCTTGACGAAGGCGCCATCGCCAACTTCAACGCCGACTGGAACGACACCCTCCCCGAAGTCAACACCTACACCAGCCACGTTGAGATGCTCGAGAAGGAAAACCTCGACATCCTCAGCGTCGTCACCGGCGACAACGTCCACGCCCAGATCTGCATCGACGGTGCCGAGGCCGGCGTCAAGGGCATCCTCTGTGAGAAGCCCATTGCCTCCTCCCTGGCCGACGCCGACCGCATCATCGAAGCCGTCAACAAGGCTGGCATCCCCCTCCTCGTCGACCACACCCGCCGCTGGATGTACCCCTGGGTCCAGGCCGGCAAACTCATCGAGGACGGCGCCATAGGCGAGGTCAAGCGCGTCGTCGCCAACCAGGGCGGCCCCCGCGCCATGCTCTTCCGCAACGGCACCCACATGTGCGACACCATCAACTGGTACGCCCAGGGCAACCCCGCCGCCGTCTACGCCGTCAACGAGATCAACTTCGAGGACTACGGCCCCCGCTACGCCAGCGACGGCGGCCACGACCCCGACACCGACCCCGCCGTCAGCATCCTCATCGAATACGACAACGACGTCCGCGCCTTCTGGAACATGTGCAAGCCCATGCCCAACGTCTTTGATGTCGACGTCTTTGGCAGCGACGGCATCCTGCGCGTCACCCAGGAGCGAGCCACCCTCACCACCCAGAACGAATCTCGCGTCCTGGTCACGTCCGACATTCCCCACGCCCAATACACCCAGGGCCACATCGCCGGCGCCGTCGTCGAGCTCATCGATCTGATCAACAACGGTGGCACCCCGTCGTGCGGACCCAAGGAAGCCCGTCAGGTCATGGAAATCCTGCTCGGCGCCCTCCAGTCTTCCGCCGGCGGCAACGTCCGCGTTACCATGCCCATCGTCGACATGTAGCCTCACATGACATCCAGTTGCCTTCCGACGCCCCGGAAGGCGCCCTGCGCTCCCCCGGCCAGGGCATCTCGGGAGGGGCGCCATCCCACCACCATGGCGCTCCTCCCACTTTTATTTGTTCTCCTCGTCGCCCTCATCGCCTGCGGCGAAACCCCCGCGTCCCACCCTGACCACGAATCACCAGCCCAGGTCAGCGCGGGTCCCGTGGACCTGTCGGAGACAGCCAGGCAAGGCGAATCCCTGTTCAACGCCAACTGCGCCCAATGCCATGGCCAGGCCGCCGCCGGCACAAACCTTGGCCCCACCTTCATCGACCGTGTCTACCACCCCGGCCACCATGGCGACGCCGCCTTCCACCTCGCCGTGGTACGCGGCGTCCGTCAGCACCACTGGACCTTCGGCAACATGCTTCCCGTCCCCGGCGTCACCGAAACCGAGGTCAGCCAGATCGTCTGCTACGTCCGCCACCTCCAACTCACCGCCGGCATCTTCAAACCCACCGAATACCAGCTAGCCTGCTAACTCCTCCCGTCATCCCGGCGTCCCCAGCCGGGATCCAGTCTCATCTTGCGTAGGGGCGGCGTCTCTGACCCGCCCGTCTTCCGGGCAACCATCGAGTGCCCCCACCCGTTCGTGGTGAGCCGGGCCGAAGTCCATCGGAGGCCCGTGTCGAACCACAAAACCTGCAGCAACCAAGCCTTCTGGGCCGGTCCCTCACTCCTGCCCCCGCTTGCCCCCACGTGCAACAATCCGCCAGACCCACACACCGCTAACTGACAGCCACTCCCATGCCCAGACGCCCCAACATCATCCTCTTCATGACCGACAGCATGGACGGCCGCGTCATGCGCCACCTCGGCCACCCCGCCGCCCACCCCCCCCACCTGGGCCGGCTCGCCCCCCTGGGAACCTCTTTCCGCAACGCCTACTGCAACTCCCCCCAGTGCGCCCCCTCCCGCGCCAGCTTCTGGAGCGGCCAATACGTTCATCGCGTCCAGGCCTGGAACAACCCCGGCGGCCTGCCCATGGACGCCCCCACCTTCGGCACCCACTTGCAAGACGCCGGCTACGGCCTCCACGTATTTGGCAAGACCGACTACCGCGTCGGCGGCCATTCCCTCAAAGCCCGCCTCACCGCCTGGATCCGCTCCGCCAACATCAAACGCCCCCACAACCCCCGCCCCCAGGCCGTCACAGTCCAACCCGACACGCCGAGGCTTCACGAAAAAGACTGGCTCCAAATCGACAACACCTGCCAATTCCTCAACAACTACAGCAAAGACGACCCGCCCTACTTCTGCTACCCCAGCACCAACGTCCCCCATCCCCC
>JAPPFO010000275.1:1632-2313 GCA_028875175.1 Chloroflexota bacterium | reverse complement strand
ACCTCGACCAAGTCGACCCCCCCGCCGTCACCCTCCCGCCCTACGAAGCCGATCTCCACCCCGTCATGGACTACATGAGCGTCACCAAGAACACCCACGGCCACTTCAGCGACGAAGAGATCCTCGCCATTCGCCGCCACTACTTCGCCATGGTCGCCGAGACCGACGCCATGCTTGGCCAGGTCCTCGACACGCTCGAAGCCACCGGCCAGCTCCACAACACCTACATCATCTTCGCCAGCGACCACGGCGAAATGAACATGGAACACCGCCAAACCCTCAAAAACGCCCTCTACGAAGCCTCCGCCCGCGTCCCCCTCATCGTCGCCGGCCCCGGCCTCCAGCAAGGCGTCATCTCAGACCAACTCGTCTCCCTCCTCGACCTCTTCCCCACCCTCATGGACATCGCCGGCCTCGACCACCCCGAAGGCCTCGACGGCGTCTCCCTCCTCTCCCTCTGCCGCGGCGAATCCTCCGGCCACCCCGGCTACGTCTTCAGCGAATACCACAGCAACTTCACCAACACCGGCATCGCCATGTGGCGCCAGGGCCCCTGGAAATACATCCGCTACGCCGGCTA
Organism: Chloroflexota bacterium; assembly: GCA_028875175.1. Taxonomy (GTDB): domain Bacteria; phylum Chloroflexota; class UBA11872; order UBA11872; family UBA11872; genus UBA11872. The sequence goes on along the minus strand of JAPPFO010000275.1, from coordinate 1,733 downwards.
CGACCCTCAACTCTTCAATCTCGACGACGACCCCGAAGAGCTAACAAACCTCGCCCAGTCCCACCCCCCCAACGTCCAGGACCACGGTGCCCGCCGCGAAT
>JAPPFO010000275.1:0-1622 GCA_028875175.1 Chloroflexota bacterium | reverse complement strand
CCTGCTGGCCGTAGTTGATGCGCCGGAACTGCTCGTCCAGGACCTCGATGCCCGCCTCGAATCCCTCGTCGACTTCGACCACGCCGACGCCCAGGCCAAAGCCGACGACCGCCACAACTACCAAACCTGGCGCCAACCCCTCACCCCCACCGAAATCCAGGAAGCCCTAACCAAATCCCACCAGGGCATCTGGCACCCCGACGACGACCAAGAAATCGAGAACTGGCTAGCCAAGTCCTGAACCCTGTGGCCGAAGCCCCACCCCGTTCGTGATGAGCCGCCCCGTAGTCTTTCGAAGGGGCGTGTCGAACCACAGACCCCTCAGCACCCAACCCTCCCAGCCAGTCCCCCGCCCCCACTCCTAGGGGCCGCGGCTCTTCACCCTCTCCAAGGGGAGAGGCAGGTTCGGCCGTCCTCGGCCGAAACCGGTGAGGGGTCTTTCGCGCTAGCTCGTGCCCCGGATTGCCAACCTGAGGTCACGCAAGAACCTGCCGAAGAAACCGTTCCGAACCCCACCCCTTAGCACCCAACCCCCGGAAGCAGTCCGAAACTAACCCCCACCCTTCCTCCCCACCAAAATCAAATGCGTCCCCCCATCAACCAGCCCCGGCTCCCCACACAACGCCCGCTCAAGCTCCACCGCCGTAGCCCACGCCTCCGGACTCTCCAGGATCTCGTTCGCCGCCGCCGACTCCCCCGAAGTCGTCACATTGCTCCCCGCCAGCTCCAACACCTCGCAGCTCGGAAACAGCTCGCGCAGCTCATCACTCCGATACATGTGCATCGGCGGATGCTCGAGCTCCATCTCCGGCGTTGGGAATCCCGGCAGATCCCCGTGCTCCGCAACCCGCCACACATGCCACTTCTCTGGCTCTTCCAGGATGTACATCTGCGGTTGGCGCACCAGCGTGGCCATCGTCCCCAGCCGGCTCATCACACTCACCAGCAGGACCCCGCCCGGCCGAACCACGCGAACCAGCTCAGCCGCCGCCACCTGCCGCTGCTCACACACGTACGACAGCGCACCCCCGTAACAGATCACCGCATCAAACTGCCCATCCCCGAACATCGAAAGATCCGCAATATCCCCGGTCACAAACCCTTCCACTGCCCCTGACACACCCGCGTCCGCCACCGTCGCCCTCGCAAGCTCCAGCTGACCCTCGGATAGATCAAGAGCTGTCACCCTCGCCCCAAGCTCCGCCGCCGTCACCGTAAACCGCCCCGGCCCACACCCCGCATCCAGCACCCGGTCTCCTCGCCCCACATACCGCTTAACAAAGTCCGCATGCACCACCGCCTTCAACCGCCCGGCCACCGACCCCTCCAACCGCTCCCACTCCCGCTCCCCATACGCGTCATAAAACCCCTTCGTATACCCAGCGTCATACATACCCACATCACCCCGAAGCTGGACCTCTCCAGCCTCCTCCGCCCAATCCTATGCCCCACCCAGCCAGTCCACCGCCCCGCCTAGGGGCCGCCGCTCTTCACCCCCGCCACGGGGAGATGCAGCCTCCGGCGTCCCCGCCGGAATGCGGCGAGGGATCTGCCACGCACCCCCGACCGGTGAACCACCCCACGCCAGCCGCACCCAAAACCCACCGAAAAACTGGGGGGGG
>JAPPFO010000092.1 GCA_028875175.1 Chloroflexota bacterium | reverse complement strand
CCGGAAAGTCGCGCGGTTTTGGTTTCGTCGAAATGATGGACGACGAAATGGCTCGCCAGGCCATCGAGGCCCTCAACGGCTCCGACCTGATGGGTCGCGCGCTGACCGTGAACGAGGCGCGCCCGCGCGAGTCTCGCCCGCGTAGCGGTGGCTACGGCGGCGGCGGCGGTGGTGGCGGCTACGGCGGCGGTGGCGGTGGCTACGGCGGCGGCTACGGCGGCGGTGGCGGCGGCTACGGCGGCGGTGACCGCTACTAGACGGCAACCTTCGTAGGGCTTACCGCCCGACGAGCATCTGATTCGGAAGCGCCGGCATGTCCGGCGCTTCCGGCGTTAAGCGATGCCCAGTTCAGCCAGGCGGGGCGGTTCGCCCAGGTGATAGCCGACGTCGACCAGCGCGCGTTGCAGGGCTTGGATATTGACGTGCCGTGGCGGTACGCCTTCGGCGGCGGCGCGGGCGGCCGCCATGCCAGCCACTCCGCCAGTCACTTTGGCAATCCAGCGCCAGCGCAGGCTGGCGGTACGGTCCCGGCCGATGGAGCGTCCCGCCGCCAGCATCCCCTCCACGCCCTGCGGCAGGAACTGGCCCAGCGGCATGTCGAAGTGGTGGCCCTCTTCACGCTCGCGCAGGTTGACGAGCTGGCGGGTACGCCCGCCCTTGCGCACCTCGTCGTCGTAGCGATAGAGCGTGGTCAGCACATGCACCACGTCGTCGAACCGCCGCTCGTCCACAATGTCGTCGCGGCTGAGGGTGTAGTCGGGAATAATCGTGCGGCTCCAGCGCGTGCCCATGTACGGCGCGATCTGGCTGACGCGGGCGTTCTCGAATCCGGGCACGTGGCGCTTGTAGAACTCGATGGTGTCGTAGGCGTGCAGCCGGGCCGAGGACTCGATGGTGGACCGCTCGATCGCGTTCAGCGCGGACAGCGTGTGGTCCGGCCAGCGCGTCTCAATGGTCGTCACATCCTGGTCGTGCGTGGCGAACGGAATCTTGTAGGCGTGGGCGCCGCCCGGGATTGAGGCCACGTACTTGTATTCGCCGGACTCCCAGTCGGCCATCATGAACGGCAGCAACTCGCGCGGGTAGTTGGCCCAGACGCGCTCGAGGGCGACGAACAGCACCTCGTCCACCCAGCGCTCTTCCTCCCCGCTCAGCGGCTTGTCGCGCTCGGCCGCGCGGAACTCCTCGTAGGTCGCCCAGTCCACGTCTTCGACGCGGAAGAACAGCCCGAAGCCGGCCTCCGCGCTGGCGTACGCGTCCTCGGTTTCGGCGCCAGCCGCGGCGGCCACGTCGGCTTCGCCGGTGGTGTCGATGACGACCCTGGCGGTAATCGCGCGCCGGCCTTCGCCGGTCTCGAAGATCACGCCGCCGACATCGCCGTCCTCAACAATCGCTCCGGCCACGGTGGTGGACAGCAGCAGCGAGACATCAAGGTCGCGCAGCCGCTGCAGGGCCAGCCGCTGGAACTCGTTGCGGTCGATGACGGGAATGTGCGCCATGCCGTCCCAGCGCCACGGCACGTTGTCGCCGCCGCTGATGAAGTCAAAGGTCTTGATGCCCCCGCGCGCGTCCAGCCGATCCAGAAAGTCGCCCACCTGGCCGCCCAGCCCGCGGTCGTGCTGCTGCGGCGCCTGCCACAGGTCGTGGCGCGACCCGAGCCCCGGCCCGTAATTGCCGCCCACCGCCGAATACTCGTCAACCAGCGTGGTCCGCGCGCCGGCCGCGGCCGACTCCAACGCCGCGAACAACCCCGAAATGCCCGCGCCCGCCACCAACACGTCAGTGTCATGCAACACCGGCACCTCACGCGCCGGTTCATGGATCACAGCTGTCACGGCGAACCTCATCTCCAGTTCGTCGACGTCGTGGTGAGCCCGGCGTCGAGGTTTGTCTGGCGGGGCACGGTAGCAGAGCGAGGACATCAGTATCTCGCGAGTCGACGTGGCCGCCAGACCTGGCGGACAGCCTCGACGGCTTTGTAAGGGAAGTCGCAACAGCCGCGGCTCGAATGCGTCATCATCTGCCGGTTGCAAAGCGAAGGCCGGCTCAGGGCGGGCGCCGACCGGACAGACAACGGGAGCGGACGATGATCAACGGTCCGGCGGTCCTGGTGGAAGGACTCGGCAAGACCTACCCGGGCGGCGTGCGCGCCGTGGACGGGATCAGCTTTGCGGTGGAGCGCGGCGAGTTCTTCGGTTTCCTGGGGCCGAACGGCGCGGGCAAGACCACCACCATCAAGATCCTGGCCACGCTGCTGCCCAAGACGGAGGGGCGCGTGGAGGTGGCCGGCCTGGACGTGATCCGCGAGCCGAAAGCCGTACGTCAGGCCATCGGCGTGGCGCTGCAGGAAGTTGGGCTGGACGACCTCTCGAAGGGACGCGACTTCCTGGAGCTGCAAGGCGTGCTGTACGGGCTGTCGCGCGCCGAAGCCCGTACCCGCGCCACGGAACTGCTGGAGCTGGTTGGGCTCTCCTCGGTGGCCGACCGGAAAGTCGGCTCCTACTCGGGCGGGATGCGGCGGCGGATCGACCTGGCCGGGGCCCTGATGCACAACCCCGGCGTGCTCTTCCTGGACGAGCCGACCACCGGGCTGGACCCGCAAAGCCGGATAACCGTCTGGGAGCACCTGGAAGAGCTCAACGCCCGGGGCGTCACGATCTTCCTGACCACCCAGCACATGGACGAGGCCGACCGCCTCTGCCGGCGGCTGGCCATGATCGACCACGGCCGACTGGTGGCCGAAGGCTCACCGGCGGAGCTCAAGGCCGGCGTGGGCGGCGACATCGTCCACGTGGCCTTTGATGCAGGCGAGTCGCCGGACGAAGGCGTGGCCGCGGCGCTGGCGGCCGTGCGCACCCTGCCCGGAGTCCGGCAGGCGGACATCGACGACAACGGCCTGATCGCCACCGTCGGCGATGGCGGAGCCGCCGCCCCCGCCATCATGGCCGCCTTCCAGGACGCCGGCCTCTCCATCGCCAACCTGTCCATCACCCGCCCCTCACTGGACGACGTGTTCCTGCAACACACCGGCCGCCAAATCCGCGACTCGGACGCCGACGGCGACGCCGAGGACCGCATGTGGAGCCAGTGGATGGGCGTCAACCGGAGGTAATGCCAATGCTTGTCCTGCGCGAGAGCTATTTCATCTACGTTCGCAACCTGAAGACCTGGTTGGCGCAGCCGTGGATGATCGTGGCGGCGGTGCTGTCGTCCGCCTTCATGTTCCTATTCTTCGGCGAGCCGCTGCGCGGCATCACCGCGCTGCCGGGATTTCCGGCCGACGACTACCAGGCCTTCCTGGCCGCCATGGTGATCGTAATGGCCGTGGTCTTCAGCGGCAGCGACATGGCTATGGTGCTGCTGACGGACATGATGTCGGGCTACGTGGACAAGCTGCTGCTGTCGCCCGTCAACCGCTTCTCGATCCTCCTGGGCACCCTGCTGATCGGCGGCACGCGCGCCATGGCGCAGGTGCTGGCGATCATCCTGGTGGCCACGGCCATCGGGGTCCGCTTCGAGGGCGGGATCCTGGGCATCCTGGCCGTTATCGTGGGCGCCACGCTGCTGGGCGTTGCGATGGGCTGCGTGGGCCTGATCGTGGCCATGCGCACCCGCAGCGTGCAGGTGACGGTCAACAGCTGGCTGCTCTTCATGCCGCTGGCGTTTCTAACCTCCGCCTTCATGCCGCGCGACCTGCTGACCGGCTGGTTCCAGGTAGCCGTGGGCCTGAACCCCATCGAATACATCATGGTGGCCGTGCGCGCCGTCATCATCGACGGGTGGGTCTGGGACAGCATCCTGCCCGGCATCTGGATCCTGCTGGCCACGACGGCGGTTCTGATAGGCGCGGCGACCTACGAGTATCGCCGGGCGACGAACTGAAGTGTGTTGCTGCCAGGAAAAGACGGGTTTGCCCGAAATTCTTCAAGGCCTACACTGTAATTACTCCTCAAGAGTCGCATACCACCGGTGAAAACGAAGATCGTTCGGATCGGCAACTCGCGCGGTGTCCGCATCCCGAAGCCATTCATCGAAGAGGCTCAGCTCGGGGAAGAGGTCCAGTTGCGGATTGTCGCGTCAGGTGTCCTAATCGAGCGCACGGTGCCGCCGCGAGCAGGATGGGCTGAGGCGGCAGCGCGCCTGAGGGACCGGGACGAGGATCGCCTTCTCGACGAGCCGCTGCCTACTGACTTCGATCAGACCGAGTGGGTCTGGGAGTGAGTGCGCCCCGGCGCGGGGACGTTTACCTGGTATCGCTGGATCCAACGAAGGGTCAAGAAATCAGGAAGACGCGGCCTTGTGCCATCGTGTCTCCCGACGAGTTGAACGACTTCCTGCGGACATTCCTGGTCGTGCCAATGACGACTGGTGGCCATCCGTACCCTTTCAGGATTCCTTGTCGGTTCCAGCAGAAGGACGGCTTCCTGGTGCTTGATCAGGTTCGAACCGTGGATCGAGAACGGCTGCTTCGAAACATTGGTCGACTAACACCTACGACGCTGAGAGCCACACTTAGCGCCTTGCAGAAGATGTTTGCGGACTAAGTATGGTGTTGGCCTCTGTCCCCACGACACGCGAAGATCTCTTGACGAGGCCTCCTACCGTTTGCCCGCACGATCCCGCAGCCTGGCCACGACCTTACCGGCGGACTCCACCTGGCCTGCGGCAATCTGACGATTACCCAAGGCCAGAATCCTGAGAAGCGCTAAGGTCTCCGGTCGCTTCGGATTGGCAGCCTGCGGTTCGGCGGGACGTCCCGGGTCTTGATCGCTCACACCTTTACCCGTCTACCAGCACCATCTGATGGCACTGCCTATCCGCTCGCGTATGCCGTGACGGCCTCCAACCGGTGCGCCAGCCGGTCTTCGGCGGTCTCCAGGTCGAACTGACTTTGCAGCCCCATCCAGAACGTCGCCGAGTTCCCAAAGAATCGCGCCAGCAGCAGCGCCGTCTCGGCTGTGATGGCCCGCTGGCCGTGCACGATCGCATGAATCCGGCGGGGGTCCACGCCAATGGCCTTGGCCACCCGGTAATGGCTCAGGTTGAGCGGGCGCAGAAACTCCTCGTTCAGAATCTCGCCAGGGTGAACCGGGGGAAGCTCGGTCGGCTGTCGAGCCGCCACAGTTCTATCCGATTCCCGTCTCTCGACCACGTCGTGCTCCTGGGGGCGACTCGCGAATGCGCCCGCGCTATGACCCTCCCAAGGTAACCGTCTGCGTCTGGCCCGTATCGGAAGCCCGCCGGGCCGCCCACGCGGTTTCGTGCATCCAGAGGGCGTCGTCGGCGCTGACAGGCGGTTCGCCGTTGCCCAGGCAAGCCTGGAAGAACTCGTGCTTGAACTGGTCGAACCCGCCGCTCACGCCGGTATCCGTGAAGCTGAGCCGCCGCTCGGGCGCGGTGACGCCGGTGCCCTCGCGCGTGAACCACTCGAAGCCGTCGTCGGCCTCGGGCGCGAAGCGCAGCCAGCCGCGG
>JAPPFO010000246.1 GCA_028875175.1 Chloroflexota bacterium | reverse complement strand
CGCGGAAGACCCCTCACCGAATTCGGCCGAAGACGGCCGATTCTGCCTCTCCCCCAGGAGAGGGTGAAGAGCGGCGGCCTGAAGATTCCCTCGCGACCGACGCTGGTGCTTCCCTGGGCGAGGGAGGAAGAGCGGCACGGGAGCGTTGGTTGCCCTGTCTGGGCGTGGGCGGTAGGGGGCGAGCCACCCTCACCCCAGCCCTCTCCCTCAAGGGAGAGGGAGCAAGAGGCGTCCTCTTGGCGACGAGGAGGGTGCGCGGACGACGCCTCACCCCGACCCTCTGCCACGAGCAAGGGATAAGAGCAGGACTTCCGGAGTGGGGTGCCACTGACTTTGCGTGGTTGCTGGGGGCGGCAGCCACCCTCACCCCAGCCCTCTCCCTCAAGGGAGAGGGAGGAAGAGGGGTCGCCACTCGAGGTTCATGTCTCCGCACGCAGGTGCTCGCCTATCGGGGTCGTGAGCACGCAAGACTAATCAGTTCCAGAGAGGGGAGTGGAGGGGCGTGACGGAGGAGTTTGTGGGGGACGACGGGATTCGGGCGGTGGACATTGTCGAGGAGATGGAGACGTCGTATATCGACTATGCGATGAGCACGATCGTCGCGCGGGCGATTCCGGATGTGCGCGACGGGCTGAAGCCGGTGCATCGGCGGTTGCTGTACTCGATGGAGGAGATTTCGGCCACGCCGAACGCGGCGTTCCGCAAGGCGGCGCGGGTAGTGGGCGACACGATGGGGAAATATCACCCGCACGGGGACCAGGCGCTGTACGACGCGCTGGTGCGGATGGCGCAGCCGTTTTCGATTCGCTATCCGCTGGTGGACGGGCAGGGGAATTTCGGGTCGGTGGACGGCGATCCGGCGGCAGCCATGCGCTATACCGAAGCGCGGCTGACGCAGGTCGCGGCCGCGATGCTGGACGACCTGGACCGGGACACGGTGGATTTCGTCGACAACTTCGACGGGACGGCGGAAATGCCGGAGGTGCTGCCGTCGGTGGTGCCGAACCTTTTGATCAACGGGTCCACGGGAATCGCGGTGGGGATGGCGACGAGCATTCCGCCGCACAACCTGCGCGAGGTGGGGCGGGCGATCGACCACTACATCGAAAACCCGGAGGCGACCTCGCGGGACCTGATGCGGTTCGTGCGGGGGCCGGATTTTCCGACCGGCGGGATCATCGTGGGGGCGGAGGGGATCGAGCAGGCGTATACGCAGGGGCGCGGGCGGATCAGCGTGCGCGCGGTGGTGAACGTGGAAGAAGTGCGCGGCACGACGATGGCGCTGGTGGTCTCCGAGATTCCCTACCTGGTGAACAAGGCCAGGCTGGTGGAGAAGATCGCCGCGCTGGTGCGGGACAAGGTGATCGAGGGCGTGCGCGATATCCGCGACGAGTCGGACCGGCACGGGATGCGGGTGGTGGTGGAGCTGCGCGGCGGCGCGCGGCCGCTGGCGGTGCTGAACCAGCTGTACAAGCACACGGCGCTGCAGTCGACCTTCAGCATCAACAACCTGGCGCTGGTGGACGGGCAGCCGGAGCAGTTGCCGCTGCGTCGGTTCGTCGAACTCTTTGTGCAGCACCGGCAGGACGTGGTGCGACGGCGGACCGAGTTCGACCTGAAGAAGGCGCAGGCGCGCGAGCACTTGCTGGAAGGCTATGTAATCGCGCTGGCGGATATCGACAAGGTGATCAGGATCATCCGGGGCGCGGACGACACGGAGGAGGCTCGGACCGGACTGATGCAGGAGTTCGGGCTGACCGAGATCCAGGCGAACGCGATTTTGGACATGCAGCTGCGGCGGCTGGTGCGGCTGGAGCGCGAGCAGATCCTGGCGGAGTTGGAAGAGGTGCGGGCGACGATCCGGGACCTGGAGGACATCCTGGCGGACGAGTCGCGGGTGCTGGCGATCATCGGCGACGAGACGCGCGAGGTGGTGAAGCGCTTCGGCGACGAGCGGCAGACGGAGATCCAACGCGAGGCGTCGGGCGACTTCAACGAGGAAGACCTGGTGGAGGACCGCGACTGCCTGATCACGATGTCGTCGCGCGGCTACGTGAAGCGGGTGCCGGCCAATACGTACCGGCGGCAGGGTCGGGGCGGCAAGGGCATCCGTGGGTTCCGTAGCAAGACGGGCGGGGTGGTGGAGCATTTCCTGGTGGCGAACACGCACGACCACCTGCTGTTTTTTACGAACCGGGGGAAGGTGTATCGGCTGCGGGCGTACGAGCTGCCGGAGCAGGGGCGGGACGCGCAGGGGCACAACCTGATCAACCTGCTGGCGATCGAGCAGGGCGAACGGGCGACGGCGGTACTGGCGATTCCGAACTTCGAGGCGGGCGATTACCTGGTGTTCGGGACGCGCAAGGGTGAAGTGAAGCGGAGCGCGCTGACGCAGTTTGTGTCGATCCGAACGACCGGGCTGCTGGCGATGGACCTGGACGAGGATGACGAGCTGGTGTGGGTGCGGCTGGCGACGGACGAGACGCACGCGATGTTCTTTACGCGCAACGGGATGTCGATCCGGTTCGCGCTGGACGACATTCGGGCCAGCGGGCGGACGAGCGGAGGCGTGCGGGCGATTCGCCTGGCCGAGGGCGACGAAGTCACCGCGATGGACCTGACGCAGGACGACGGGTTCGTGCTGCTGGTGACGTCCAATGGATTCGGCAAGAAGGTGGCGGTGAGCGAGTTCCGGCCGCAGGGGCGGGGCGGCCAAGGGCTGAAGGCGATCAACCTGAGCGACAAGACCGGCGAGGTGGCGGATGCCCGCCGGTTGCTGGCGGAGAACGAGGAGATTGCACTGGTGTCGTCGGACGGGCAGGTGATGCGCTGCGGGCTCGGGAACGTGCGGCCGATCAAGCGGGCGGCGGCCGGGGTGATCATCATGCGAATGGATGAGGGCGTGGACCTGCTGCGGGTGGCGCGGTTGGCGGACGGGCGGGACGGAGAGAACGGCGGCGGGTAGACGGACGCGCTGGCCAGCCGCTTGAGCGTGCAGCGACGGGTCGACGAGTGGGTCGGGGCGAGGGAACGATTGGCGGTTGAGTGGCGTAGTTATTGGTGCGGGGTCGGCTCGTGGGTTCTCCCTGGCCGCGAAACGAAGCCGCGTGGGCGTCGTTAGTCTTGCAATGGAGGGTCTTGTGGCGACGCTGCGGAGTGTTGCCCAGATTTCCGCGTCCGGAAGGATGAGGTAGGGAGCGCGTGATGCCGAGGCGATTGCGAGTGGTGGTGGCGGCTTTGGTGGTTGGGGCGCTGGTTTTGGCGGCGTGCGGGGAACTCCCGTTTGGCGGCGAGAGCGAGGAGCGGTCAATGGCCGCGCCGGCGATGGCAATGGCCCCGGAGCTTCCGGCTGCGATGGCTGAGTCGTCGGAGCAAGGCGAGCGGATGTCGCGGGATACGGCCACGGCGATGGGAATGGCGGCGGAGCGGGCGGTGGTTCGGGTTGCCGAGGCGCCGGCGGCGCCGGCACCGCAGGTCGTGGTGCGGGAGGTTCCGGTCGAGGCGGCGGCGATGAAGCAGGTGGTCACCGAGGCTGAACAGGCGGCGCCGGCGCGGCGGGTGATTCGGGACGCCACGGTTGGGATCGTGGTGGGGGACGTGGACGGGGCCGTGCGGCAGTTGCAGGCGCTGGTGGAAGGGATTCCGGAGGCGTTTGTGGACTCGGCGGACGTGCGGGACGACGATCCGCGGTCGATCAGCACGGTCATTTTGCGTGTGCCGGTGGAGCGGTTCGACGAGGCGCGACGGCTGGTGCGGGAGTTGGGGAGCGAGGTGGTGTTCGAGGGCGTGGGCGGGCGCGACGTGACGTCGGAGTTCACGGACCTGGAAGCGCGGCTGCGGACGGCGCAGGCGACGGAGCGGCAGCTGCTGGACATCCTGGCGACGGCGCGCACCGTGAGCGACACGCTGGAGGTGCAGCGGGAGTTGCTGGAGGTGCGCTCGCGCATCGAGGTGTTGCAGGGACAGCTGAACCTGCTGGCGAACCAGACGGACCTGGCGACGATCACGGTGCGGCTGCATCCGGCGCCGGACCTGCGGATCGAGCGGTTCTCGCCCGAGGGTTACGCGATGCACGGCAGCACGGAGTTGCCGATCACGATTGCGAACCACGGCACCGTGGACCTGCGGGATGTGGTGGTGCGGGACCGGCTGGCGCCGGGGATGGTGTTCGAGTGGGCGTCGTCGCAGGGGGTGTACGAGGCGGCCTCGCACAGCGTGGTCTGGGAGTTTGACCGGCTGGACGCGAACTCGTCGCAGGATGTGTGGTCGCGGGTGCGGCTGGAGGGTGACGGGTCGCCGATGCAGGTGACGGCGACGATTGCGGCCAGCGGGGTCGTGCGCGAACCGGCGGAGGACCGGGCGGAGGCGACGCTGCCGTTCTTCGTGGACCTGAGCGTGTTCAAGGAAGGCGAGGCGTCGGTGCCGGTGGGGCGGGACGTGACGTACTACCTCAATATCCAGAATCACGGCAACGGCGACGCGCGGGAGGTTCGGCTGACGGAGCGGCTGCCGGAGGGCATGACGTTCGTGCGGGCGGAGGGCGGCGGGCGCTACGACGAGGGCACGCGGACGGTGGTGTGGGAGTTCCCGCGGCTGTCGCCCGAGTCGGGGCACGGCGTCTTCTATGAGGCGCGGGTGGACCGGAGCGAAGGGCGGTTCCAGACCGAGACGACGATCGAGTCGGCCGACGAGGACCGGGCCGACGTGGACAACCGGGTGGTGACGTTCCTGACGGCCCTGCCGGAGGACGTGGCGGGCCGGGACGTGTTCGGGCCGGGGTCGACGGCGCGGGACTCGGTGGGCCTGCTACTGGACGTCCTGCGGTTCCTGGCCAATGCGGCGATCGTGATGGTGATCGTGGCGGGGCCGTTTGCGGTGGTTGGGGTGCTGGCCTGGCGGGGAATCAGGGCGATCAAGCGCCGGCGAGAGTGACCAGGGCGCCGACGGGCAACTGAGGCCGAGGACGGGCGGTTGTTCGACCGTCATTTGGAACTCGGACAGAGAAGTTCGGAACCCAGGGAACGAATCCGGGCCTTCCTGCGTACATCTCTCAGAAGGCGAACCGCAGAACCGAGTTGCGCGCGCGGGGATTCATGCCTCGGACGTGAACGCTCGGCACAGATAGAGCGATTAGGTGAGGGGGCGAGTGATGCGAGGACCTAAACGAACGCTGCTGTTGGCGATTCCGCTGGCGGCGATGCTGGTTGCGTCCTGCGGTGAGTCCGAGACGGCCAGCGCCGCGCGCGCTCCGGTGGCGGCATCGTTTCCCGCTGCCGCTGCCTCCCAGGCCGTTGAGAGGACAGTGATCAAGGAAGTTCCGGTCGAGAAGATTGTGGTCAAGGAGGTGCCGGTCGAGCGAGTCGTCGCGCAGCAGGTTGAGAAGACGGTTACGCGGGCGGTCCAGTTCGAGGCGGTGGCGACGACGGATCCGGGAACGACCGGCTCGATCGTCCAGGAAGCCGCGCCGGCAAACGGG
>JAPPFO010000113.1 GCA_028875175.1 Chloroflexota bacterium | reverse complement strand
TTGGGGCCGGGGTGATCGGGACGGAGTACGCGAGCATCTTCGCGACGCTGGGCGTGTCGGTGACGCTGATCGACGGCCGCCGAGATCTGCTGGAGATGGTGGACGAGGAGATCGGCGAAGCGCTGAAGTACCGGATGCGCGAGGACGGGATCACGCTGCGGCTGGGTCACAACGTCTCCTCGGTCGAGTTCGACGCGCGGGGACGGCCGGTGACGGTGCTGGAGACGGGGGCCAAGGTCGTGGGCGACCTGGTGATGTACTCGATCGGGCGTCACGGCGCCACGGGCCTGCTGAACCTGGACGCGGCGGGGCTGCAGGCGGACTCCCGCGGGCGACTGAAGGTGAACCAGCATTTCCAGACGGACGTGGAGCACATCTACGCGGTTGGCGACGTGATCGGTCAGCCGGCGCTGGCTTCGACTTCGGCCGAGCAGGGACGGCTGGCGGCTCTGCATGCGCTGGGGATGGAGTGCCCGGAGATCGACGACGATCAACTGCCCATCGGCATCTACACGATTCCCGAGATTGCGCTGATCGGGAAGACCGAAGAGCAACTGACGCTGGCCGGCATCGCCTACGAGAGCGGGGTGGCGCGGTACAAGGAGATTGCGCGCGGGGCGATAATCGGGGACGACTTCGGCATTCTGAAGCTGCTGTTCGACCCGGATTCGCGCAAGGTGCTGGGGGTGCATATCTTCGGCAGCCAGGCGAGCGAACTGCTGCACATCGGGCAGGCGGTGATGGAGCTGGAGGGGACGATCGATTACTTCGTCGAGACGATCTTCAACTATCCGACGTTCGCCGAGGCGTACAAGGTGGCGGGGTTGAACGGGGTGAACAAGCTGCTGCGGTAGGACCTGTGCGTCGTTCGGGCGATTGTCGGTGGCAGTATGGGCGGGTTGCGGGACTCTTCGAGGACATTGGCTATGTCGGAGACGGTTGACGCGCCGGATGGTGGGCGGCGCCGCATCCTGACGGGGTTGCGGCCGTCCGGTCCCTCGCACGTGGGGCATTACGCGGGCGCGTTTTCGCAGTGGCTGGAGTTGCAGGAGGAGTACGAGTCGTTCTTCCTGCTGGCCGATTACCAGGTCTCCGACTACGCCGACAACCTGCCGTGGATCCGCTGGGGTCTGTGGGAAGTGACGCTGGACTGGCTGGGGGTGGGGCTGGACCCGAATGTCTCGCACTTTGTGATCGAGAGCGGGGTGCCGGAGTTCGCCGAGCTGACGCTTCACCTGAGCTGGTTCCTGGGGTTGGGGCATCTGCAGCGGAATCCCACGCTGAAGGCGGAGCTGGCCGACCTGGAGACGACCAACAAAACGGTGCCGGTGGCGTTTTTCAACTACCCGGTGATGCAGATTTCCAACATCCTGCTGCCGCTGGCGCACCTGGTGCCGGTGGGGGAGGACCAACTGCCGCACATCGAGATGACGAGGGACGTGGCGATCCGGTTCAACAGGCGGTTCGGGGAGACGTTTGTGGTTCCCAGGGGCCGGGTTGGCGAGGTGCCGCGGCTGGTGGGGATCGACGGCAAGGGGAAGATGGGCACCTCGGCGGGGAACGCGATTTTCCTGAAGGATTCCGAGGAGACGCTGCGGGCCAAGGTGCGGAGCATGTTCACGGACCCGAAGCGGCTGCGGGCGACCGATCCGGGGACGGTGGAGGGCAACCCGGTGTTCATGTACCACGACGCGTTCAATCCCAATACGGAGGAAGTGGACGACCTGAAGGCCCGGTATCGCGTGGGCAAGGTCGGCGACGTGGAGGTGAAGGACCGGCTGTTCAAGGCGATGAATGGGTTCCTGGGGCCGATCCGGGAGCGGCGGGCGGACTGGGAGTCACGGCCGGACGACGTGCGGGACGTGCTGGCGGCGGGGACGGCGGAGACGAAGCGGCGGGCGGAGCCGCTGCTGGAGCAGGTTCGGAGCGCGCTGAGTTTGGACTATCTGAAGGACGGTCCGCCGCCGGCGCCGGAGGGGGCGCCGTAGCGCTGGCTTTCCGGCGCACGGACAGAGTCGGATTTTCGACATGACCCCTCTGGACGAGCCCGCCTGGGCTAAACGGGGCGGTCCGGTGACGCGGGCCGCGAGGCACTTGCCGGAGGGGTCGCTGCCGTCGTGGGCGTGGATCCGGCCGCAGGCGTTGGTGGCGGTTCGCAGCGGATCTCGCGTACTGGTGCAGGACTACGCCGCGACCGGCGGCGAATCCGCCTACCGGCCGCTGGGCGGCGCGATCAACCATGGGGAACTCGCGGAATCGGCGGCGCAGCGCGAGATCCAGGAGGAAGTGGGCGCGGAGATTACCGACGTCCGGCTGCTTGGGGTGCTGGAGAACATCTACTCGAAAAACGACAGGGACTGGCACGAGATCGTGTTCATGTTCGAAGCGCGATTTGTGGATCAGTCGCTGGAATCGGCGGAGCGGCTGGTGGGCATGGAGGGTGACGGGGATCGAATCGAGGCCGTCTGGCTCGATGTCTCGGAGCCGGTAGATGCGCCGCTGTATCCGCCCGGACTGATCGCGTTGCTGCGGGAGCGACTGGCCGCGGTGGCCGCTGACGACTGAGCGAGATTCCGAGTGGACGACCCGGTGAGGTCTGAACTGCTGCCGTCGTGGGCGGGGATCCGGCCGCTGGCGCTGGCGGTGTTTCGGGACGGTCCGCGCATCCTGGTGGAGGACAACGCGGCGTGGGACCGGCGCGACTGGTTCTATCGTCCGCCGGGCGGCGGGGTTGAGTTTGGCGAGCGGGCCATTGACGCGGTGCGGCGGGAGATGCGGGAGGAGTTCGACGCGGAGATCAGGGACGTGCGGCCGCTAGGGACGCTGGAGAACATCTTCGACTATCACGGCCAGCCGGGGCATGAGGTTGTGTTTGTGTTTGAGGCGCGGTTTGTAGATCGCTCGTACTACGAAGCCGAGCGGATTGTGGGCACGGAGGGTGGCGGCACGCGGATCGTGGCCGTTTGGATTGATGTGTCGCAGCCGCTGGATCGGCCGTTGTATCCGAACGGGCTGTTGGAATTGCTGGGCGAGAGATCGGGCTAGGCGGGAGTTGTGAGTCCGGGTGCAGGGCGTCTCCGTAGCCCTGGTCGGACAGCGCGGTGATGTCTGAGCGAATACCCGCCTATGCCGGTATTCGTCCCGTGGCGTTGGCCGTGATTCGGGACGGGTCGCGGCTGCTGGTGCGGGAGTACCGGACGGGAAGGGGTGGGCGGTATTACCGGCCGCTGGGCGGGGCCATTTACTTTGGCGAACGCGGGGCGGACGCCGTGCGACGGGAGATTCGGGAGGAGATTGGCGAGGAAATTTTGGGCGTTCGGCATCTAGGGACGCTGGAAAACATCTTTGAGCGGGAGGGGCAGGCGGCTCACTGGATCGTGCTGCTGTTCGAGGCGGAGTTTGTTGACCGTTCGCGGTACGCCAACGAGCGGATCGAGGGTGTGGAGGGCGACGGCGAGCGCATTGAGGCCCGGTGGATTGACGTTTGCCAGCCGCTTGGGGGGCCGTTGTATCCGGAGGGGCTGTTGGAATTGCTCATGGGGAGTGAGAGCCCACGGGTCCCTGGTAGATGAGTGCGCGAGTTCAGGATTGGCCGCTGATTCGGTAGGCTTACCGGGCGGTCGGGTGGTGCTGCGTGACGGCGCGCCCCGGCCTCCCAGTGGATATACGAAGCGGCGGCCGCGCGGGTGCGGCGACAAGGACGGCACAGGGACCGATAGACACGCCGCGACCCCAGGCCAGACGAGGAGCAACCCAGGGATGACAAGCCAAAACGGTAGCGCCGTGGCGACGCTGCGACGGGCCGCGGCCCAGCAGGTGGCCACCGAGCACAGCGTCGAGATTCCCGATTACGACCGGGACCGGCTGGAAGACGTTGGGTTCATGACCGCCATGACCCTGGTGCTGCTGGGCAACTACGCCCAGACGGGGCACTTTGGGGGGCCGCTGGCCTATACGCCGTACAACGTGGCGCTGCACCTGGGCGGCCCGGAGAACGGGGCGCTGCGGTACGACTACCGGCGGCCGAAGCATCCGTACTGCGACCGCTTCATGCTGGCTGGCGGGCACAACATCCCGACGGCGTATGCGCTGTGGATGATCATGGGCGAGGCGATGGCCCGGAAGCACGCGGCAACAGGCGACGACCAATACGCCGTGGACCCGAACATCGGGATGCTGGCGATCGACGCGCTGGGGTTCCGACGCGGTCGCGAGGCGCTGGACACGCTGCTGGAGGACAACGGGCTGGCGGAGCACCCGCTGTTCGCGCAGGCGAAGATTCGCGGGATTCGCTCGCTGGCGGGTCACGCGGAGACGACCGACCTGACGAACGACGTCAATGGCGGTCCGTCTGGTATCGGGGTTGCGACGGCGGCCGGCAAGGCGGCGTTCTGGGACTTCGTGGGGGCGGACGACTCGCTGAAGGTAATCGCGCTGGAAGGCGAGTTCGCGATGACCGAGGGTCACGCGCAGGAACTGAAGACCCAGGCGCTGGCGCAGAAGGTCGGCAAGCGGCTGCGCATCCTGCTGTCGTACAACAACGCAGGCATCGATGACTCCCTGGTGGGCGGCGTGATCGGCGACGACGTGGCCGAGGGCTACGTGATGGAGGACCAGTGGACCTCCTACGGCTGGAACGTGCTGTCGCTAGACGACGGGAACGACTACGACCAGGTGATGGCCGCGCTGAAGATGATGGAGGACTGGGACCCCGACGACCGGCGGCCGCTGATCGTGGTTGGCAACACCACCAAGGGCTGGTGGCCGAGCGCCCAGGACGGCCAGATCGCCGGATTCGGCGAGCAGCTGGTTGGGTATCACAGTCATCCGTACGAGATGAAGATGAACGAGCCGTACTTCGTGGCGCTGGCGGAGAGCTTTGAGCAGCGCTATGGCGTGCAGTTCGAAGGGATCCGGGAAGGTCCGGTTAGCGACGAGCGCGAGCGGCTGATCCAGTTCAAGACGAACATCGACGTGGCGATGTCGGTGCTGAACCAGAACGGCCTGGGCGACTGGCTGGCGGACAAGCTGGTAGAGATTGGCGACTCGCTGAACGACGAGTTGCCGCTGCGGATCGACACGTCGTCGGATCCGTTCCAGGACGAACGGCTGCAGCCGCAGAACATTCCGCAGGAACCGCAGTCGCTGGAGATCACCAACGAGTTCTCGGACACGACTTCGACGGTGGACATCGAGCTGTTCAAGAAGCCCGGCGAAGTAGCGGGCACGCGGCGCGCGATATCCGAGATCATCAAGTGGACGAACTACGTGACGGACAATCGGTTCATCACGCTGGCGGCCGACTTGTCGAGCTCGATCAACGTGGAGAACGGCGCGCTGTGGGGGCACTACGACCCGATCGGCAACCCGCTGGGCACGCGCATCAAGGCGCCGATCGAGGAAGCGGGGAACGCGTCGTCGGCCATCGGGTTCGTGAGCCAGTCGGCCTCGATGAATCCGGACGTGCACGCGGGCGTGTGGGCGTTGAGCGGTACGTACGGCGCGTTTACGCCGCTGATGTACCTGCCGGCGCGGGTGTGGAGCCAGCAGAACCAGGACAGC
>JAPPFO010000313.1 GCA_028875175.1 Chloroflexota bacterium | reverse complement strand
GCACGGCAACCGCCATGGCGTCGCTGGGCCTGGGGTTCGTGGCCGAGCCCGCCATCGCCGACGTGTTGGAGGCCACCTTCGCCGAACGTTTCGGCCTGCACGGCGCGGCGGTGCACGCGATCGCCGGCGTTATCGCGCTATTCATCGTGGTCGTCTTGCACATGGTGCTCGGCGAAATGGCTCCCAAGAACATCGCCATCGCCGAACCCGTGCGCACCCTGCTGTGGCTCGCGCTGCCCTATCGGTGGTACGCCAACGCCGTGCGCGGTGTGCTGTGGGTTCTGAACGAACTGGCCAACCTGACCATCCAGGCTTTCGGCGTTGCGCCGCGCGACGAGTTGGTCACGGCCTACACACCGGCGCAGATCGGTTCGATGCTGGGCGAACTGCGTCGGCTTGGAGCGATCAGCGCGCCACAGCAGCAATTGGCCAGCCGCGCGCTGCGGTTCGCCGCGCGGCGCGTGGGGGACGTGATGGCGCCCCGCTCGGCCGTGCATATCGTGCCTGCGGGCTCATCCGTGCGCGAGATCGAGCGCCAGGCCGTTGCCACGGGCTACTCGCGATTCCCGCTCTATCGCAACTCGCCCGACGCCATCGTCGGCTTCGTTCACGTGAAGGACCTGCTGACGATCGATCCCGACGCCATTGACCGGCCGTTGCCGGACGATGCGATTCGATCGCTGCACATCTCACCAGACACGGCCCTGGTTGGCGAGTTGCTCGTGGCCATGCGCCGCGACCGCGCGCACCTGGCCCTGGTCGTGGACGAGCACGGCTCGCCCGCGGGCATTGTCACCTTGGAAGATCTGGTCGAGGAAGTCGTGGGCGAGATTCGCGACGAACACGACGCCCCACCCCGAGACGTTCAGCACTTCGGACCCGACCGCTTTGTCGTGGCCGGCACGCTGCGGGCCGACCGGCTGGTCGAATCCACCGGGTGCCGACTGCCAGAGGGTGACTTTGTCACGGTTGCCGGATTCGTGATGCAGCGCCTCGACGCCGTTCCAAGACCCGGTGACACCGTGGAACACGAGGGTTGGCTGCTGCGCGTACGTCGCATGCGCGGCCCGCGCGTTGAGGCCGTTGACGTGATTCGCCGACCGGCGGACGCGGCAGTCTCCGACGACTGAGACTCACGCTAGGCTTGCCCATGGCCGTTCTGCAGCGCTCCAGCACCTACAAGGCCGAAGGCGTGGTGCTCAGCCGTCGCGACCTGGGCGACGCCGACCGAATCGTCACGCTCTTCACGCGCGAGTTCGGACGCCGCCGCCTGGTGGCGCGCGGTTCGCGCCGGCCCACCAGCCAGCTGGCTCCGCATATCGAACTCTTTAGCCGCGTCCGCCTGGTCGGCGTCGTCGGCGCCAACCTCGACGTGCTCACGCAGGCCCAATGCCTGGAGGCCTATCCCCGCTTCCGTGAAGACCTGGCCGCCTTTGCCGCCGCCGGCTGGGCCGTCGAGTTGCTGGATGGTCTCAGCGAGGACGGCGAGGCCGCGCCCGCTGCCTACGCCGCCCTGGTCGCCTTCCTTGGCGCCCTCAACCAGCGGGCCGCCGACCCGGAACCGTTGCTCTCCGCCCTGGCCATCAACTTGCTGAGTGCGCACGGCTACGCGCCCGAACTGTGGCAGTGCACCGTCTGCGGCCGCACGATTGAACCTGGCGCCCACGCCTTCGCCCCGCGAACCGGCGGCGTGATCTGCTCGACCTGTTCGCACGACAACGCCAGCCACCCGCTAAGCCTCGACACGTTGAAAACCCTGCGGTTCATCGCTCACGAAGGCCTCACCGGCGCCGCCCGCCTCCGCGCCGATCCGCGTACCCGCGCCGAACTCCGCACGGCCCTCCGGGCCTACGCGGCCGCCGTCGTCGAACGCGACATCTCATCCGCCCACATCCTGGAACGGGCGGGCGCGGGTTCCGCGCCCCGGCCAGTGCCCGGGGCGTAACTCCGACCTCATGGCGTCGCACCGCACGCCATCCCCATGACCCTGGATACCCACGAGGACACCCATGCCTGCTCCCGACCTTGACACCCTGACCTCCCTGGCCAAGCGCCGGGGGTTCGTCTTTCCCAGCTCCGAGATCTACGGCGGCTTCGCCAGCACCTGGGACTACGGACCGCTCGGCGCCGAGCTGATCCGCAACATCAAGGACGCCTGGTGGCGCCGCGTCGTGCACATGCGCCCCGAGGTCGTCGGCCTCAACGCCTCGATCCTCATGCATCCGCGCATCTGGGAGGTCTCGGGACACATCGAACACTTCGCCGACCCGCTGGTGGAGTGCCCGATCTGCCGCCGTCGCTTCCGTCTGGACGACGTGCCCGACGGCAAATGCCCGTACGACGGCGGCCAGCTCACCGATCCCCGCATGTTCAACACCATGTTCCGCACCTTCGTGGGCCCCGTGGAGGACGACGCCTCCGTCGCCTACCTGCGTCCCGAAACCGCCCAGTCCACCTACGTCAACTTCAAGAACGTGCGCGACACCGCGCGCGTGCAAATGCCCTTCGGCATCGCCCAGATCGGCAAGGCCTTTCGCAACGAGATCACCCCCGGCAACTTCATCTTCCGCAGCCGCGAGTTTGAGCAGATGGAGCTGCAGTACTTCGTAGAGCCCGGCCAGGACGACGAATCTCACGAGGACTGGGTCGACGCCCGCTTCGCCTGGTGGCAGGACCTCGGACTGGAACCGCGACGCCTGCGCCTGCGACCCCACAGCCCCGAGGAACTGGCCCACTACGCCAAGGCCACCACCGACATCGAGTACCAGTTCCCCTTCGGCTGGGGCGAGCTGGAAGGCATCGCCAATCGCACCGACTTCGACCTGCAGCGCCACGCCGAGGCCAGCGGGACCGACCTTTCGTACTTCGACGACGCGGCCAAGCAGCACGTGACGCCCTACGTCATCGAACCGGCCGCCGGCGTCGACCGTGCGGCCCTGGCCTTCCTGTCTGATGCCTACACCGTCCAGGAAGTCGCCGGGAAACCGCGGACCTTCCTGAACCTCGACCCGCGGCTCGCGCCGTTCAAGGTCGCCGTCTTCCCCCTCGCCCGCAATCGTCCGCCGCTGGTGGAATTGGCCACCCGCATCGCCGACGACCTGCGTGCCAACTGGCCGATCTTCTACGACGCCAGCGGCTCCATCGGCCGCCGCTACGCCCGCCAGGATGAGGCCGGCACGCCCTTCGCCGTGACCATCGACTTCGACTCGCTCGACGACCAGACCGTCACCGTGCGCGAACGCGACTCCATGCGGCAGGAGCGAGTCGCCTCCGACGGCCTGCGCGCCTACTTCGCCGACCAGCTCGCCTGGTAACCCGCGCCAATGTCGGCCCCCGCTCCACCCTCTCCCACCGGGAGAGGGCCGGGTGAGGGTCGTCCGGCCGAGCCCCCGCCGCCTGGATCGTACTCCACGCTTGAACGCCTGCTGCTAGCCCCCCTGCGACGCCTCGGCGGCCATCTCGTTTGGCCGGTTATCAAAACTCTTGCCGCCGCCCGCGTCCACCCCAACGCGCTTTCCCTCAGCCAGATCCCGCTCGGATTCGTCGTCGCCTTTCTGATCGTCCCCTTCCCTCGCCTGGCCCTCGCGTTGTTCATCGGCACCCTGGTCCTGGACTTCCTTGACGGCGAACTGGCCCGCACCCGCGGTCTCGCCTCCGATTTCGGCGCCCTGTTGGACCAGGTCTGCGATCACGTGCGCGAACTCACCGTGGTGGGCGGCCTCGTCGCCGTGGGCGCGCTGCGCGGCGATATCGGCGTGGCCTACGCCGCCGCCTATCCCCTGGCCAACGTCCTGCTCTACCTGGCCGACCGCTTCCGCACGCCTCTACCCTTCAGCATCAAGACTTGGATGGTCTATTACCCCTTCCTGATCGCCTACCTCGGCTGGGGCCTCAACCTCCTCGACTACGCCGCCGCCGCCGCCGCCGCCTTCCTCACCCTCGCCAGCGCCCAGGCCCTCTGGCGCCTTCGCCCGGCCATCTCGCGCTCCAATTCGCCGTAGACACGCGCTGCTAGTGGCGGCGCCCTTCGCGGATGGCGGCCAGAATCTCGTCCGTGTTCATCTTGGTGCGATTGAACCTCGCTCGGCGCCGCCGGAAGCGGGCGACAGCGGCCACTCGCTCAGCCTGGTGACGCTCGTCTGCGTTTTCCGAACAAGCTTCCTCTCGAGAGTCTGAGTCCTGTTGATTCACTGTCTGTGCCTTCGCCGCAGCAATTCAGCCCCCTCACACAACGCCCGCAACTTCAGGAACGCCTCGTCCAGGTCCATTGGATTGATGCTGGACGGCGCAAACCCGCAGTCCGGATTCAGCGTCAACCGCTCCGCCGGCACGTAACGCATCGCCGCCTCGGCCCGTGCCACCACGGCCTCCGGCGTCTCCACGTTGATATCCGTGTGGTCGATCACCCCAAGACCCAGCAGCTTGTCGTCCGGGAACTGCGCCAGCACCTCGATCCCGCCGGAGTCTGGCGTCGCGAACTCCATGGCCAACCGCTGCACGTGCATCCGACCCAGCGCCCCCACGATCAGGTCATACGGCCCACGCGTGCTGTGCTGCCGGTTCGAGTGCGCATGGCACAGGTGCACTGAGATCAGCGGGTGGTCCACACCCTCCACCGCCCCGTTGACGCCCTGCACCGCCATCTCGATCTCGTGCTTCACGTCGTCGATCCCAGCCCGCGCCCGGTACTCCGCATCCACCAGCAGCGCCAGCCACGGATCGTCCAGCTGGATCGCGTCCACCCCCAGCGACGTCAGCCGCTGCAGCTCCCCGTTGATGATCGGAGTGCACGCCTCCATGAAGTCCTCGCGCGCGGCATACGCCCCCGTGGAGTGCTCCGGACTCCACATGCGACGCGCGATCGTGTAGGGCGACGGCACCGCCGTCAGAGTCCGACGCGTGGTCGCCCGTTGCACGAAACGCGCCTCGTCCAGCGCGATCGCCCGCTCCTGCCGCAGCGGCGCGGTCACCGCCGGATACGCCGCCCCCCGGCCGCCCGCGATCAGGTCCGGCTCGAACCCCGCCACCGCGTCGGCAAACACCTTCACGTAGCTCTCGCGCCGCCACTCGCCGTCCGAGACATAGTCCAGCCCGGCCGCTTCCTGCATCCGGATCGCCGCCGGTACCGCGTCGTCCAGCACGCGCTCGGCCGCGGCCGCGCTTACCTCGCCCCGCTTACGCCGCTCGATCAGCTCCCGCACCCACACCGGCCGCGGCAGGCTCCCCACCACGAACGTCGGAAACGGCGCCGCGCCCGCCTCGCTCAGTGCAGCACCATCCCGCCGTCCACGCTTAGCGAGATCCCGGTGATGTAGGAGGCGTCGTCACTCGCCAGCATGTAGGCCGCGTTCGCCACGTCCGCGGGAACTTGGTGGCGGCCTATTGGGATCCCGGCAACCCGAACATCCCAGGCCGACTCGTCTTCGCGGCCCTCCAGCTCGGTCAGGTCCGGGTTTAGGTCCTCCCGCCAGAGTCGCGTGTCCACGATGCCGGGGCAGAGGGCAACCACGCGCACACCCGACGGCGCTAGTTCCATGGCGGTGGAACGGGTTATTCCAATTACCGCGTGC
>JAPPFO010000173.1 GCA_028875175.1 Chloroflexota bacterium | reverse complement strand
TCAAGCCGCTGTTCAAGCTGGGGCTGGTCTCGCTCAACCTCGGTGACATCGAGGGCGCGAAGCAGTGGCTGGAACGGGCGATAGAGGCGGATGCGGGCTCGCCTGACGCCACTCAGGCGATCACGATCCTGCGCTCGTTGCCGTAGGACGCTGGTTGCTGAACGGAGTCGCCCGACCTTGTGGCGTCCCTGCGCCGGCGGTGAGGGTGAGCCGGGGCAGGGCGCCAAGGCGCGAGTTCAGGAACGGGCGGTCGTTGCTCGTTCCGTATGCCAATACTCTCCGGTCGTCCCAAGCAACCCAACGTCCGACGATCTTCACAGGTCCACGGGTTTCACAGGCCTTTGGACCTTCGACGTGCGATGGGAGTTGGTGGCCCTTCGACCCTGCCTCGCCAATGAGCCGGAATTGGCTGGCCGGCTTCACTCGATCGCCACCACCGCGGCGCGCAGCTCCGTCAGATGTACCGCTCGAATGGGAGTCGCCGCGGGCGTCGGCGTCATGTCGGTCCAACGTGGAACCGCTCGGCCCGCCGCCGCGTACGGCGTGGTCAGCGCCTCCCGCAGTTCAAGCAGATGAACGAGTTTGACCTGCGTCACGCCCGCTCTCAGGACCGGATCCGTCCAGGAGAATCGCTCGAGCCCCTCCCGCTGCCGCAGCGCGTCTATCCGGGTTCGCAGCTCCGTGAAGTGTAAAGCCTTGATCGGCGTCACGCCCGGTCTGAGCGGATCGTCGGTGAAGGGGAGCGGCGTCCGTGCCGCGACCCTCACCCGGAACGACTGCGCGGCGCTGAGCCCGCCGGGGTCGGTCGCGGTCACCCGGATCACCGCCACGCCTTCGCCGACCGCGGTCAGCGTCACCCGGTCGGCCGACGCGCGCACGGCGACCACATCGGGCGACGAAGACGATGCCTCGTAAGTCAGCGGGTCGCCGTCCGGGTCGACGAACGACGGCGAAACGCTCACGGCCATCGTGCCGCCCGGCGGCAGTCTCCGGTCCGGCAGCGCGCCCACCGCGGTCGGCGGGCGGTTGGAGCGGGCCGGACGATCGCGCCAGGCCGCCGCCACGGGAGCCGTGCTGTCGAGCACCGCCGCCGCGTCGGCGGGGCCGGTCACGCTCGCCCGTCCCCCCGCGGCGTAGGGAACCCCCAACGGGTCGCCGTCGTAGCGCTGGTGTGGGTTCGAGAAACGAAGCAGCGGCGCACAATGACCGCCGTCCAGGCGACACTGTTCCCCATAGGCCATCACCGTGTGCCAACGGCTGGACAGCGGCGCTTCCGCGTCGAACATCCGCTGGTTGACGTAGCCGTAGCCGGGGTGCGAGGACGCGGTCCCTTCGAACGCCTGCACCACGAATCTGTCGTGCAGCAGCCCCAGGTTGTGGCCGAGCTCATGCGCGAAGGTGATGCCGCCGCACCAGATGGCAGTGATGCCGAACGGGCCCGTCCAGCCGAGCCCGGGAAGGTTGGCTATACCGCAGACGTCGTACGGAGGGCCAACGATCAGGTGCACGAGGTCGGCGCCGGTCTCGTCCCGAAGCGTGTGAACGTCGTCCAGATGACCGTCCGATGGATCCGAAAGGCGGCCGAGATCGTTGGCGCTGTACGTCTCCGCATACGGCACTTCGGCCCGGGCCACCAGCGCCACGCGCTGGCTCACGCCGCTCGCCGCGTAGGCCGCATTGGTCTCGGCGATCATCAGATCGATCGCCGCCTCCATCGCCGCGGATCCGCGCGCACGCTCGCGCGCGGCGGGCGTGTAGACGACGGCGACATCAAGCACGACATTCGGACCCGTCCCGCACAACGGGCCGAGGAACTCGATGGTCGCCAACCAATCCCGCCAGGCTGCCGGCGCGCACACCCGGGTCATGAAGACGCCCAACGCGCGGAGGCTCGACGAGTCCAGACCGGCGGGCAGCGGTCCCGACAGGCCCCAGTTCTGGGACAGGTCCAGGTATTCCACTCTCGACAGGCGGCCCAGCCCGGCGGGAATCGGGCCCGTCAACCCGTTCCCTTCGAGGCGCAGTTCCCGGAGGTTCGCCAAGTTGCCCAGCGCGGCCGGAATCGAGCCCGTCAACCCGTTCTCCTGGAGGTTCAACCTCTCAAGGTTCGCCAGATTTCCGAGGGCGGCGGGAATCGGGCCCGTCAACCGGTTCCGATGGAGCTCCAGACCGTCCAGGTTCACCAGGCGTCCGAGCGCGGCCGGGATACGGCCGGTCAACCCGTTGAACGAGAAGTTCATCCACTCGAGGTCGGCGAGACGACCCAGGCTCGCCGGAATCGGGTCCGTCAATTCGTTGCGATGAAGTGCCAGCCAACGCAGCTTCGCCAAGTTGCCCAGCTCGATCGGAATCGGGCCCGTCAACCCGTTCCCCGCGAGGCTCAGCTCCTCCAACCGGGTCAGGTCGCCGAGCCACGCTGGGAGGGAACCCGGTAATCGGTTCCACCCGAGATCCAGCGTCCGGACCTCGACCAGGTTCCTGAGCGCCAACGGGAGCCGCCCGTTCAGGCCGTTGTTGTCGAGATACAGTGCCGTGACCCTGTCATCGGCATCCGTCGTCACGCCGTACCAGTCCCCCACCGGCGCCGCGGTCTTCCAGTTCGTGCTGTTCGTCCAGCTCGGACCGTCGGTCGCGTCGAAGAGCGCCTCCAACGCGGCTCGATCCGATTCGGCGCTGTCCTGCGGCCCGATGTCGCTCTCCTCGTCCACCGTCGCCAGGAACGACTGCGACACGCTGAGACCGCCGGGGTCGGTCGCCGTGACCCGAATCGTGGCGACCCCCACGCCGGTCGCCGTCAGGTCCACGCGGGCGCCCGACGCGGCGGCCCGCACCACGCCCGGCTGCGACGACGCCGCCGTCCAGGACAGGGCGTCGCCATCGGGGTCGGCGAACGCCTGCGACACGTCGACCGTCAGCTCGCGGCCAACCAACCCCAGCTTCCGGTCCGGCAGCGTATCGACGGTGACCGGCGGCCGATTGACGTCGGCGGCATCGGCGGGGCGATCCCGCAACAGCGCCACCGCGGGGCCGGTGGCGTTGAGCACCGCCGCCGCATCGGCCGGCCCCGTCACCCCTGATCCGGCGCCGTGGGCGATGCCCAACGGGTCGCCGTCATGGTGATGACGGGGATTCGAGAAACGAGGCAGCGTCCGGCAGTGGGCGTCGGCCAGACCGCATTGACGGCTGTAGGACATGATGGTGACCCAGCGGCTGGACGCCGGAGCGCCGGGAGCGAACATGCCCTGGTTCACGTAGCCGAACGCCGGGTGGGGACGCGCCTGGGTCTCCTGCGTCTGCACCTGGAACCGGTCGTGCCAGAGCCCCATGTTGTGGCCGAGCTCGTGCGCGAAGACCAGGCCGCCGCAGTGCTGTATGGTGACGCCGAAAGCGCCGGGCAGGCGGGCTATGCCGCAAGCGGCCGGCGAGTCGGCGATGAGCAGGTGCACGAGGTCGGCGCCCGTCTCGTCGCGCAAGGCGTGAACCTCGTCCAGGTGACCGTCCGATCGATCGACGAGGCGATCGAGATCGAGCCCGGCATCGCCGGACTCCGCGTACGACACCTCCGAACGGGCCACCAGCGCCAGGCGTTGATGCACGTCGCTGGCCGCGTAGGCCTCGTTGGTCTCGGCGATCATCAGGTCGATCACCGTCTCGATCGCCGCGACGCCGCCGGCCGCCTCGCGGGCCTCCGCGGTGTAGACGACGGCGATGTCGATCGTCACCTCCCGTTCCGCCCCGCACAGGGGACCGATGAACTCGATCGTCGCCAACCACTCCCGCCAGGCCGCCGGCGCACACACCTGGGTCACGAAGAAATCCAGGTTCTGGAGGCTCGACGATTCCAGACCGGCGGGCAACGGTCCCGACAGGCCCCAGTTGAAGGACAGGTTCAGGCGCTCGAGGTTCACCAAGTTGACGAGCTCGGCGGGAACCCGACCACCCAGGTCGTTGAACTCCAACCTCAGCTCCTCGAGCTTCGCCAGGTTGCCCAGGGCGGCCGGAATCCCGCCCGTCAAGGCGCCGAAATCGAGGCGCAGGAATCGGAGGTTCACCAGGCTGCCCAACTCCGCGGGAATCGGACCGCTCAGCCGGTTGTGCCCGAGCGCCAGGACATCCAGGTTCACCAAGTTGCCCAACTCTGCCGGAATCGGACCGCTCAGGTCGTTCTCCCACAAACGTAGGTCGCGGAGGTTCACCAAGTTGCCCAACTCGACCGGAATCGGACCGCTCAGCCGGTTGAACCCGAGACTCAGTTGCCTGAGAGCGACGAGTTCACCCAGCCACGTCGGGATCGAACCCGTCAACGCGTTCCCCTCCAGGCTAAACCGCTCAAGATCGACCAGTCCTCCGAGGAAGGTGGGAATCGAGCCTGTCAACTGGCTCTGCCCTAGCCACAGCTCCCGGAGTCCGACGAGGTTCCCCAACCACGCCGGGATCGGGCCCGTCGTCCATGGGTTCTCTCCTAGCGACAACTCCCGGAGGCTGACGAGGTTCCCCAACCACGCCGGGATCGAGCCCGTCAACCGGTTCCCGCTGAGGTTCAGCCTCTCGAGACTGACCAGTCCACCGAGAGCGGTGGGAATCGGGCCCGTCAACTGGTTGCGGCCGAGATCCAGCTCGTGGAGCCTGACCAGATCACCCAACGCCGGCGGTATCGGGCCCGTCAGCGCGTTTCCAGCGAAGCGCAACTCCCAGAGCCTGGGCAGGTCTCCAAGCTCGGTCGGGAGTGATCCCGTCAGGCCGTTGAACGAGAGGTCCAGGTGACTGACTCGCCCGTTTTCGTCGGTCGTCACGCCGTACCACCGGCCCAGCGGCTCCGCCGTCTTCCAGAACGTGCGGTCCGTCCAGTTCTCGCCGTCCGTCGCGTCGTAGAGAGCTTCCAGCGCGGCCCGATCAGACTCCACGCTCCCCTGCGCGATCGAGTCGGCTGCGGTGCCGCCCAGCACCGTGGCGACCGCCAGTGCCGTCACGCACTGCCACCGGCCGGCACCGGCCAGCGCCGGCCCGGTCGGCGACGATGCCCGAGGCGAGTTCGAGAGCGCGGCGAGGGTGAGCTCCCGTTGGCCGGCTAGTCTGGCTAGTCGCCGCACGCCCGAGCTGATGTCGCGAAGCAACTTGTGCATGTGGACTTGCTCTTCGCCGGGCCGTGAACGCATCCTCGGCCCGGCGTTACCGACGGAGACACACCGCCCACGCGTGCCGACACAGCTCCGCGGCTGGTTCACCATCGACCGACGTTCAGAGCCGGCAGTTCGCGCGGAGCCTCGTCGTCGGATCTGCCCGCCGACCAGCGGACCAACCGTACGCGGCAGCTTTCGCCGCGTCAAGGGTGCAAGACTCCTGGGTGCAGATCCGCGTTTGCAGATTGTCGGTCGGCGTCGCCTCGCGCGCGGGCAGAACCGCCGTGCTCCGACCAGCGGCCGTCACGTTGCGTCAACTCTTCCGGGACGGAACATGGCCGTGAGCGACCCCGGTGATCCGGGTCGTGAGAGTTGCTGCGCCGCGCCGTCTGCGGGCAGGGAACCGGGGCCCCCCCCGGGTAGCAACCGAAACAACGAGCCACGGGTAAAAAGGGGTGGCGGCGGGGGTGTGCTTGGGGGGGGGGGGCCTTAAAAACCACAAACACCAGGGG
>JAPPFO010000067.1 GCA_028875175.1 Chloroflexota bacterium | reverse complement strand
CCCCAAGGGGGGCTGACATGAAGGTTCTCGGCGTCGACTACGTGTACTTCCCGGTTTCCGATCTCGAAAGGGCCACAGCTTTCTACCGCGACGTCCTGGGCCTCACGCCAGCCTTCAGCGTGGGCGGCATGTGGGGCGAACTGCAGGCGGGCAACATGACCGTCGCGCTGCATGTGGAGGACGACGCCCCGATAGCCGCGTCGGATGCCGGAATGCGTCCGTCCACGGCATTTGCATGTGAGGACGTCGCCGCAATGGCCGAACGGGTCAAGGAGGCGGGCGGTAACGTGGCCATGGAGCCCTTCGAGAGCGGCACCTGCACGATTGCGGTCGTCAGTGACCTCGACGGCAACCCTGTCATGCTGCACCGACGCGACGACGGCACGGTCGGCTAGCAAGGCCCCGCGGCGAGGCTGCGCGACCTACGCCAGGGCCGCCGCTCCAGGTGGGAGCAGGTGCCGAACTTGCGGCTGCACTTCGGCCGGCAGGTCCACGTACACATCTTCCGGCAGGTCGTCGATCCGCGACTTGTGGTACGCCGGGTCGTACTCCTGTGAGCTCGTTCGTGTCGGATTCAGGTTGAGCCACCACGCGGCATAGCGGATCACCACGGCCACCCGGTCTTCATCCGTCAAATTCGGCGACACGGCGTGCCAGACGCGGCTGTCCACGATGCCCACCGACCCGGCCGAACCGAGCAACCGTTCCTCGTCGCCGCGCGGTGTCATTGCGTCGCCGTAGGGTCCGCCGTCACGCGGGTGATCGTGCAGCTTGTGGCTGCCCGGCACGATGATCGTGGCCCCGTTCTCAACCCTGAAATCCGTCAGCATCCAGAACGTCGTGAAGTGCAGCGGAATATCCGGATACGGCGCCGGGATTCGCGTGTTGTGCTCCTGGTTGTAGGGCCAGTCGGCATGCCACACGTCACGCGTGCGTCCCGGCCCGGTCACGAATCCCGTGAAGAACGACAGTCGAAAGCCCGGGCCCAGGGTGGCGTCCAGCACCGCCGTCAGTCGGGGCTCGGCAAGGTACGGCGCCAGGTCCTGGTTGATCCGCAAGAGATTGGAGGTCTTGCCCAGCGCCGGGATGTCGATGTCGTTGTTGGCCATGATGTCGTCCCGAACCCGGTCACGGATTCCAGGCACCTCGTCCGGCGGAATCACGCCTTCAATCAGCGTGACGCCGCGCTCGAGCAGTTCGTCGGCATGGGGATTAGACATGGGGCTTCGGATCCGCAGGTTTCGGCGGACTCATTCTGGCACTCGACCGCTCCTCGGAAAACAGCGGCAGCCGGCTGATACCGTAGGCGGCGGTTCGCTGGATGCGGAGAGCGTGACCGCTATGGCTGAGGTGCACGAGTTGGGCTACCTGGAGATCGGTCAGGCCGCCGCGGCGCTCGCCAGCGGCGAACTGTCGTCGTTGGACTTGACGGACGCCGTCCTGGCTCGCATCGAGCGGCTGAATCCCACGCTTAACGCTTATACCTGCGTCATGTCGGACTCCGCTCAGACCGACGCGCGGGCCGCCGACGCCAGGTCTCAGGCCGGCGATCGTCTCGGCCCCCTCGACGGCATCCCCATCGCCATTAAGGACGTTATCGACACCGCCGGCGTGGTTACGACCTACGGATCCATCAGATTCCGCGACCATCGACCCGCTGCCAATGCTCACGTGGTTCAGCAGCTGCGGAACGCCGGAGCGGTGATCCTCGGCAAGACCAACACCCACGAACTCGCCCGCGGCATTACCACCGACAACCCGCACTTCGGACCCACCCGCAACCCGTGGGACCTCAGCCGGCATCCCGGCGGATCGTCCGGCGGCTCGGCTGCCGCAGTCGCCACTGGAATGACGCTTGGTGCGCTCGGTACCGACACCGGCGGCTCGGTGCGCATCCCCTCGCACATGACCGGCATCACCGGACTCAAGCCCACCCATGGCCTGGTCGGCCGCACCGGCGCCCGCCCGCTGGTCCGCAACTTCGACCACATCGGCCCCATGACCCGCTCCGCCGCCGACTGCGCCTTCATGTTGGAAGCCATGGCCGGACCGGACCCCAACGATCTGGACGCAGTCACGCAACCCGCCGGATCCTTCGCCGCCGCCCTCAACGATCCAATCGGCGGCTACCGCGCCGGCATCATCCAGGACTTCGCGGACGACGCCCTGCCGCGAATCCGCGAGTTGTTCGCCGAGGCCGTTCAAGCAATTCGGGATCTGGACGTCCAGATCGACTCCTGGACTCTGCCCGCAGCCCTTGATCCAAGAGCTGCCCAGGTCGTCTCCCGTTCCGAGGGCTACGTCAGCATCCACGGAATGTTCGATGGAGACTTCAGCTCGATCGACCCTTCCATCCATGAGCGCCTCAACGTCGGCGCCGACGCCACGGCCTTCGACTACCTGCGAGGACTCGAGGCACGGGCGGCCATCGAGGCCGCGGTATCAGACGCCCTGGAGTCTCGCGACTTTCTGCTGAGTCCCGCCTATCCCTACCCGGCCGAACCCATCAAGCGCTTCGACGCCCGCGCCAACGACACCTACCACGCCTCGCTGTTCAACGCATCCCACCATCCGGCGCTCGTCGTCCCCATGGGCATCGCCGACGGCCTCCCGGCCGGCCTCCAGATCGTCGGCCGCATGCACGACGACGCCACCGTCCTCCAAATCGGCCATGCCTTCCAGCAGGTCTCCAGCCACCACAAGCAGCGACCTGGCTTTACGTTCTAGCTGGGCCGGTCACGGACTGTGAATGCGCCGGGACCGATTGGTCGAGGCTAGGCGCTCTCCGCCGGCCTCGCGTTCGTACGGCCCCGCTGAATCAGGGCAGTTATGCCCAGGGCGATCCAGGCCGGCGCGGAGAACACCAGCGGGTAGGCCACGATGCCTATGGGCCCGAACAGGCCACCAATCAACGCCCCGAACACCGTGATCGGCCCGAGAACCGCACCGCACACGTAGGCCAGGATGCGCACGCGCCGATGCAACAGCGTTAGCGCCGCGGTCAGCGGAATCGCCGCGATCCAGGTGAAGAGCACCATCGACCCAACCATGGCGCCAACCGCCAACGGTCCACCCAGGCCGGCGTCAGTTGGCAAGCTGCCAAAGCGAATCACTGAAACCACCAGGATGGCCAGCGGCAGCCAGAGGCATACAACGAGTAGTCGAATGAGCCGTCGGACCTTTGACGATTGCATGTGCCCACCTTTGCGCCACGCTGTGCGCGCATTCTATGCGGCACGGGGTGGATGCCCTCGGTGAGTCTTCCTACACAGAGTCCGTATCCAAGCAAGCGGCCCATTGCCCGTGGTCGCCCGGTCGGCGGCTACACGCCGTAGATCCGTGCCGTGTTTCCGCCCATGATCCAGGCCCGATCCTCAGGAGGAATATACGGGCAGCGGTCCCGCAGGTAGTTGACTTGCTTGGCGTAATGCCCGGGTGAGCGCGCCGGCTCGTCCGTCAGCGCGTTGGCCTTCGTGAACTCCGACCCCCAGATCAGCTTGCGCGGCCCAAACGTGTCGTAGAGCGCGCGCAGCACCACGTTGTCCGGACCCCACCAGGCCCCCGGATACCCGGCCAGGATTTCGAGGTTGACGTCGTAGTTCTTTACCAGGTCAACGATGCCTTGGTCGAAAGTCACTCGGCCTTCCTCGTCGATCAGGCCGTCCGGCGTCTTTCTTCCCACATACAGCCCGTGCACGACGGTAATCGTCAGGTCCGGCCACGCGTCCAGCAGCTTGATCAGGGCCTGAAAGTGGTCCGGCGAATCGGTGCCATACGACACGGTGCACACCGGCAGTTTCATCTGATCGACGAGCTCCCACACGGGCCAGAACCTGGGCGCATGAAAGTTGGCAAACGCGTCGTCCGACGGCGGCCAGGGGTCGTAGTACAACCCTTTGAACCCTTCGTCCTCCACGTGACGCTGAATGGTCGCCAACTGGGGCGGGAGGTGCGCCAGCCCGCCTTCGACCTTAATCACCGCTATGAATCGGTCACCATGCTCTCGAACCATTCGCGCCGCGTACTTCATGCCCCAGATGTTGCAGGTATGCAGCACGGCGTAGTCGACCCCGGTGGCGTCCATGCAGGCCAGCATGTCGGCCTCGGACTGGCCGTTCTTGCCCTCCGGCCAGTAGCCGGGCATGTGATCCTGGAGTTGCTGCGCGCCAACGTGGGCGTGGGCGTCGATCACAGGAAGCTCGGGGTCCGTCATGCGTCGGCGCTCCTTGAGGCGGTCAGCAGATCCACCAGGCGGTCTCGCGCCGCGTGTTGCATGGCGACGCGGGTTGCCAGATCAATCATCCCTGGCGTCTCCGTGGTCATGAAGTCGCGAATCCCGCGATCATAGAAATAGAACGGCAGTGGCCACTCGCCATCCGCCATGTACTCTCGAAACCGTTCGTCCCGCGTCTCTTCGTCGCCGTGCGCCACCACGCCACCCTCCACGGGATGCTCGTCGGCCTCGGGGGTGGAAACGATCGGCCCCTGCTCCGCCACGGCCTCCACAATGAGACGTGGCCAGGAGCTGTCGCTGAAGAACGCGTAGGTGTAAAACCCGACTTCCTCAGGGTCCTCGTGCGCGTCGACGAAGGTGTCAAACGCGTCGTTCGCCACGGCGGCGCGCAGGGTGCGGACTTCGGGCACCTCGTCCCGCGCAAACTGCCGGTTCAGGTCAATCCCGTCCTTGTTTTCGCGCGTCCCCAGGTCATAGCCGGTCGGGTTCAGGCAAGGGAAAACGCTAAAGGCAATCGACGGGCTCCGTGTCCAGAGCCGCTGCTCCAGGAACTCCAGCACCGTGACCACCGGCGCCGGCTCATCACCGTGAGTCCCGGCAAACACTGCCAGCCGCGCCGCCTCGGGTTCCGCTGCCGCAATGTCAACCCGGAGCAAGTCCAGGTCCAGTCCGTCAATCGGATAGCGCCTGAGCTTAAGACCCGCTGCGGCGGCTGCGGCTTCGACACGCGCCGTTATCTCGGCGTAGCTGGCTGGCTTCGTCACGGTCACCTCCTATCCTCCAGGAGCGGCTTAGCGTAGCGCGGCCGCCAATCTGGAACGGTGACAGGACGCACGCCGTCGCGGCGCTGGTGTGACACCATGCCGCGATGCTCACGCACAGAGACACGCCATGTTGAAGGGAATCGATCCGCTCCTGGGCCCGGATCTGCTTCGCATCCTTGCGGCCATGGGCCACGGGGACGAACTGGTCATCGTGGATGCCAACTTCCCGGCGGAAGCTAACGCCAGGCGCCTGGTCCGGCTGGACGACGTGCGCGCGACCCGCGCCGCCGAGGCCATCCTGTCGCTCCTGCCGCTCGATGAGTACGTGGACGAGCCAGCGGCCGTGATGGCCGTGGTCGGCGATCCCGACGCCGAGCCGGAGATCTGGGCCGCGTTTCGGCGCATTGCCGAGGCTGCCCACGGCGGGCCGGTCGGATTCGAGCGCGTGGAGCGCTTCGCCTTCTACGAGCGGGCCCGTCACGCCTTTGCCATCGTGGCCACGGGCGAACGGCGCCTCTACGGCAACCTCATCCTGACCAAAGGCGTGCTCTAGGCCCCGGTCACCAGTCCTGCTGGTCCTGGTCGCGCGCCTGGCGGCTGGCGCTGAACAAGAGGTACCCAAACAGCGCCAGAATCAGCAC
>JAPPFO010000108.1 GCA_028875175.1 Chloroflexota bacterium | reverse complement strand
GGTGTGGACGTCGCCGCCGACCTGGGCATGTCCCAGATCGAAATCGAGGACTTCTGGGGCCGCGCGGCCCATGAATGCGACGACGCCCTGATCGAACGCACCCGCGACACCGTCGAGCGCGCCGGCCTCTACGTATCCGCCGTCGGCACCCAGGCCTTCAAGATCCTGATCCTGCCGCCTGGCGACGTAGGCGACCTGGCCTCGATCGACGGCTGGGACCGGCACCGAATCGAGCTGGAAGGCGGCGTTCGCGTCGCCCAGGCCCTCGGGTCGCCCTACGTCCGAGTCTTCTCCTGCCGCCGCGACGACATGATCGGCATGGGTAATCCAAGCCCGCGACTACCCAACGGCGGGCCGATTCCCGACGACCGGCTGGCCGGAATCGCGGCCGTGCTGCGCGACGCCGGCGACCGCGCTGCCGCCGCCGACGTCACCCTCCTGGTCGAAAACGTCCGCAGTTGCTGGGGCAACACCGCCGTCAACACCGTACGCATCCTGCAAGCCACCGACCACCCGCGCGTCAGGCTGAACTGGGACCCATCCAACGGTTTCGTATCCGGCGGCAACCCATTCCCGAGCGGCTACCAGATCGCCCGCCCCTGGACCGAGCATGTCCACATCAAGGACGCCCGCGTGGTCGATCACGCCACCGGCCTGATCGCCTGGGAGTGCATAGGTCGCGGCGAAGTGGACTTCGTCGGCCAGCTCCGCGCCCTCATCGACGATGGGTTCGCCGGCGCGGTCAACCTCGAAACCCACTGGCATCCCGATCACCGCAGCAAGGAAGCCAACACGCGCGAGTCCTTCGCCGGCATGCTGGAGGCCCTCGAACTCGCCCAACACCACGGTGCCTGATACCGCCGTCCTGACCCGCGACGAATCACCCGTCACTGACGCCGAGATCGCCGCCGGCCACGCCGCCGTCGGCTACGTCAACGGTCTGATCCGGGGTCCGGCCGGCCCCACCACGCCGCGCACCCTGGAACAGTCCATCCGGGCCGGCGAACGCCGGCTGGCCCGCTTCCGCCGCTTCCTCGGCACCCTCGGCAACCCGCAGGACGGCCTCCGCTGCGTGCATGTTGGCGGGACCTCCGGCAAGGGCTCCGTCGCCGCCAAGATCGCGGCCGGCCTGACCGCCGCCGGCCTCCGCACCGGTCTGCACTGCACCCCCTACCTGCAAACCGCCCTGGAGAAGTTCGACTGCGACGCGCAACTGGCCCGTCCCTCGGAGCTGGTCGACCTCGTCGACTGGATCCGCCCCCACGTCGATCGCTTCGCCGCCACCGATCCCGACGGCCCGCCCACCTACGGCATGGTCTGGGTCGCGCTCACGCTTGAGTACTTCGTTCGCGCCCGGGTCGACATCGCCGTCATGGAGGTGGGAGCGGGCGGCCGTTTCGACCTGACCAACGTCGTCAACCCCGACCTGGCCATGATTACCAGTGTCGGACCCGACCATCTGAAGAGCCTCGGCGGCACGCTCGAATCTATCGCCTGGCACAAAGCCGGCATCTTCAAGCCCGGCGCGGCGGCTATTTGCGGCCCGCTCCCACCCGAGGCCCAGCCGCCGGTTCGCGAAGCCGCCGCCGCCATTGGCCAACCCCTCGTTGAGGTGCCCCTCGACGGCTCGGACTTTCGCGCCCACAACACTCATCTCGCCGAGGCGGCGCTCGAGGTCCTCGGAACGCCTCTCAGTCCAGAGGTCAGCCAAGCCACGGCCCGCGGCCGCCTCGCCGCCCGCTTCGAACGCATGCCCGGCCATCCCGCCGTCTACCTGGACGGCGCCCACAACCGAGACAAAGCCCGCGCCCTCGGCCAGGTCATCGACGGCGCGGGCCTGCCCCGCCCCCGGGTTGGCCTAATCGGCATGGTCGGCTACCGCGCCGCCTCGGAGGTGCTGCCCCAGCTGTTGCCCCACCTTGATGTCTGGGTCGCCACCGAGCCGCAGGTCTACCGCAAACCCGCCCTGCCCGTCGGCTTGCTGGCCGAAGCGGGCGAGAAGCTCGGAAAGGCCCCCATCGCCCAGGCCTCCGAGCCGGACGACGCACTGCAAGCCGCCCTCGCGTTGGCCGGCAACCACGGCTCCGTCGTCGCCGGCGGTTCCGTTTACCTGGCCGGCAACCTGCGCGCCGCCTGGTACCCGACACTGGCTGTCGTGCGCGAACGCACCATGTGGCCGCGGCTCGACACGGAAGGCCCGCACGGACGCGCCGCGCTGGCCGATACTTACCTATAGACCCAAGGCGAGGCCCGGACCCATGGACGAACACGACGAGGAGGGCCCGACCTATACGTTGGAGGAGGCCACCGAGCTCCTGCCCGAGGTCCGCCGCATCGTCGGCCGCTTGCAGGGCGTATGGATGGAGGCTGGGTCCGAGCGCCAGGCGTTCGAAGACGCCCAGACCTCCAGCCGCCGCACGCCCGTCGAAGTCAGCCTCGCTCACCAGGCGCTCGTCGCCGCCCTCTGGGACGTGCAGCCCCTCGTCGCCTGGCTCAGGTCGCGCAACATCGTCCTGCGCGATCCGTCCACCGGCCTGATCGACTTCCCGTCAGAGGTCGACGGCGAGGACGCCTTCCTCTGCTGGCGCCTCGGCGAAGACTCAATTGATTACTGGCACGGCCGCGACGAAGGATTCGACAACCGCAAGCCCCTACCCCCCGACGCCTGAGCGGACGGCGGGCTGAAGCTGGACAGACCGCGGCGCCCGGCCTACCAATGTTTATGAAGGTTGTTGGACGTGATCGTCGTGGTTGATCGGCATTCCATCCCCCGGATCGCATTGGGATTGGTTTCTCTCCTGGTGGCCCTGGCCTTCGCCGTGGCCTGCGACTCGCCCGCGTCAGCGCCGGACGGCTCCGCCCCTGCGGATGAGCCACATCGCATCTTTGTCGTGCACTCGTATAGCGACGCCTTTACATGGACCAGGCAACTCCACCAGGGAATCATCCAGGGCCTTGCGGGACAAGGCTTGATCAAGGATCGCGAGTACCAGTTGCAGACCTTCTACATGGACACGCGAATCAACTTCACAGGCCCTCAGCAGATTGAGCAGCGCGCGACCGCGGCTCTTGAGGCGCTACGGGCCTTTGAGCCTGATCTACTGTTTGTTACGGACGATGTCGCGCTCCAGCACGTGGCCGTCCGGCACGCCGAGGAGAGCCCCGACGCTCCAATCCCCACGGTCTTCGCCGGCATCAATGTCGACCCGACGATCTACGCCCCCATCGACAGTCTCGACATGCCTGGCGGACCCATCACCGGGGCCCTGGAGCGCATCCCGCACACGCAGGCCTTTGCAACCGCCAAGCGGATCTTTCCTGATGTGACCCGGGTCGTCATCCTCGCCGATGCCGGCGCGGGCTCGGAAACCGTTCGCGCCGAATTGCAGCGCGACGACCAGGCAGCCGGCGCCCGGCCGTTTGAAGTCCTGGACTTTCTGCTGCTGGAGACGTTTGAGCAGTGGCAGCGCGCCGTCGTCGACTACCAGGACAAAGCTGACCTCATTGCCGTGGTGAACTTCCACCAGCTTCGCGATGCAAGCGGAGAGATCGTCCCACCTGCCGAAGTGATCGACTGGATGGTGGCCGAGAACAACCTGCCCGAGCTTGGCCTTGTGGCCGACTGGGCACGGGACGGCATCCTGGTCGCCGTGGGCAACTCTGGGCTGAAGACCGGAGCCTACGTCGGCGCGCTCGGCGCGGACATTCTGATTGGAGCCGACCCCGCCGCCATGCCCATCGTCGACCCGAAACAGACCGACACGAGCTTCAACCTTGCGCGGGCTCGCAGCCTCGGGATCGAATTCTCGCCCGGCGAGCTGACCGCGGCCGATACCGTCTTCGAGACCATCGGCGGTCAATAGCCGCCAAACGTCCCACGGCCGACGAGGCAGCCGCCCCGTCCCGGAGCCGTAGCTCCGAGAGTCGGGCGCTGAGCCCGCGGGTGTGGCTGGCCTTAGCTAGCCGCCCGCCACCGACGGCACGATCGACACCTCGTCACCCGGACCGACTTCGGTGTCAAAGCCTTCGCGGTAGCGGATGTCCTCGCCGTCCACGTAGATGTTGACGAAGCGCCGCAGTTCGCCGTCCTCGTCCAGGATCCTCTCGGAGAATCCGGGATGGGCGGCGTTCAGCTTCTCCACCAGGTCGCCGACGTTCGTGGCGTCGATATCCACGCTGTTCTTGCCGTCCGTCAGGCTGCGGAGCGGGGTTGGAATTCGGACATTGGGCATAGGTGCGTCTCCTGCGCGGTCTAGGCTGGCGTCAGCACGCCGCGGTCGGCCAGCGTCTGTTCGAACGATGTAATGCTCGGTCGGATTTCAAAGCGGGCGTCCACCCGGCCGTCGATAGCCTCCTGCGTTTTCAGCCCGTTGCCGGTCACCAGCGCCACCGTCAGGTCGTCCCGAGCGATCACGCCGCGCTCCGCCAGCTTGGCCAATACCGCAATTGTCACGCCGCCCGCCGTCTCGGCAAAAATGCCTTCCGTCGAGGCCAGCAGGCGCATGGCGTCCACGATCTCATCGTCGGTCACGGCCTCGATCACGCCGTCGACCTCCTGCGCCAGCTTCAGCGAGTAAAAGCCGTCGGCCGGATTCCCGATCGCCAGCGACTTGGCCACCGTGTCCGGCTGGCGGACCGGGCGGTACGTCGTCTGGCCGCGCGCGAACGCCTCGGCCACCGGCGCGCAACCGTCCGCCTGGGCGCCGTGGATGCGGGTGGACTGGCTGTCCAGCAGCCCCACTTCCACCAATTCCTTCATTGCCTTGCCCATCTTGGTGTACAGCGAGCCGGACGCGATCGGCGCCACGATGTGATCCGGCGCCACCCAGCCCAGCTGCTCCACCGACTCGAACGCCAGCGTCTTGGACCCCTCGGCGTAGTACGGCCGAATGTTGATGTTGCAGAAGGCCCAGCTGTAGAGATCGGCAATCTCGCTGCACAGCCGGTTCAGCTCGTCGTACGTGCCCTCCACGGCCACGATGCCCGCGCCATACACCGCCGCCCCGCGAATCTTGCCCACCTCCAGGTCGGCGGGCATGAAGACATACGTCGGCATTCCGTGGCGCGCGCCCGCGGCGGATACCGCGCCGGCCAGGTTGCCGGTGGACGCGCAGGCAAAGGTTTCGAACCCAAACTCGCGGGCCTTCGTGATCGCCACGGCTACCACCCGGTCCTTGAAGGAGTAGGTGGGATTCACCGTGTCGTTCTTGACGTAGAGATTGGTCAGGCCCAACCGGTCGCCCAGGTTGTCCGCGCGCTGCAGCGGCGTGAATCCGACTGGCCAGGTCTCGTCCCAGCCACCTTCCACGGGCAGCAACTCGTGGTAGCGCCACAGGGTGGGCGGCCGCGCCGCAATCGCCTCGCGCGAGATTGTTTCGC
Source organism: Chloroflexota bacterium (assembly GCA_028875175.1). Taxonomy (GTDB): domain Bacteria; phylum Chloroflexota; class UBA11872; order UBA11872; family UBA11872; genus UBA11872. The sequence continues at coordinate 279 of JAPPFO010000108.1, read as the reverse complement.
GGATGGCGGCGTAGTCGAATTGCGCCTCCAGCGGCCCGAAATCGAACTCACAGATGTGCGTGGCCTGCAGCGGGTAGGCGCGGCTGCACTCGCGACAGCGAAGCGTCTGAGTCGTGGACATGCGGATGATCCTTGGCAGAGGCGCCGACGGAGATGTCAGCGGATGGCGAAGTCCCGTATCGCCGGGTGACCCGGCCCGCCCGCGTCACGCGCGGGCACGGCCCAAGCCATAGGCCGCCCAACACCTGGGGAGAGGTTTCCTCACACAACCTCGCCAAA
>JAPPFO010000130.1 GCA_028875175.1 Chloroflexota bacterium | reverse complement strand
GCGAACGACCTCGACGAGCCGATGGGAGTTGGAGCTGCGATCGCTGCCGACGACGATGACCAGATCGCAGACCTCGGCAGCCTGCACGGCAGCTTCCTGGCGGTCCTGGGTCGCCAGACAAATGTCGTTGTGGACTTCGACATGGGGGTATTTGGCAACGACCGCGTCGATGACGTCCTGCGTGTCCCAAATGCTGAGGGTGGTCTGGGTGGTGACGGCGAGGAGGTCATTGTCGAGGTCCAGCGCCTTGACGTCCTCGGGCGTGGATACCAGATGGACGTGGCCGGGGGCTTCGCCGATGGCGCCGTCGGGTTCGGGATGGCCGCGCTTGCCGACGTAGATGATCTCGTAGCCGCGGGAGGTCAAGTCAATGATCAGATCGTGGGTGATGTAGACGTCGGAACAGGTGGCGTCAATGACGGTGAGGCCCTTGTCGATGGCGCGCTGCTTGACGGCGGGCGAGACGCCGTGGGCGGTGAGGATTACGGTGCCGTGCTGGATCTGATCCAGGCCGGCCATGCGGTCATCAAAGTCGACCAGTTGCACGCCGTTCTCAGCAAGTTCGTTCACTACGTGCGCGTTGTGGACCAGGTAGCCGAGCATGTAGACGGGGCCCTGGTGCTGGGATCCGGCCTCGTTGGCGAGGCGAATCGCGTCGACCACGCCATGGCAGAAGCCGCGGGGCGTTATGCGTAGAACATCCATGGAGCCGTCAGCCAGTCACCGTGCGAGACCCTCGACACAAGAATTGCACAACGGCGGGGCTCGCGTCAGTCCGCGGCCAGGAGCTGCCGAACCACCCTGGGATCAGAGGTCGGCAGCTTGCATACGAATCCGTGGCAGACGAAAGCGGCGGCGCGGCCATCGAGCGACTGGCGGCCTTGGAGCAGCGGGATTCCGGCGCCATCGCCGTCGAGGGCAGTGGCTACCACCGTGCGGGGCCGGTAGGTCTCGCGAACGACGCCGAGCAGGTCGTCGCGTTCCGACCCATCGCCGACTACGGCGATTCCGGCGGGCTCGCCCACGAGAAAGTCGGCGGCGCTGAACCACTGGGCGAAGGCCGTGGGGTAGCTGGCCGCGCCCGGGCCTACGGCAGACAGCGCCCGCTCGGCGGCTTCCAGGTAGCGGGCCTCGCCGGTCAAGGCATGCATGCGACCGAGCACGGTGATTGCCATGGAGCCACCGGAGGGCGTGGCGTTGTCCTGCACGTTCTTGGGACGGGTGACAAGGGTTTCGTGGTCGTTGCTGGTGTCGAAGAATCCGCCCTCGGGATCCTGGAAGTGCTGGAGCATGGCGTCGGAGAGTTCGCGCGCCGCAATGAACCAACGGTCGTCGAAGGTGGTCTGGTAGAGCTCCAGCAGCCCTTCGGCCAAGCAGGCGTAGTCTTCCAAGTAGGCGTTGAAGCGGGCGCGGCCGTCCTTCCAGGTGCGCGCGAGCCGGTTCATGTCGCGCCAGAGTTCAGTGCAGCAGAAGTCGGCGGCGGCCATCGCAACGGCTGTGTAATCGTCGCGCTCCAATGCGCGCCCCGCCTCGGCGAAGGCGGCGATCATGAGGCCGTTCCAGGCGGTGATGATCTTGTCGTCGAGACCCGGGCGGACCCGATCCGCACGGCGTTCGAACAGGCGCGGGAGCGCACGGTCCGCGGCGGCCTGGATGTCTTCAACACTCGCGTCGTGCTGGTAGGCCAGCACGTCCAGGTCCTTCAGGCGGCGCAGGACGTTGACGCCTTCCCAGTTGCCGCCGGCGGAGACGTCGTAGGTGGCCGCCACGAGATCGGCGTCGGCGCCCAGCACGTCGCGGACTTAGTCCAGCGACCAGACGTAGAACTTGCCCTCTTCGCCTTCGGAGTCGGCGTCCAGGGTGCTGAAGAAGCCACCCTGGGGATGCGTCATTTCGCGACGGACCCAGTCCAGCGTTTCCTCGACGACACGGCGGTGGGCCGGATCGCCGCCGATTTGCCAGGCGTGCAGGTAGACGCGCGCGAGCTGGCTGTTGTCGTAGAGCATTTTCTCGAAGTGGGGCACGTGCCAGGCGGCATCCACGCTGTAGCGGTGGAAACCGCCGCCGACATGGTCGTAGATGCCGCCGCGGGCCATGCGGTGGAGGGCGCGGTCGGCAATGTCGAGCAGCAGACCCTCGCCGGTGGCCAGGTGGCGGCGCAGCAGGAACTCGATGGCCATGGCCTGCGGGAACTTGGGCGCCTGGCCCCAGCCGCCGTTGGTGCGGTCCTCGCTGCCGGCCAGGGCCTGCGAGGCGCGGCGCAGATCGTCGTCGGACACGGGCGCGCTGGGGAGGTCGAGACTGTCGGCGGCCTGGATGGCATCGGTGAGGCGAGCGGCGCCGGACTCCAGTTCGTCGCGGCGGTTCGTCCAGGCGTCGTTCACGGCGGTGAGCACCTGCTGAAACGAGGGCATGCCGTGGCGAGGTTCCGGCGGGAAGTAGGTGCCGCCGTGGAACGGCTTGCCGTCGGGCGTCATAAACACCGACATGGGCCAGCCGCCGTGGCGGGTGAGCAGCTGGACGGCCGACATGTAGATCTGGTCCACGTCGGGGCGCTCTTCGCGGTCGACCTTGACTGAGATGAAGTGCTGGTTGAGGACGTCGGCGGTTGCCTGGTCCTCGAACGACTCCCGCTCCATGACGTGGCACCAGTGGCAGGCGGCGTAGCCGACACTCAGAAAGATAGGTTTGCCGGTGGCACGGGCCGCGGCGAACGCCTGGTCGCCCCAGGGGTACCAGTCCACGGGGTTGTGCTGGTGCTGCAGCAGGTAGGGGCTGGACTCGGCGGCGAGGCGGTTGGGCATCAGGTGACGATCGCGAGGTGCGTCAAGTGCTCAATTGTGAGGGTCGTTGGCGCTGCCGCCAACGTTTGCACAAGGCAAGACGGCCGAGATTCGCCTGACTAGAGCAGATCAAGCAGCTGATCGCGCAGCCGAACCGTCTCGCTCAGCACGTCCTGGCCGTCCAGGGACAGCCAGCCGACGTGGACGACCTCGAGGGCGATGATTCCGTCGTAGTCCGCGGCCTTGAGGTCGCTGACGATGCGGGCGAAGTCGATCTCGCCGTCGTCGAAACCAGTTTGCAACTTCCCGAGGGCCGCCTGGCGGGCGTGCCAGTGGGTGCCGTGGGGGTGCATCACGGCGATCTGTTCGTAGGTCATGCCGTGAAATACGAAGTGGGAGTGATCGACGGTGAGCGACAGCCCCGGGACTTCGTCCAGCATGCGCAGGGCGAGCTCTGGGCTCCAGGTAACGCTTTCCACGTGCGGCTCTATGCGTAGGCGGATCCCGCGCGCGGCGGCGTGTTCGGCCAGGGGGACCAGTTGGTCGCGGCCGCGCGCGAAGGCGGTTTCGGCGTCCAGGCCTGGCCAGTACTTGCCGGGACTGAGCGTGATGCCGTCCAGCCCGACCTCGGCGGCGAAGTCGATCCAGCCGGCGTAGACCTGGCGCTGGTGGGCGTATTCCTGCTCGTCGGGCGTGTTGGTGATGTGCTTGTCAGTGGCCTGGGGGAAGGCGTCGTAGAAGCGCATGCCGTGGCGCTCGCCGATGGCACTGACGCGCTCGGCTTCGCGTTCGGGATTCGCACCGACGACATCGGGAACGAGGTCGGCGCCATTGCCCAGATCCATGACGGAGATGCCCAGCGCGCGCCAGACGCGGACGGACTCTTCGAGCTTCAGGTGCGGGGTGGAGAAGATGTGGCCGCCGAGTTGGATGGGCATGGGCGGATCCGGGGACCAAGCGCCTCGCAGTACAGCCAACGGGCCGCTTGCGTGTCAACCGGAGCGCCTGCGGTCTACACCGCGCCGTAGCGAGTGAGTGGGCGAGTGCGGTGGTTCCGGTTGGACGTTAGGACTCGATCTCGTCCGCCAGGCGCGCCAGGGCGGATCGCCAGAAGGTTCGCTTGGACTCGACATCCTTGCGGTCGGCGAGCCTGGAGTGTTGGACCTGGACGGTGCTCTTGGCGGGGCCTTTGTCCCAGAAGCTGACGTCCAGGTTGGTCTGGTCGTCGCTCCAGGTGATACGCATGGACTTGGGGCGGGTGGCGCGGCGGATGGTGATGGGTTCGTCGCCGAGCCAGCGCTGGCGGGACGCCTCGTCCTCCCAGGCCGTAAAAGGCACGTCGACGGATACGGGCAAGGTCTTGCTCACGCCGACCTGATAGCCGCGCGAGGTCTGGTGGACTTCGCGGCGGCCACGGGCTTGCTCGTAGGCCACGGTGACCATCTGGCTCCACCAGCCGGACAGGCCGTGCCGTTTCCGCAGGCGGATAGCAATCTCACGATGTGCCAAGGCGGCGGCCCCCTCCGAGTCCAGGAGGTTGAACCACTCATCCCAGCGTCGGCCTGTCTTGGCGTGGACGGCGGAGTCGCTGATCGTCGGTTTTGTCATGGCCTAGTCCCCGGGGCAATCCACCGGCTGAACCCAATACCCCTCCTGTAAACCGAGATTCACTGGACGCAAGTAGCCACACTCGGTACGGTGCTAGCGAACATGCCGGGAATGAGAGCCTACTTGAGCCGCATGTTCAGCGCTTGGACGGATTCTGGACGTCGGACTTGGGCCGCCGCTGTGCTGATCGGAAGCATCACGACCGTGGCGCTGGCGGCGTGCGGCGAGGCGGAGCCCGAGGCGACGCCGACACCGGCGGCAACGCCCGTGCCGCCGATTACGGCTCCGGCCATGTCACCAAGTCCCGCGCCCATTCCCACGGCCACGCCCGCGCCGACACCCACGGCGACGCCGGCGCCGACGCCCACGGCTCAGCCCGTGCCGCGACCCGTTACCCCGTCCGCGGCCCCGGCAACGCCTCCGCCCACGCCGACGCCTACAGGGGAGCCGGAGTCCACACCAGAAGCACCAGCGGTCACGCTAGTCGGCGTGGTCTTGCCGGAGGTGGGCCTGAATGTGCGCGACGCGCCGAGTGTTGACGAAGGTGCGATCCAATACGTGGCGTTGCAGGACGAAGAACTGGAGCTAACGGGCGAGACGACCGAGCTTGACGGCATCGTGTGGTACGGGTTGGCGGACGGCAATTGGGTGCAGGGCCAGTACCTGGAGATCAGCGAGCGAGTTTCAGAGGCCGCGCCGGAAGCCACGCCAGAGGCTACGCCAGAGGCGGCAGCCGCAGCCATCGGCGTAGTGCTTCCCGAGATCGGCCTGAACGTGCGTGACGCACCGAGCGTGACCGATGGCGCTGTTCAGTACGTCGCCTTGCAGGGAGAGGAATTGGTGCTGACCGGTCAGACCGTCGAGGCCGAAGGCGCGGTCTGGTACGAGCTCGAGGACGGCAATTGGGTCCAGGGTCAGTACCTGGAGTTCAATCCCTAGACACGAGCATTGAACTCGGCGTCGTCGCCGGTTGCAACCAGCCAGTCGTCGACCGGGCCGTCCCACCTGGTAATCGTCCAGTTGAAGCCGTCCTGATCGAGCGAGGCCAGTGCCGCGGAATCCGGTGCCAGGATCTCGAAGCGGATGGGTCGCGACATCGAGATCTTCAGGGTTTTCGGGGGCGGAAGCCGGAACGCTGAGAGCTGCGTCTCAAGGAGGCAAGCTCCGTACACTGGTTCAGCCGGCTCGGAGGTCACCGCCTGTGATGGTGTTGCTGGGCGAACTGGCGCGGCGCTTGCTGACCAGCGTGATCACGCGCTATGCCTTCCTGTTCATCTCGGCCGTGCTCATTCCGTTCAGCCTGCGGCACC
>JAPPFO010000196.1 GCA_028875175.1 Chloroflexota bacterium | reverse complement strand
GGGTGAAGATCCGCCACGCCTTCGAGGTCGAGGCTGAGCTATGAAGAGGTTTCTCCCGTGGGAGAGGGTGAAGGGCCGCTCCACCTTCAAGGACGTGGGGCGTGCGGCTAGCCGGGGGTCCAGGCGGTGACGGCGGGCCACCAGACGGGGCGGATGATCATCATGGCGAAGGCGAAGAGAACAAGGACCGCCAGGGCGATCCAGCCGACGACCCAGCGCCGCCAGCCGATGGTCCATTGACGGCCGGCACGAAAGTGGACTTCGGCCGGGAGCATGACGCCTAGCCAGATGGCGGTGGCGAGGCCCATGGCGATGGTGCTGGTGACGAGGAAGGTCGGGCTCATTCGATAGGAGTTGGTGAGCGCAAGGCCAAGGCCGCTGGCGAGCAGGAGGGTCATGGCCGGCGCGGTGACCCAGCGGTTGAGGGCGCGGAGCACGGGTTCGGTGGGCAGACCGTCCGTCCAGCCACCGGCGAGGGCCATGCGTCGCCCCTGGACTACGACGATGAGAGCGCCGGTGAAAGCGCCCAGCGCCGCCGTGCCACTGAACTGGTGGATGACGAGCAGGAAGTTCCAGAGCTCAAGCGTCACGGCAGACGGGTCAAGAGCGCCGGACGATCAGACGCGCCAGCGCTCCTTGATTTCGGTCGGGACGATGACGCCGAAGCGGATTTCGGTGTCGGCGGAGGGCTTGTAGCTGATGGTGGCAGCGCGGGTGCCTTCGGGGACTTCCCAGCTGCGCCAGCCACGTTCCTCGCCGCCGGGCGGGGGGCCGGCGTTGGCCAGCCGAGCGGCGGGGGCGGCCTGGCGGGCGATACCCGTGCCACCGCCAGCGAGCTCGAGGATCATGACTTCAGGATCAAGGTTGATGGAACCACTGCCGCTGTTCTGTACCTTGAAGTGGGCGGAGATGAACATGAACCCGGGCTCGGCGTTATCGAAGTTACCGAAGGAGCGGGTGGCACCGACCTCGGTGAGGGTGATGTTGGCACCGCCGCGGTCAATGGTGTCGCCGACCTGGGCGTCAACGGGTCCGGGCGGATCAGCGGCGACCGGCGTTTCGCTTTCCGACTCGCCGCAGGCGGCCAGGCTCGCAGCGAGAACGAAACCAAGCAGCACGCCGACCAAAGCGCGGCGAGGGATGCGGAGTAGGGCCATCAGCTACAACCTCGGGCGTGGGTAGGCGCGCTGTCCTTGTTTCAGAGTCAGCTTATCGTATGCCGCGCCGACGCCGGAGGAACTCCCTGGATCCCGCGACGGGCGGCGGACCCGGACGTCAGACGTGTCGAAGATCGCCGACGACGTTCCACCGGTCGCGGACCTCGTCGGACAGCGAAATACCGAAGCGAATCTCCAGGTCGGGGGCCGGCTGGTAGCTGAGGGTTGCGGCGCGGGTACCCTCCGGCACTTCCCAACTGCGCCAGCCGGCTAGTTCCTGGCCCGCCGGCGGACCGATATCGCGCAAGCGGCTTCCGGGGGTGACGAGCCACGGTTTACCGACACTTCCATCGGGCAGTTGAAGCACCAGATCGTCGGGCCCCTGGGCCGGGACGGCGGTCCCGGTGTTGGTAATCGAGAGCCTGGCGGCGATGAAGATCTTGCCTTCACCGGCTTGCTCACGGCGATCAAACGAACGCGCGGCTCCGGCTTCGAAGAGGGTGATGCTCACGCCGTCGCCCTTGACGGTTTCGCCGGGTCCGGCATCGACAGGTCCCGGGGGCATGACCTGGGCCTCGGGCGCCGAATCGCCACCGCAGGCAGCCGTCGCAACAAGAACGATACCGAGCAGCGTGGCGAGGCAGCGTCGATTCGAGAGGAAGCCGCCAAGAGTCGCGGTCAGCACGAAATACCGGGCGTCCAACGTGCGAAGCGGGGTCATCCTAACCTGCGAAGCGTCACGCCATCCGGGTTCCGGAAGCTCGCGGCGCCTGCGACCCGGTGGTCGTGAGCGCGACTGCCGCGCGGCCTGCGACGCCGCCGCGGCTTCACCTGCCAAGGATTCCGAACGGTCGAGCAGCGACGGCGGTTGACCGTGGCCTCGGTTCGCCGCATGATGAGGCGAGATACAGCGGGCGCCGCGAGCGCGCGGCAGCCCTCGGACGTTTCCGCTCGGGGAGGCGCCGGATGATTTTGAGGTCGATTCGCCGCGCGGGGCGCGAGGGGAAAATTGCGGGTGCCGGGTTGCTGCTGGCGCTGGCACTTGCGCTGTCGGCGTGTGGCGATAGCGAGCCAAAGCGAAGCGGCGAGTTCAAGCTGAACCCCGGCGACTTCTACTGCACGGGCTACAAGGAAGGCAGCGTAGGCAACGCGAACCTGCTGCCGGGCGACCACTACTGGGAAGGCACCCTGGGACAGGACTGCGACCAGTAAGGTAGAGATAAGCGCCGAGCCAGGCGCTGGTTCTCGCTGGCTGTGTTTCGTGTGGTCGGGATGACTGCGATTGATCGTGCCGCGTAGCTATCCGCGCGAGGTTGCCGAGGGCGTGTTCGCCCTGGGCGGGTGGTGGGGCGCGCTGGCGTACCTCGCGATTGGCGCCGAAACGCTGCTGATTGATACCGGAGTGGCCCGCGTAGCGGGAGCGATTCAACGAGCCATCCAAAAGACCGGGGTCAGCCCGTCGGCCATTGATCAAATCGTGCTGACGCACTATGACTACGATCACTCGGGAAGCGCGGCGCAACTGGCACGAGACCTTGACGCGCCAATTGCGATTCACGCGGCGGACGCGGTGCTGGTGTCGAATCCCTCAGACTGTCCGGGCTTGCGCCGGTTGCTGTATCACCGGCCAGTCCCCCAAGTGCTGCGCTGGGAAGCGCCCGAGATCGCGACGACCCTGGACGAAGGGGATACGGTGGGCGACTGGCAGGTGCTGCACACACCCGGTCATACGCCCGGGAGCATGAGCCTGGTGCGGGACGACGTGGGGATTGTGGGAGACGCGCTGGTGTACATGCTCGGCAAATTGCGTCCGAATGTGCGGCACCTTTCGACCGACATGGCGGCGCAGGAGGCATCGACGCGACGGCTTGCAGATACCGGATTGCGGACCGTGCTGCCGGGGCACTATGCGCCATGTACGAGGCCCGGTGCGGTAGAAGAATTGCGGCGGCGGCTGGCAACGTAATTCGGGGATGTCGAGTGCACTTCGGGTAAGCTGGCGCTCGCTTTGCCGGGATGTACCAGGGCGTGGGCAAAGCGGCCTGGAAGGGATTCGAGAATGTTCTCAACTCGTCGGTCAGCCTCCGTGGGCCTCGCGCAGGTGCGAACCCCGCCAGCCCTTCGACAGGTGGCCATGGCCGCCCTGGCGGTCCTCGTGGCGCTGGCCTTCACGGTTTTCGGATCCGTTGGGCGGGCCTCGGCGGTCCAGGCGGACTGCGAGTTCGTGCTCGGCTTCGGGGCGCTGCAGGCCATGGCCCCGAGCACGGTAGGCGAGTGCGTGGACAACGAGCAGCACGATCCGAGCGACGGGATGACACGCCAGCTGACCTCAAGCGGCGTGCTTCTGTGGGACAAGGCGACGAATTGGACGGGATTCACCGACGGATACCGCACGTGGGTCATCGGCCCTACGGGCCTGCAGGACCGACTGAGCATCGATCGGTTCGACTGGGAGCCGGCATCGATTGCCGTGGGGGCCACCGCTGAGGCGGACGCCGCGACGCTCGCGTATGTGTCGGCAGCCATTGCCGCGTACGAGCAGGACGGCCTGGACGCGACCGCGGCGCACTACAACAGCGAGGCAAGTATCGAAGGCGGCCGCTCGCTGATGATGGTCGACCGATCGTCCCTGACGCTGCTGGCCGCACCAATCTTCCGCAACCTGGTGGGCGCCACGCTGCCGAGGGGGCACTCGCTCTTGCGGGTCGTCAGCGCCGTGACGGACGACGGGTTCTGGCTGAACCACTTGCAGACGAATCCCGTAAACGGTCAGCGCGAACCGCGGCGAAGCTATTTCGTTTTGCACGACGGCATCGTCTTCAGTTCCGGGCACTTTTCGGTGCGGGCGGACCTGGCCGGCGTTATCCGGGAGTACGTGAGCCACGCAATCGGGCGGTACCAGACGGAGGGCCTGGAAGCGACCATCGCTTACTACAACAGCGATGCAAGCGTTGACGGCTACCTGTACTTGTTCCTGATGGACCCCGAAGACATTTACCTGGCTCACCCGATCTTTCCTCACTTGATCGGAACCGACATCAAGGATGTCGTTGGATCGAACGGATACGAGCTCGGTAAAGAAATAGCCAAGGCCACGCCGGAGGGGCATTGGGTGGAGTACCCGTGGCCGAATCCGGCGACAGGTCGCGAGGAGCCCAAGACGGCGTGGGTCGTTCGGCACGACGGTCACATCTTCGCGTCGGGCTACTACACGCCGGACCCGAGCGCGGAACCGCCGGCCTGGATTGGCGCGGATCCACGCGAGTACACGGTGGAATACGTGCAGCAGGCCATCGAGCGTTACGAGCGCGACGGGCTGGAATCGATGACGAACTACTACAACAGCACGGCGGCGTTTGAAGGTCAGTTCTACCTGTTTGCGATGGATGCGAACGACATCTACTTCGTCCATCCGCTCTTCCCGCGGCTGATCGGCACGGACATCAAGGATGTGGTGGGGTCGGACGGGTTTGAGTTGGGCAAGGCGATCGCCGCAGCAACCGAGGAAGGGGTCTGGGTCGAGTACCTGTGGCCTCACCCGGTGACGCTGCAGGAAGCTCCGAAGGTCACGTTTGCCATTCGGCACGACGGGCGGATCTTCGCCTCGGGCTACTATCCGGTGGCCGACGATCCGGCAGCCGCGACGATGGCGTACGTGCAGGCCGCGATCGATCGGTACGAGCGCGACGGCCTGGAGGCAACGGTCGCCTACTACAACAGCAGGGAGAGCTTTGACGGCGCGTCATTCCTGTTCCTCATCGATGCAAACGACCTGTACCTGGTGAACCCGCTGATCCCGCAGCGGATTGGTACGGACGTGAAGCTTGTGCGGGCGCGCGGCCTGGACGGCATGGTCTACAACTACGGCCAACAGGTTGCGCGTGTAACCGAGGAGGGCCAGTGGTTCAGCAACCTGCGGCCATCAGCCCAGGGCTCCGGCAGCGCCACGCACGTGTGGGCGATTCGGCACGATGGGCTGATCTTCGGGTCGGCGTACTTTGATGACGAGTAACGCGTAGGCGGGCGTTCGGCTACAGCGAACGGCCGCTGAAGAGCCTCGCCGGGGGCGGAGTCCACCGGCGAGGCTCGCTCCCATGCGGGACAGCGGCCAGCCGCCTGGCCGGGTTGACCCGGCGCGCCGCGAGCGCTCACGTGCTACGACCACCACGCACTGCCACGAGGGCGGACACGGCCCGACGAGACCGATCCTCACGGCCGACCGTCCGGCCGCGGCGGAGAGCGGCCTCGTTACGCCGAGTCAAGGCCGACCATGCATCAGCCTGGCCCGGCACAGGACCCGGGCTCAGCCCGGCCCGGCCGACGGCGCCCGAAGTCAAACAGCGACGCTAGGTCACCTGACCCGAGGCATGTCGTTCAACGCGGCACGTCACAATATCGACGCCGTAGTACTTTCTATGATGGACCGACGACGCGTAGTGCCGCAGCAGCATTGTCGACAGCTGGTGCGCATCGTCCGGCGACACCTGATCGCCGACAATGGCCAGCTGATCTTCGATGTTTCCTTCGACGCGATTATCCCCTTTCAGTAGGTATCGCGCCGGTGCTACGCTGGCGGCCGTCA
>JAPPFO010000135.1 GCA_028875175.1 Chloroflexota bacterium | reverse complement strand
TTGTGCAGCAGGGACCATTGGATATCTGCGTAGTCCATCTCGGCCACAAGCCGCTCCGGCGGGTAGGCCATGTCCTGCATGGACGGCGGCTGATACTGCTTGGCGATAACTTCGCCGCCGCTCCGCCACTCGAAGCGCCCGAACCCGGCGGCACGAAAGTCAGCGTCCTTGAGTGAGTTGAGCGTCTCCCAGCGCCCGAGATCGATTAGCGCATCGACACCTGCGGCCGCACGGTCGCGCGTTCGCCAGGCAGGCTGATGGTGCTTGCCCATTTCGCGCTGGAGGTGTCGCAGCGGGTCCTCGTCGCTTGGTGGATCCAGCCGTTCGTTCGGACTCGGAAAGCAGTACGCATGGCCATCAACGATCATCGTGGCCCTCCAGTCGCGGTGCCGGCGTTCATCGATCCCGCCGCCGCGGCGGACCCGGATCGGCCGCCATCGCCGTGGCATCAAAAGTCCGCGCAATGAGATCCGACTTCACGTCCCGAAAGTCGGGATCGTGCCAGCGATCCACGAACTCCCAGGGATCGTCGTCCAGATCGTAAAGCTCGCCCTTTCCGTGGTTGTGGTAGACCACCAGCTTCCAACGTCGATCGCGATACATCGTGGCAAAGCTCGTGCCCGGTGGCAGTCCGCGCGCCCCGTAGTACTCCGTGCGAACAAAGTCCCGGTGCGCCTCGCCGTCGTCACCGCGTTCGATCAAGCGGGTAAGCGACCGGCCCTGCATCAGCGGTGGGATCGGTTGTCCGGCGAATTCCAGCAGCTTCGGGGCGATATCCGTCAGCTCGACCAGCGAATCACAGCGACGCCCGGCGGGGATGCGGCCCGGCCACGCCATCAGGAGCGGCACTCGAACCATCCCCTCGTAGAACCGGCAGCCTTTCTCCAGCAGCCCGTGATCGCCCAGCATCTCGCCGTGATCACTCATGAAGACAATGATGGTATTGCGGAGCTGTCCCGCGGCCTTCAGGTGCTCGACGATCCGTCCGAATTCCGCATCGATGAGCTCGATCATCGCGTAGTACGCGGCCCGGACGCGCTTGGCATCCATCTCGGACGGACGCGTCGGCACTGGCCGGCGCGCCCGCCACTCGATGTCCGCGAGACGCTCCTGCTTCTCAAGGTCGCTCTCCCGGAAATGGGGATCGGACAGCGAGTCGGGGTCGTAGCGTCGGTAGTACTCCCACGGCGGATCGAACGTCGGATGGGGATCATTGACGTTCACGCACAAGAACCACGGCTCCCGCGCCTGTTCGATAAACGCAATCGCCCGCTCGCTGCACCACGTCGTTTGGTGCAGCGCGTAAGGGATGTTGTCCTGTTCCGGCGTCGGCGCATAAAGCCGATTCGGCGTGGTTGGCCGGCGCGCGAAGACAGCTGAGGGCTCGTGGCCCTTTGCGCGAATCCAGTCGCCGTAGCCATGAACGCCCGGCGCCCAATCGTCGTGCGAACCCAGGCTCCAATCGAACCACCCAAACCCATCGTTCACGCGAGGCTCGGTGGCATAGGGATCGCCGTGCCCGTCAGCAAGGTGGAGCTTTCCCACCAGCCCGCACTCGTATCCCGCTTCGGCCAGCAGTCGGCTGACCAGCGTGGTCTCTGCGGCCGGCGGAAAGTAATCGAGCGCGTTGTAGTTGACGTGGACGGCGCTCGGATAGCGGCCGGTCATGAAGCTCGCTCGACTCGGACAGCACAATGGGCTCTGGCAATACGCATGCGTGAACGCCGCGCCCTGCCGGACCAGCGCGTCAAGGTACGGCGTCCGAATCTCCGGGTTTCCCAGGGCCGCCACCGTGTCGAACCGTTGATGGTCGGTGCAGAACCACAGGATGTTTGGCGGCCTGCGCGGAGCGGCGGTCAACGGATCGTCTGACATGCAGCTATCTCAGGCCTGTCGACGGAGTCCGCGCGGACGCCATCGGAAACCTAGTCGTCCAGGATCATTCATCCGGACCAGCTTATTCGCTGCCGCAACCGCGCGATCACTGCAGCGGCTCACGTCACGCCCGTTGCACGATGACCGGAACTGGGCGTCCGTCGACCTGCGCTAGCCAAACACCCCTGGCTTGATCGGATTCGGGCGCTCCTGCCACCAGTTTCGAAGTTCTTGCCACGACTCGTGGGACTGTTCGAGGGCACGATCTGCCGATTTCAGCGTCTGCTCGATGCCATCGTCAATGCTGAACTCGCCGAGCAGGATTGCCGACAGATTCTGGATGCGCGGACTTCCGCCGCTCTGCCAGTCCCGCCACGCGGGATGCGCCATCTGCGCCGAGCGCGCGTCCGGCTGCTCGAAGAAGTCCTTCATCATGCCGTGGTTCTCCGGCGGTCCCGCCGCGTACTCCGGCGATGCGAGGACGTCTTTCCGGATTGGCACCGATCCCCGGTCGATAGCGACTCGTCCCTGGACTTCCCGGCCCGCAAAGAACAAGCAGACCTCCACACACGCTTCCAGGTTGCCGCGCGTCTCGGCGGAATTCGTCACGAGGTGCGGCTGCATGGTCATAGCGTATGGCGCGGGTCCGCGCGGACCTTCGACCGTTGGCATTCGCGACCACCGAAACCGGTCCTTGATCCGCGTCGCAAAGGTGCCAACCGATCCCGCCGACCTGACCATCACGCGTCCGGCGGAGAACGGATCGCCGAACTCACCCGCCAGCTCCCTCGTCTCGGAAACCGGCGGCGCCACGCCATGTGTTTGAATCAGGTCATTGACAAGGCGGATCCCGGCGTCAGCGCCGCTGTCCCACATCGTTGTCCGCAAGCCGTCCGCCGATCGGTAATGCAGATTGGGATCGTCGGCCAGCGCCCATCCCCACGAGTTCCACATCCCGTACCAGCTCCCGTTCGCCAGAAGCCCCCACTGCTGCGCTTCGGGGTCGGTCGCCTTTCCGAGTGCCTCCAGGAATTCTGTCTGGATACCCCACCGACCCGGCGTCGGCCACTCGATGCCGGCCTGCTCCATGATGTCAAGGTTGATGATCTGAGTATTCAGATTGCCCTGGTAGGGCAGACCGAACATGGGGCCTCGAAGGCCATCCAGGTGCCCAATGGGCAAGGTATCGGTAAACGTCAGATCGTTCGTATCCGGGTAGAAGTAATAGTCGTGCGGATTGAACGTGTCGAACTTGCGAACGACATCATCGATCTGCATGAAGCCGCCTGACGCCTGGAAGCGCGACTTGAACCATCCGGACAAGAGCGCTAGTTCACCCGCCGTGCCGGCGACCATTTGAATACTGAAGGACTCCTCGTAGGTGTGAGGCTGAGGCACAAGCTTGATATTGATGTGGGGCACCGTCTGCGCAAATCGATCCAGACCCCATCCCATCGCGGCGCCGCGCGGACCCGACGTGTGGTCGTGTACGAATACCACGGTCACGGGCGGAAGCTGCGCCTCGACCTCGATGACTTTCTCGACGACTTTTTCTACTTCCTTGGTGACGACCTTTTCGACAACCTTTTCGACCGGGACCTCGACAACCTGCTTGACCTCAACCACCTTCTCGACTGGAACTTCCTCGCGCACGACGTTCACTACCTGTTGGGTCACGATTCTCTCGACCTGCTGAGTGACGATCTTCTCGACCGGGACTTCCTTCACCACTACTCGTTCGACCGGGACTTCCTTGGTAATGACCTTCGGCTCAGCCTCGCCGCAGGCCGCAAGCGCCGCGATGCCCGCCACGCTAATGCCCAGTCCACTGGCGGTTCGCAGCAACCGGCGCCGGGTCATATGCGAGTTCGTACCCATGTCGAATACCTCCCCCTCCACGCGCCGCATCCGCTCCACGCCGTCCGCCAAATTGGCATGCGGCACCGAAATACTCAGAAGCGAATTATTTTCCGTCCGACGCGACCTCTGAATTACCTCGTGGCGCCTGGTCGATCCGACCCCGGGCGTCTGCGTGCCGGCCTGGCTCGTTATGCACAGTGATCGCTGACCGCATTCGCGACACCGGTGGCTGCAAACGTGTCCCAGACCCGGTCAATCTGATGGGAGCTCACATCCGGACGTAAACCCGAGACCTCGTTCACACCGACGAAGACGCCGGACGCTGTGGCTCTACTTCGTTTCTGGACTTGGCGGATCGACTCCGCGAATTCTGAAGCTAACCCGCGCTTGCCGCGGCGGCTGTCACGGCCTTGAGCTTCACGGTTGCCGCGGTCCACTCGATCCCGGCGGCTGCCCAGGCCAGCCCCGCGCCGAAGCCGACCATGACCACCCGGTCGCCCGCCTGGATCCGGCCGGCCTCCAGCGCTTCACACAGCGCGATGGGGATGGATCCCGCCGAGGTGTTGCCGTAGCGGTCCGCGTTCACGAACACCCGTTCCATGGGGATGCCCGCGCCGCGCGCCGCCGACTTGATGATGCGCAGGTTGGCCTGGTGCGGAATGAACAGGTCCACGTCGTCCGGACCCAGGCCGGTGCCCTGCATCGTTTGACGCGCCGCCTCGGCCGTGGCGGTGACCGCGAACTTGTACACCTCGCGCCCATTCATTTGCAGGTAGTGCGCGCCCGACTCGATCGTGTCCACCGTGGCCGGCTGATGACTGCCCCCGGCCGGCTGGATCAGCAGCGGCGCGCCGGCCCCGTCCGATCCCAGCACGGTGCTGAAGATGCCGCCCGGCCCGTCCGTGGCCTGCATCACCACCGCCCCCGCGCCATCGCCGAAGAGCACGCAGGTGGACCGATCGGTCCAATCCACGACCCGCGACATCGTGTCGGCCCCGATCAGCAGGATCGTGTCGTGCGTGCCTGATTCGATCATGCTGCGCGCCACCGCCACGCCGTAGACGAAGCCCGCGCAGGCGGCGTTGATGTCGAACGCGCCCGCCCGCGTCGCGCCTAGCGTGTCCTGCACAAGGCTGGCCGTCGCCGGAAACCCGTACTCCGGCGTCAGCGTGGCCACCACCACCAGGTCGATGTCGTTCGGATGCACGTCGGCCACCTGCAACGCCTGCTTGGCGGCGTCACGCGCCAGGGTGAAGGTGGACTCGTCGTCGCTGGCGATCCGTCGCTCCCGGATGCCCGTGCGCGACACGATCCACTCGTCTGAGGTGGAGACCATCTGCTCCAACTCTGCGTTGCTGCGGACTTGCTGCGGAACGCACATCCCCCAGCCGCTGAACGTCGCTGCACGGCTCACGCCAGGCTCCGGGTAGTTTGGGACGCCCATCGGCGTCCGCCGGCGAGCATAGCCGCGAACCGCCTGCTAACGCGACTTCGACCGTCCAGGCAAGCCACGGTGCGGGAGATTGTCGCCTGATGGGTGTCAGACGCTGCGTTGATACACTCGTTTGGGCCGCGCGGAATGTTGGCCGCCTGGCGGCTTTCGGTGATTGGGGACTGCATGTCGAGGCGGGTTGTCGTCACGGGGATCGGCGCTATCACGCCGCTTGGGGCGACCGTCGACGACACCTGGCGCGCGACGCTGGAGGGCCAGAACGGCATCGGGCCGATTACCTCGTTCGACACGACCGGCTTCAGCTGCCGGATCGCGGGCGAGGTCAAGGACTGGGATCCGAATGCGCTGCTTGGGCGGCGACTGGCCCGCCGCACGGACCGCTTTGCCCAGTTTGCGATCATCGCTGCGCGCGACGCCGTTGCCGACGCGGGCCTGGAAATCTCCGACGACAACCGCGACGGCATCGGCTGCTTCATCGGCAGCGGCATCGGTGGTCTGCTGGTGCTGGAACAGCAAGTCCACACCCTGCGTGACCGCGGCCCCTCGCGCATTTCACCCTTCATGATTCCGGAGATCATCG
>JAPPFO010000078.1 GCA_028875175.1 Chloroflexota bacterium | reverse complement strand
GAGGTGTTCACCATGTCTCCGAACACCTGTCTACCATGTCTCCGGTCTGGACAGGGAGAGGGTTGGCGTGAGGGTCTTCCGGGCAACCGCTCGGGGGTTACCCAAAGTTCTCGGCCGGCAGCCCTCGCCGACTGCCCGCGGATGGTTAAATTGTGATACGTCTACGGTTAGTGTACAATAGACCCGATATCTCCGCAAGCTCACTTCTGGATGCCTCCAAGCCATTCGATGACTCGCGTCGCCGCCCCCTCGCCCGCCGACGCCTCGCTGTGGCCCCGGAGGTCTCCTGGAAAGGACCCTCATCGCTTCATGCTCGCTTCGCTCCACCGCTCACACTTGCCCTATCGCTCCCTGCTCGTCGCCGTGACGCCCCGCCCCCCGCAAGCGTCCGTTCCTGGTCGCCGTTTGCCGGCCGAAATGCGCCCCGCCGCACCTCAAGAGTTTTTTGGAAAAAACTCTTACGTGCGCGAAACCCCCACGCCCACCCCGCCACCAAGTACGCTGACACGATCCCAGCCGACCTCCATCACCACCCGCCCAACATGACCCTCTCCTTCACCAAGATGCACGGCGCCGGCAACGACTTCGTCCTCCTCGACGGCCGCCGCGACCTCCCC
Source organism: Chloroflexota bacterium (assembly GCA_028875175.1). Taxonomy (GTDB): domain Bacteria; phylum Chloroflexota; class UBA11872; order UBA11872; family UBA11872; genus UBA11872. The sequence continues at coordinate 5,177 of JAPPFO010000078.1, read as the reverse complement.
GCCGACCTCGGCCCCGTCGCCCGCGCCATCGGCGACCGCCACCTGGGGGTCGGCTTCGACCAGCTCCTCGTCGTCCGCGACGGCGCATCCCACCCCTACCACATGGAAATCTGGAACTCCGACGGCTCCCTCGCCCAGATGTGCGGCAACGGCATCCGCTGCTTCGCCAAGTGGCTCTACGACCACGGCGAGCTCTCCGCCGGCCCCGTCACCGTCGAGACCGCCGGCGGCCCCCGCCCCCTGCAGGTTGCCGGCTACGTCAACGGCGCCTTCCAGGCCGCCGTCGGCATGGGCATCCCCGACTTCGACCCTCCCAACATCCCCATGTTGGCCAATGGCCCCGACAGCCGTACCACCCTCAACGCGAACGGCGTGCAACTCACCGTCACCGGCGTCTCCATGGGCAACCCCCACGCCGTCTCCTTCCAGGACTCTGTCGACGACTTCCCACTCGAACACATCGGCCCCCTCGTCGAACACGACCCGACATTCCCCGAACGCGTCAACTTCGAGATCGTCCAGGTCCTCGCCCCCGAACACCTCAAGGTACGCGTCTGGGAACGCGGCGCCGGCATCACCCTGGCCTGCGGCACCGGCGCGTCGGCCTCCGTGGCCGTGGCCGTGCTCGAGGGCCGCATTGACCCCGGCGCCGTTGATCTGGACATGCCGGGCGGTAGGCTGCGGGTCGTTTGGGACGGTCCGGGCCACGAACTGATCCTGCGTGGACCGGCGGCCACCGTCTTCGAAGGCGCGTGGCCCACCAGCAACGCTGCGGAGGCCCTCTGACGTGAGCATCCAGTTCGCCGACCGAATCTCCAACCTTCCGCCCTACCTCTTCGCCGAGCTCGACAAGCTCCGCGACGCCAGGCGCGCCGAAGGCGTTGACGTCATCAGCCTCGGCATCGGTGACCCGGATTTGCCCACCCCCGAACCCATCCTCGATGCCTTGGACCGCGCCGCCCGCGACCCCGTCAACCACCGCTACCCCGAGTACTACGGCCTCGACGAACTCCGCGAAGCCATCGCCGCCTGGTACGCCCGCCGCTTTCAGGTCGACTTGGATCCCGCCACCGAAATCGTCCCCCTCATCGGCTCCAAGGAAGGCATCGCCCACCTGCCCCTGGCCCTCGTCAACCCCGGCGACACCGTCCTGATGACCGACCCCGGCTACCCCGTCTACGCCATCGGCACCATGCTCGCGGGTGGCACGTCCCACTCCCTCCCCCTCACCTCCGAGCGCGGTTGGATTCCCGACCTGAACGACGTGCCCGCCGACGCGCTCGCCAACGCCCGCCTGCTCTGGCTCTGCTACCCCGGCAACCCCACCGCCGCCGTCGCCCCCTTCGAGTTCTTTGAAGAGGCCGTCGAGTTCGCCCGCGCCAACAACGTCGTCCTGGCCCAGGACGCCGCCTACTCCGAGGTCGTCTTCGATGGCTACCGCTGCCGCAGCATCCTCGAGATCCCCGAAGCCCGCGACGTCGCCGTCGAGTTCCACTCCCTCTCCAAGACCTACAACATGACCGGCTGGCGCATCGGCTGGATGGCCGGCAACGCCGAGGTGGTCGAAGCCTTGGGGCGCGTCAAGACCAACGTCGACTCCGGCATCTTCCAGGCCGTCCAGCACGCCGGCATCGCCGCCCTGGATGTCGACCAGGACTGGATTGATTCCCGCAACGCCCATCTCCAGGATCGCCGCGACCGCGTCGTCAGCGCCCTGCGCAACGTGGGCGTCGCGCCTGAGGTCCCTAAGGCCAGCCTCTATCTCTGGAGCCCCACCCCCGGCGGAATGTCCTCCGTCGAATTCGCCACTCGCCTGATCGACGAAGTTGGCGTGATTGTTACCCCCGGCGTCGGCTTCGGAACGTACGGCGAAGGCCACTTCCGCATTTCGCTCACGACTCCCGACGACCGGCTCGACGAAGCGCTGGAGCGCATTGCCTCTGTCAGCTTCTAACGGCCGCCCCCAAACCGGTCCGTCCGACACGGATGTATCCGGACGGCTGCTCGATGCGCGCCCCGAACGCGCCTTCCTGGTCGGCCTCGAAGGCCTACCCGAACTCGGCGACTGGCCCGCCGATGCCTCCCTCGACGAGTTGGCCCAACTCGTCGAAACCGCAGGCGCGGCTGTCGTCGGACGGACCCTCCTCCGCATCCGCCGACCCGTGGCCGCCACCCTCATGGGCAGCGGCCAACTCGACGAAGCGATCTCATTGGCCCGCGCCCACGACGCCGATGTCCTGGTGATCGACGCCGACCTCAGGCCCCGCCAGCAGCGCAACGTCGAAAACGCCTTCAAGGGCAAGGTCCTCGACCGCACCGGCGTCATCCTCGACATCTTCGCCGCCCGCGCCCGCACCGTGGAGGGCCACCTCCAGGTCGAACGCGCCCAGTTGGAATACCTGTTACCCAGGCTCTCCGAACTCTGGGTCCAGTTTTCGCGACAGCGCGGTGGCGTCGGACCCTTCCGCGGTCCTGGCGAAACGCAGATCGAAACCGACCGCCGCCTCTATCGCGGCCGCATGGCCATGCTGGACAAGCGGCTGGACGCTGTACGCGCTCGCCGCGCCAGGGGCCGCGCCCGCCGGCGCGAGTCCGGCTTCCTCACGGCGGCTCTGGTCGGCTACACCAACGCTGGCAAGAGCAGCCTCCTCAACGCCCTCACAGGTGCCGGCGTCCTCACCGAAGACCGCCTCTTCGCCACGCTGGATCCCACCACCCGCAGCGTCGACCTGCCGGGTGGCGGCGCGATCCTGGTAACCGACACGGTCGGTTTCATCCAGCGCCTGCCCACCCGCCTCGTCCAGGCCTTTCGGGGCACCCTTGAGGAGGCGCTCGAGGCCGACATCCTCGTCCACGTCGTCGACCTGGCCAACCCCGCGTTCGACCGTCAGGTCGAGGTCGTTCACGACACGCTTCGCGAGATTGGCGCCGGCCGCCGACCAATCGTCACGGCGCTCAACAAGGTCGACATGGCGCCAGCGCCCGACCTTGCCGAGTACCCCAACGCCGTGGCCGTCTCGGCGACCACCGGCGAGGGCATCGACGACCTTCTTCAGCGGCTGGCCGATATCCACAGGGTCAGCACGGTCGAGCTCGAGGTCGAGATTCCCTACGACGACAGCCGTCTCGTGGCCCTCTTCCACGAGCATGGAAACGTCCAGGACGAGTCCTTCGGCCAGTCCGGAACCCGCCTTCGCGGCGCCGTGCCGGCTGCCCTGGCCGGGCGATTCGACTCCTACCGGGTTGAAACGGCGACCTCGCCATGACCAGCCAGCTCCGGGTCGGATTCGCCCGCCGTGACATCACCCCACCGCCCGGCATCGACCTCAGCGGCTTCGGCTTCCGCTTCGGCGCCAGCCTTGGCTCTCTTGAACCGCTGGAGGTCGGCGTCCTCGCCGCCTCCGACGGCGATCGGACATTGCTGCTCTTCAGCTTCGACCTGATCGGTTTCACCACCGAGCACCTGGCCGACCTCCGCGCCAGTACGACGGCAGCCGCCGGCGTGCCGGGTGCGAACCAGATGTGGACCTGCACCCACACCCACGGCGGTCCCGAAACCGGCGTGCTCCCAGGGATGGGTGAGAAAGATCCCGACTACCTGAACTCCGTCGAAGAAGCTGCAGTTGACGCGGCTGTTGCGGCGCTGAGCCGCCTGGTCACGGCCGACCTGTGGCTGGCCCGCGGCGAGTCGTACGTCGGCGCGAATCGCCGCTCGGCCGCCTTCCGCCCCGGCGGACCCGAGGACGGCCACATCGACGACATCGACTCGGCTGTCGTCGTGGCCGAGTTTCGCGGGGCCGACGGCAATCCCGTCGTCACCCTGGTCAACTACAGCTGCCACCCCACCGGCTCACGCGAATGCGTCAGCACCTCCGACTACCCCGGCCACATGCGTCGCACCGTCAGCGAGGTCACCGGTGCGCCCTGCCTGTACGTCAACGGCGCCGGCGGCGATGTCAATCAGCGCTTCGACGGCGCCGGCTACCGCAGCGTCTCCAACGCCCGCCATCACGGCGTCGCCCTCGGCCGCACGGTCCTGCAACTCCGTTCGCAGCTGCGCCAGTCCTCCACGACGTGCGCGGGCAGTGCCTCCGCGCCAGCCGACCTCAACTACGCCGAACCAATCAGCCAGGCAGAAGCCCGGCGAATCCTCGCCGAGGGTCAGCACGCCCTCGAGTCCACAACCGGAACCGCGCAACGCCTGCGCATCCAGTGGCACCAGGTCGACTTCGCCCGGCGTGTCCTTGACTGGAAGCCATCCGACGGCCCCGACCTCTCCGTCGACATCCAGGCCCTGCGGATCGGTGACGTTGCTCTGGTTGCCATCCCATCCGAGTTCTTTTCGGAAGACGGCCGCGCCCTCCGAACGCAGACCACGTCGCCTGAGCTAATGATCGCCGGCTGGAGCAACGGCCTCGTCGGATACACCCCCACCCGCCGTGCCATGGCCACCGGCGGCTACGAGGTCGACGATGCGCATCGTTGGTACGGCCACCACGCGGCCTGGGATCCCGTCAGCGGCGACAACCTGCGCGCGGCCGCGCTGAACTCGCTAAGTCAGCTATTCGGTGACCACTAACCGCCGCTCAACGCCCGCCTCATCGATACAACGACCAGGACCGCCAGGCATCCAAGCACCCAGATCGCAATGGCCGGAACCACCCAGGGTCCGCTGACCACCGCTCCCCACGCACTCAGCACCACCACCCCGATCGCCCCGCTGCCGACGGCTGCCAGCAGAATCGCCAGCAAACGAAACACTCGCGTCTTCATCCAAGCGTGACGCGCCGGGCGCTCCGCGCCGCACAACCGGCACACCTGCCACCCTCGCGCGTTGGTTCGGTGACACACCCGGCACAACCAGATCGCACCAGGCGTTACCTGGGCGGTGGTGGTCAGGCCGCTGACGTGGCGCTGATGCTCGGTGGCCATCGCGCCTTACCGTGACCCCACCGGCGAGCGGCCCTTGCGCGCCGCTGCTGCGGCTTCTTCCACGGACGGGCTATATCGATCGAACGCCTCGCGCAACCTGGCCGTCTCGTAGTGCGCGTAGATGCGCTTGGTCGTATCCGGCGAGGCATGCCCCAGGATGTCCTGGACCTCCGACAGGTTTGCCCCGCGATTCAGCAGCGATGTTGCCTTCAGGTGCCGGAAGTCATGCGTCGTGGCCGGCACGC
>JAPPFO010000019.1:21897-50028 GCA_028875175.1 Chloroflexota bacterium | reverse complement strand
ACCTGGGCCAGGGCCGCCGTCCGCGCGGCGGCCACGGGGTCGAAGCCCAGCTCCAGGTGGCTGGGGGCGTGGCGGCGCCGCTGCTGGTCGGCCGCGCGATCCGCCACCAGTTGGCGGCGCCGGCGGCTCAAGATCTGCAGGTCCTCGACCACGGCGCTGGGCTGGGGGCGCAGCGGCGGCCGCACCTCGGCGGCGAAGCGGGCCAGGACCTGGGCGTCCAGCCGGTCGGTCTTGGCCAGTCGGCCCAGGGCGCGGGCGAAGTCGTGGGTCTGGCGCGGATTGACGCGCACCACCGGCAGGCCGGCCGCGGCCAGGGTCGCCACCACGAGCCGCTCGTAGCCGCCGCTGGCTTCCACCACGATGCGGCTCGGCCGGAGCGCCTGGAGCTGCTCCTGCAACCGCCGCAGGCCGCCGCGCGAGCGGGGCACCGTCCAGGTCGCGCCGGTGGGCTCGACTGCGATGTCCACCTGGGCCTTAGCCACATCGATCCCGATACCGACGTCTCTTGCGGTCGCCATTGGGTACCCTCCGGCCACGCTGGCGACGCGCCCTGCCTTGCAGATTCGGGCTCGTGAGGATCACGGCCCCGGCACCTGTTCGGGCTCTGCGCCAGCGCCAGGGCCGGGACGACCCTGCTCTCTCACGGTCTCTCACGACCAAGGGGAGATCGGTCTGTCCCGGCCCGTGCACTGTCACCCTGGGAAATCCAAGGCTTCGGGAACATACAAGGGGAGAGAAGGGAGACCGGAGAAGAAGGGGGATTGCCTTGGTGGGTTGGGTGGGGCCGGAGTGTGGTTCGACAGGCTCAGGACGGGCCCCCTTCGGCAAGCTCTGGGCAGGCTCTTCGGCTAGCTCAGGACAAGTCTTCGGGGACGACGGGATGACGGGGATGTGTCCACTCTGTCGGGCCAATGTGTCCAGTTTTGGGGCAAATGTGTCCAATTTCGGGGGCAATGTGTCCAGTTTGGCGGGGGCGGTGTCCAGTTTTCCGGGGCGGGGGTCGGTTGTGACGCTCGCAGAGGAGATGGCGGTGGATTGCGATTGTTTGGGGCTATAATGGGCTAAATGGGTCGGAACGGGGTGATATGCGCGGGCGTGAGGCGGTGACGGAGCGGGTGGCGGCGTCGCGGGCGAAGCGGGATTGGAGCAAGATAGTTAACCGGGCGTTCAGCGGCGAGGTCCGGTTTGTGGTGGAGAAGCACGGGATCCCGGTGGCGGGCATCGTGTCAGCGAATGACATTGAACGGCTGGCTGAATTGGATGCGAAGCGGGAGCGAGACTTTGAGATTCTGGATCGGTTCGGCAGGGCCTTTCGAGGCCAGACTCCCGAGCAGATCGAGGAAGCCGTAGCTCAAGCGGTCGCCGAAGTGCGAGCCGAGAATCGACGCGGGGCGGTGCGCCGCCACGGGCGGTCTGCTGAGAGCGCGAAGCTTCGCCCGATGCAATGACCGTGGGCAATCCAGGTGCGCGTTGGGGCAGTGTGCCTGCAGTCCCCGCCGCTGCCGTGAGGGAGCGCATTGGCTCCCGAGTTGACGGCCGCTGAATATCGCGCGGACAGAGGCGCACCTGGTGACTGAGTCGGCCGACGTGCGAGGCGTGGCTACGACGCCGGCCGATGACCTGATCGTGGCCACGGCGATCGCCGGCGAGGCGAGCTATCTCGTCACGGGTGATCGGCAGCTTCGCAATCTGGGCGAGTACCAAGGCGTGAGGATTCTTGGACCGCGGGCGTTTGTGGACTGGCTGGATGCAGCGGTGGCTGGGGATGCAGGGTGAAGCGGTAGCGAGGATGGCGGGCGACGGCAACGATTTCACCGCTAGCAATGCTGGCAGTGCAGGCGTTGCTGGCAACGCTGGCAGGGATGGCGGAGGCGGCGCGGCTTGCGTGGCGATCACCGTCAACCAAGTCTTCGGTCGTGGCATCGGGGATTGACGGGAGAGGAAAAGAGGTCGTTACGCCTGGGAAATGCTCCCCGCCGTCCATGGTCGATTCGTGCGGTGAACTGGCGGGGTCTTGTTGATTCCGGGACTTGCCCGAACGAGCGACGGTCGTCTTCGACGGGCAGAACGCGTTCACCTGTGCGCGGGCGGAGGCTATCAGGCCTGACAGTCGATGCGTTTCCGCGCGTTATCCCCAATCCGTCCAAGCCGTAACACCGCGACGTGCGATTTCACTCGCCGTGGGACGTCGCCGACCTGATTGCCGAGCCCGAGGACGTGTAGCGGCCGTCGGGATGCTCGAGCCTCCTTTTTTGCGGCGCATTCGAGAGGTCGTCAAGCTCACCGCCGACGCCGAGCCGGCCGACGCATGGCCCGGACATGGGGTGATGATTGTTGGCCACGGGGTAACGCCCCCATCGCGCCGGCGGCGGCCGGCTCACGAGGGACGTGGGGTGCACTGAGCGGGTTGTGCGGAAGACGACGGGGCGGGGCGCCGCTTCGAGGAAGGGAAGGGCTGGGTGCCGGGGCGCGGGGTTTGACACGGTGCTGCGGGGACTGCGCATCGGCTCACCAGGAACGGGGTGGGGGTGGGTGACACGATGGAGGTGATCGAGGTCGCCGGGCGGCGGGGGGCACGGGACGTGGCTGTGACTCGATACCCTGAAACCAGCAGCCGGGAAGGGCAGGTGGGCCGGTGGGACGGCTAGATGGTCGGGTGGCGCTGGTGACGGGGGCGGGGACGGGGATTGGGCGGGCGAGTGCGATTGCGCTGGCCGAGGAAGGCGCGGCGGTGGCGTTGGTTGGGCGGCGTGAGCACCTGCTGGATGCTACGGCGAGGGCGATTCGAGGTGCCGGCGGGACGGCGCTGGTGGCGGCAGCGGATGTCACCGACGCGGATGCGTCGCGGGCGGAGGTGGCCCGGACGGAGTCCGAGTTCGGCCGGCTGGACATCCTGGTCAACAACGCGGGCGGCCCCAGCCGGTCGCGCAGCGTGCGCACGATCGAGTCCGACGATTTCGAGGCCGTGCATCGGCTTAATGCGACCGCTCCGCTCGTTTTGACCCAGGCCGCGTTGCCGGGGATGCTGGCTCGCGGCGTGGGCACGGTGATCACGATCTCATCGTTCGCGGCGGTGATCTGCACGCCCATGTCGGGCGTGGCGTACGGCGCTGCAAAGGCGTCCGTTGGCAGCGTGATGCGGAGCCTCAACAACGAACTGCGGGGGCGCGGAATCCGAGCGTGCACGATTTACCCGGGCGAGGCCGATACGCCGGTCCTGGAGACTCGCGCCCTGGTGCCCGATGCCGCGGCGCGCGCAACAATGATGTTGCCGGAGGACATCGCCGACATCGTTCGCCTCTGCGCCTGTATGCCGGGCCGAACGCTGATTGAAGAGGTTTACGTGCGTCCGACCCAGCTGCGCGACGTAAGCGCGGACATCGCCGCCGTGACGGATTCCTGAGCGAGATCCGGAAGCCAGAGCCGCGGCCGGCGGGGAAGCCGGCAGACCCGAAAGGCAGACGCCAGATGCAACAGCTCGATGGTCAGGTCGCATTGGTTACGGGTGCGGGAACCGGGATTGGGCGGGCCAGTGCGATTGCGCTGGCGGGGGAAGGGGCGGCGGTGGCGTTGGTTGGGCGGAGGCAGGGGTTGCTGGATGAGACGGCGGCCGTAATTCGAGATGGGGGCGGCAGGGCGCTCGCGCTTTCGGCCGACATTACCGATCCCGGCGCGGCGCGCGAGGTTGTGGCCCAGACGGAGGCTGAGTTCGGGCGGCTGGACGTGCTGGTGAACAACGCGGGCGGGGGCAGCAGGTCGCGCACCGTGCGCAGGATCGAACCGGACGACTTCGAGGGCGTGCAGCGGCTGAACGTGACGGCTCCGCTGGTGCTGACGCAGGCGGCGTTGCCCGGAATGCTGGAGCGGGGCAGCGGGACCGTTATCACCATCTCGTCGTACGCGGCCGTCACGTCAAGCCCCATGGCCGGGGTTGCCTATGGCGCGGCCAAGGCGGCGGTGGCGAGCGTGATGAAGAGCGTCAACAACGAGCTGCGTAGCCACGGGCTGCGGGCCTGCACGATCTTCCCGGGCGAGGTCGACACCCCGATCCTGGAACGCCGCAAGCTGGTGCCTGACGCCGAGGCGCGAGCGACGATGATGCACTCCGAAGACCTGGCCGAGATCGTCCGCCTCTGCGCCTGCATGCCCGGCCGCACGCTGATCGAGGAGATCTACGTACGGCCGACCCAGCTGAGAGACCTGAGCGCCGACACCGCTGCCGCGATGGAGACCTAGCGGCCCAGTTTCGCCAGGAAGTCCTTTGCACCTTCGGCTATCCAGGCGTTGAGGCCGGTGGTGACGAAGCCGACGCCCATGTCGACGTAGCGTTCGACGTTGGCGGAGGTGACCAGGGTGCCGGCGTGGCGGCCTGAGGCGACGATGGTCGCCAGCGCGCAGTCGATCGTTTCCTGAACCTCGGGGTGCGTGGAGTCCATGTGGCCGAGGCTTTGACCCAGGTCGCCGGGCGCGACGTAGAAGATGTCCACGCCTTCGACTTGCAGGATCTCGTCCAGGTTGTTCACGGCCAGGATGTCCTCGATGAGGATGATGGCCAGGCACTCATCGTTGGCCCGCTCAAGGAAGTCGGAGACGCCGTAGCCCTGGCGCGAGGTGGTCATGCCCCGCTTGCCGACGGGATAGAACTTGGAGGCGTCGGCGACGGCCTGGGCCTGGTCGCGGGTGTCCACGTGCGGCACGCAGACGCCCTGGGCGCCGAGGTCCAGCACGCGGTAGATGGGGCCGTAGCGGTTCTCGTTGACGCGGACGATGGAGGTCATGCCCCAGAGGTCGGCGGCGCGCGACTGGTCGGGGATGTCCCGGTAGTCGAGCGGGCCGTGTTCGCCTTCCAGCCAGACGGAGTCGAAGCCGAGCGGGCCCAGCCACTCGATCAGGTCGGCGGTCATTCCGGTGCCCATGATTCCGGTGGCCAGTTCTCCGTCGGCGAGCTTGTGCTTGACGCGGTTGGGTCGCATTGAAGGCATTTGATTGATTCCCTTTGGGGCGGTCGCGGGCAGTGTGACCGACCGGTGGGGAAGCCGCCAGCAGTTTTGAGCGGACCTCAGCTGGCGACCTTTGCTTAGCTCCGGAGAGGTTGCCCGGAAGACCCTGACCGCAACCCTCTCCGAGAGGAGACAGTTGCGTAACCCGAAAGGTGGTTGCCCCGAGGACCCCTCACCGATTTCGGCCGAAGACGCCCGAATCTGCCTCTCCCCTCGGAGAGGGTGAAGAACGGCGTCCTTCAAACAGATTGACACCGAACACGGTTGCTTGCCCCAGGGAGGGGTGAGAGCGGCCGCTGCTTCGGGGAGGGTGGGGGGTGGGCGCAGGTGTCTCTTGGGAAGAGGTGGGTGGAATGGCGTAGGCTCGCGTGCTCGCGTCGATTGAGTGAACGCCATGCCGGAACGCAAGCCCCACATCCTGATGCTGATCAACGACGAGCACCGCCCCGACGTGATGCCGATCGAGGGCGACCCGCATATCCGCACGCCGACGCTGGACTGGATGATCGAGGGCGGTTTCTACTTCCGCAACGCCTATACGCCGTCGCCCATCTGCGTGCCGGCGCGACAGGCCTTTCTTTCAGGGCTCTATCCCCGGAATTGCGGTTGCGCGAACTTCGGCGACGCGATGCCGAGCGAGGTGTTGACCATTCCGGGGCACCTCTCGCGCTACGGCTATACGACGTGCGCCGCGGGCAAGATGCACTTTGTGGGGCCGGACCAGATGCACGGCTGGCACCAGCGCATCGGGCGCGACATCGTGGGGCGCAACGGCTACGAGCCGGCCGACGATCCGGAGCACCAGGCGCTGATCGAGCGCGATCCGGGCACGGGCTCCTGGCCGGACAAGGTGAAGCAGGAGGTCAGGTACGCGCGGGCCGGGCGCGGGCACTGGATGCAGCACGACCGCTACTCGGTCGACGGCGCCCTGATGTACCTGGACGAGCACTTTGTGAATGAGCCGTACGACCGCACCAACCCGGCGCCGCTGCTGCTGGCGGTGAGCCTGTGGTCGCCGCACTACCCGTACCAGTGCCCGGACGACCTGTTCGCCTACTACCTGCGCCGGGTGAAGCCGTACGAGGAGGACGTGCCGGAGGACTTCGAGTGCCCGGACTTCTTCAAGGTGGAGGTTGGAACGGACGTGACGTACCGCGAGGCGCAGCGCGCGACGGCGGCCTACTACGGGATGATCGAGTGGATGGACGCGCAGTTTGCCCGGGTTATTGACAAGCTGCGCGAACTGGACGTGCTGGACGACTTTGCCATCGTGTTTCTGTCGGACCACGGCGAGATGCTGGGGCAGAAGGGCCTGTGGGAGAAGCAGCAGTACTTCGAGGGGTCGGCGCGCGTGCCGTTCGCCGTGCGCTGGCCGCAGCGGTACCCGAACGGCGGGGCCACCGTTCAGCGCAACGTCTCGCTGGTTGACCTGTTTCCGACGCTTTGCGATATCGCCAACGTGCCAATCCCGGAAGGGCTGGACGGCCGCTCGGTTGCGCCGCTGCTGGAGGGCCAGGACGAGGACTGGCCGGACGATGTCTATAGCGAACTGTGGGCGGTGCATAACGGACCGTCGGTGATGGTGAAGCACGGCGATATGAAGCTGTTCCGGTTCGACGGCCACGAGGGCACGCCCGGACTGGGACCGGATTGCCCGGAGCAACTCTTCGACCTGGCGCGCGATCCCGACGAGACGACCAACCTGATCGACCACCCGGCCTACGCGGAGCGCCTGGCCGAACTGCGCGCCCGGCTGGATGCGCTGCCGGATCCACGGAAGAAGGATGCGAACAACCGCTTCGTCGGGGAGGAACGCGAGCCCTATGTGCCACGCCGCAGGCCTTAGTGCGGGGAGCTGAGAGTATCGGACATTGGCTTGCCTATTGGCTGAGAGCCTGCTGAAACCAAAGGAGACCGGCCTCGCCATCCTTGAGCGTTATCTCGTCAACAGCTCGGCTGTGGCGAATAGCATTTCGCAATGAGGCGATCTGATTGATCCGGCTGGTGAGCATCTCCTTCGTGCCGAATCTCGTCTCGAAGGGCAGCCACATTGACCTGCTAACAATTGCTTGTTGCAGCTCCTGAAGATCACAGAACTCGAGGACCTTCACCAGGTCCTTTGTGTACTCTTCCGCATCAATCGCCGGGTTCGTTCGCGCTGATTGTTGAATGCGTGCTCTGGCTCTTTGTGAGACATGCTCTGGAAACGTAGAAAGGCTGCATTCCTGAGCAATCAAGTCTCGAAGCTTCAGTTCGACCGTCTCGATTCTTCCATCAAGTTCACGCAGCGGAGCAGAAAGATCCAGACGCTCCTTGACAAGCAGCTCTTCTATCGCTGCCCGAATCGTACGATCGCGCTCTCCTAAGAACTGCTCGAAGTCATCGGACGTGAACGGATCTCGCAAGAGAATCTCTAAGGCAACGCCAGAAATCAGATGGGTATCGAGGATTGCCCGAATTGACTCAAGGCCATTTGAGGCTATGAGCTCCGCCAAATATTCATTCGGCAGGCGTCCCTTAATATAATCCCGGTTTGTCTCCGCGGTCAGTGGTGTCCGATTCAGGACCGAGTCCACTTCGGGGCCGATACCCAAACTCCGACCACGACTCTGAGGAACGATGTGATGGTCATCTAACTCCGAAGCCTTTGGCACACTGTCCGCCGCCCAGTCGCGTGCGCCGTTTAGGACCAGCAAGTTGAATATGCCGTTGTAGATTGACGATCCCCGCCGGACTTCGCGACGCAAGTCGAGACTGCGAAATCCATCCTGAAACTCATCAATCACCCCAGGCTTCCTGAGCTCATCTTTCATCCAAGCACTAACATCAATGAAGTCACGCGTACTCGTAGAGTCGACCGCGCCCGAATACCTATTGGTAAATACGCTAGCCCAATACCATGACCGCACCTTTCTGCGCGCGCTCAGGCGATTTTGCGGAGTCTGTCGTCCCGCTTCAGCATATAGCGCCGCGAAAGCAGGGAGAATGGCTACGTATGGCAAATAGGCTGACGACACAGCGCCATACTCTTGTGGGTGGCTCAGTACCCCCACCGCGTCTTCAAGTGCTGCTATAGCCTCGTTCCACAAGGACCGAAAGTCCTCCTCATCATTGACTATTGACTTGCGAAACAAGGAGCCGTCAGGCCTGCGAAAAGTACGCTTCTGTCCCGGAAGCAAATAGTAGAGGTATCGCGGAGAACAGTAGTTCTGCCTGAGCAAGGACATTACCTGAAGAGCGTATACATTTAGCCGGCGAGACCCAACAAACTCTAAGCCGGGTGCCGCCTCGCGCCAGAGCAGCTTCAGCTGGATTCCCTTCGGCTTAAGAAGAGCATTGAGGAGATCAAAGATATCCAGCCTGATTCCTCGACTGTTGATCTGAGTAAAGATGTCACACACCTTGTCTAGTTCTATTTCTCTATCTAGTTCTATATAGGCAACTTGGTATTTGCTGTTGATGTCGTTAATGGTCTCACGGAAGTCATCGGCCTTTTCCGCATATTCCTCCGCAGCTTTAGCACGCACGAGATCGCCTGCCTCATGCTCGATAGTCGCCTGTCGATTCCAATAGTCCTTGTAGCCATCAGCCCACTTGAACACCTCATACCCGCCCTTGCCTATGACTGCGAGGGGGAATCTGTGTCGCCGATGCTGCTCGGTTTCGTTCCGCAGGAGGAATTCACCGTAGCGAGTCCACTCGTTTACAAAAGCATCTTCATACGCCTCCTGCATAAACTTCTCGACATCGATAAAGAACAGGAAGCGACTAGCTCTGTTTGGCGCCGACACCTCAGGAGCCATGAATGCATAGTACATTGCCGACAGACGTTGCTGTCCATCCAGGACTATATAGTCTGGCTTTCCGTGCCCTTTGTAACCATAGATTTCCTCGCAGGCCAGCGCACTTCGATTCTCGTCTGTGCTTCTCCAAAGTAAGAGGCTTCCAATGTAATAGTCGAGAAATATTGACCTCATCAGCGCATTAATGTCTGCTGGCACCCACTCGAATTCTCGTTGAAAGTCAGGTATGACGTATCGGCCATTCTTCAAGTGTTCAACTAGAGATTGCAGGCTCGCGCGATTAGGGGTCTGTGCGTCCTTCATTCCGACACGGCTCCCGATGTTATGTAAGGTCAGCGCCTGTGCTACAGCTTAGCCAGGACACTAGCCTGAATCTGTCAACTCTGAGCTCGGGCGGACCAAGCGAAGCTAACCGGAGGATGCTTGTGTGTTCGGCCACTCGCGGCTTGCACGAAGATTGGCCGAAAGCACAACGATCTTGGCCGCCCTTGGAGGCAAGAGTATACAGTCAGGTATGAGTTGCACATTGTGCTCTTGCTTCATACCGTGGCCGAGTCAGGGGAGGTACGTATCAATTGAGGACTCGACGTGACAGCTGAGACGAATTTGCAGGTGGTGCTGGCGCGGCGGCCGGTGGGGGTGCCGGTGGTGGAGGATTTTGGGCTGCGGGAGGCGCCGATGCCGGAGGCCGGGGCGGGCGAGGCGGTGGTGCGGACGGAGTTCATCTCGGTGGACCCGTACATGCGGGGGCGCTTGTGGGAGCAGCCGCATCGCGGGGATCCGGTGGCGATCGGGCAGGTGATGATCGGCGAGGGCGTGGGCGAGGTGGTGGCCTCGAGCGATCCGGCCATGCCGGTGGGCGAGACCGTGCGGGGGTACTTTGGGTGGCAGCAGTACGCGGCGGCCGCGACGTGCGAGCTGGAGCGGATAGACCGCCAGGCCGCGCCTCTTTCCACGGCGCTGGGCGTGCTGGGAATGCCTGGCCTAACGGCGTACTACGGCTTGCTGGAGGTTGGGCAGCCGCGAGCGGGCGAGACCGTGGTGGTGACCGGCGCGGCCGGCGCCGTTGGAAGCGCCGTTGGGCAGATTGCCAAGATCAAGGGCTGCCGCGTGGTTGGCATCTGCGGCACCGAGGCCAAGTGCCGGCACATCGTTGACGACCTGGGGTTCGACGCGGCGGTCAACTACCGCACGGACTCGCTGGACAACGACCTGGCCGCGGCCTGTCCGGATGGGATTGACGTGATTTTCGAGAACGTGGGCGGCGAGATCCTGGAAGCGATGCTGCGGCAGATCAACCTGCACGCGCGTATCGCGCTGTGCGGTGCGATCGCGCAGTACCACACGGCCGAGCCGCCGCTGGTTCCGCCGCACTCGCGAACGCTTCACCGACGGCGGGCGCGCATGCAGGGCTTCCTGGTGAACGACTTTTCGGAGCATGACGACGAAGCGATGGCCGCGCTGACGGCGTGGGTGACGAGCGGGCAGATCGTTTACCGCGAGAGCATCGTGGATGGGCTGGAAAACGCGGCGGCGGCGTTTGTGGGGCTGTTCAGCGGGGCCAATACGGGGAAGCAGTTGGTGCGTGTAAGTTCCTGCTAGGTCGACGTGATCCGTCCGAAGAAACGCTGGTCCGGCATCGTGAACGGCAGGCTGCGTTTCGGCGAGTATCGGGCTGGCTCCGTCTCGCTTGCGCGATTGCGGCGCCGCGTGCGTAGGTGACAATACGGTTGATCCACCGGGAAGATTCGATGACTGACGACAAGGACGTGCCGGACACGGAAGCTCGCGAGGCCTTGGAACGGCTTGAGGACGAGATTGACCTGGCTGATGCGCTGGCAGCGTTGCGCGAGCCGGGGCGTGTCTCGTGGGACGAGTTGAAGGCGGAGTTGAAGCTCTAGGCGACGCGCGGATGGCGGCGTTTGCCGGCGCTTGGGCCGGAAGCCGATGCGAGGACTCGCCTGCCAGTCCGAAGACTTAGTCGTCCGGCTCGGTAAGCCAGGCCGGGTCGAAGCGGGCCCAGGTGAGGCGTTCGTAAGCGGCTGTGTCGCCGGATTCGTAGAGGCAGCCGAGGCGGCCGTCGGGTAGGTGGCAGAGGTCGGAGTAGGCCGACGGGCCGGCGTGGATCACGCGACCGGCGCTCCAGGTTCGGGCGCCGTCGGCGCTGTAGCGCACCGTCAGGCGTTCGCGTACGGTGCTGGCCGGGTTGGAGAAGACTACCCAGGAACCGCCGCCGGGGGCGTCGTCCAGGCGCAGGGCGCTGGCCTGGCAGCGCGGTTCGATCAGGGCCTGGTCGATCTCGCTGGGGCCGAAGGTCTGGCCGCCGTCGCTGCTGCGGGTGGCGACGCGGCGCTTGGTGTCGAGTTCGTTGCGGCTGTTGAGGTAGAGCGAGCCGTCGGCCAGTTCGACGGCTATGGACTCGTCGGTACCGTCGGCGGCCGCGGCGCCGATGTGCCAGGACGATCCGGCGTCGTCGCTGTAGACCACGACGGACCGGAACGGCACGTCGTCGCGCGAGCGCCCCGAGCGCGGCATGTGGTTGCAGGGGATCACGAGACGGCCCGAGGCCAGCTGAATGGAGTGTCCGGGGCCGAAGGCGTACCAGGTCCAGGCCGGATCCATGACCTGGTCCTTCACATCAATCGGGTCGGCCCAGGTGCGTCCGTCGTCGTCGCTGAAGGTCATGTAGGGGTGCCGCCAGGACTCTCGACGCACGACGCGCTCGACGGTGCCCAAGGGATCGTTGCGCACGAAGGGCAGCCACACGCGGCCGGTCGTGCGATCGACGACGGGGGCGGGATTCCCTGCCGTTTCACCGCCGCCTGCTACCGCGATGCGTGGCTCCGACCAGGACTCGCCGTTGTCCTCGCTGCGTCGAACCAGGAGGTTGATGTCGCCGTGGTCGTGCCGGCTGTCTCGACGGCCCTCGCAGAAGGCCAGCACGGTGCCGACGGTGGTGACCACGAGCGCCGGGATCCGGTAGGTGTGATAGCCGTCCTGGCCACTGCGCCAGAGGATGGATTGCGTGGGCACCTGTTCGTCCTTTCGCCGAGGATGCAGCTTCGGTTTGACGGCGTAATCGAACGATACGTCAACGGCACGACATGCGACGCCGGGCGATTTGGCGCGCCTATACTCGCGCGCCGTCCGGCAACCCCACCAGCAAGCCGTGAAGCTGCGGGACGTCAATACGACCGACATCGGCAGCGCCATTCGGGCGGGTTGCCAGACGATGGCCAGCGTGTTCAACGCGGACGACAACGACGTTCCATTCTTTGGATCGCAGGTCTGGCCGGACCCGCATTTGGCGTTCAGTTCGGTGCACTCGGAGTCGCACGTGCCGGGCCGGCACCTGAACGCGCTGCTGACGGCGGAGTCGCTGGGATTTGCGATTGACGAAGAGGCCGTGGAGAAGCACGCGCGGGCCGCGTTCTTCTCGTATGGCGGACCGCTGGCGCTGCCGCTCAACCGTGAGCGGATCGACGGTCCCCTGGAGAACTTTCGCCCGCACAACGTGCGCGAGGGCTTTCACGCGCTCTACGCGCTGGCTCACTTCCGCGACTCCGAACGGGCGCGCGAGGTCGCGGAAGCCAGCATCGCCGCGATCAACCGGCTGTGGGACCCGGACCGGGGTTGGGTGGAGGATCGAATCGCGCGGGTACACGGGATCAACTTTCACCACCAGGGCACCTTCATCACCGGGCTGGGGCGGGCCATCGGTCCACTGGTCAAGTACTACCGGGCGACGGGTTCGGGAGCGGCGCTGGAGCTTGCGGTCCTGCTGAAGGAGAAGGCTGTCGAGGAGTACTTTCTGGCCGATGGGAGCTACGACACGGATCGGTTTGGCGAGCACACGCACTCGACGACGTGCGTGATGTCGTCGCTGGCGCAGCTGGCCGACCTGCTCACCGACGCGCCGCTGATGGAGCGGGTGCATTCGTTCTATTCGCGCGGTCTCTGGGAAATCCGCGACGAACTGGGGTGGGTGATTGAGAGCAGTGCGCCGGACGCTCCGCCGGATCGCGGCGAGGCCAACAACACGGGCGACATCCTGGAAACCGCCCTGATCCTGGGTCGTTGGTGCTACACCGAGGCCTACGACGACGCCGAGCGCATCCTGCGCGGCCACTTGCTGCCCAGCCAGTTGCGCGACATCTCGTGGATCGAGGATCCGGCCAATCCGACCGGCGAGGACGGGCGCCGCGACGTGGCGAAGCGGCATTGGGGCGGCTTTGGATCCCCGGCGCCCTACGGGCACCACCCCGTCGGACTGCCGCGTATCGCGTTCAACATGGACATTGTGGGCGGGGCGGTGGCTTCACTGTGCGAGGCGTACCGTGAGGCGACGCGCCGGGACGCCTCAGGACACCGGGTCGACTTGCTGTTCGACCACGAGACTGACCAGATCAAGGTCGACTCGCCCTACACAGGGCCCGAACTCGTCGTGACCCTCAAACAGCCGGGCCCGCTGTTCGTACGGATTCCAGCCTGGGCGGATCCGCCCGACCCAGTAGTTACCGGCTGCGCTGAGCGACCGCTGCGCACGGGGCGCTACCTGCTGTTCGCGAACCCGTCGGTCGGCACGCCTCTCACCTTCAGGCTCAAGTTGCCAGCCAGCGAGCTCTCGCTCAGGCATCGCACACGCGACATCCGGGTGCGATTACGCGGCGACGAAGTTGTGGCCATGGACAACTTCGGGCAGGGCCTTACCTATTTCGACGCGCTTGCCTGACGCCCGGAAGCGGTGACCGTGACCTGGGTCGTCGCGGTTATCCCTGCGGAAGGAGCGAGGCGCCGAGCCATTCGGTGGCGGCGGCAAAGAGGGCCGCGGTGCGCGGGTCGTCGGCGTCCATCTGGCTCATCAGCAGTTGCCAGTCCGGCATATCGGCGCCCTGAGCCGGACAGTAGCGCGGGATGTCCAGCACGCGGACTTTGTACCAGCTGAGTTCAACGGACCAGTCCATGGCTTGCACCAGCGGCGCCTGAAGGTCGAAACCGCCGTCGTCGCCCCACGGCGCATAGGGACCGCGGTCGGTCACGGGCGCCAGAACCGAGCGTCCTGACGCCAGCCACTTGCCCGTGGCTGGCTGAGACTCGACGAGCCGGATTTCAACCCAGGTCCCCAGCGGCAGCCATTGGTGGGCAACCCCGAAGGACCGATCGCGGTCCAGCACTGCCCACGCATGGTTGGCTTCAGGATCGCAGCGCCAGCCCCAGGCCGTGCGAAACCCGAAGTAGCCGACACAACGACCGTTCTCGACGTGCCCGCAGTCCCAGTGCGTCGGGGGGCCGTAGCCCGAGGCTCGGGTCCAACGCCAGGTTCCGACGCCCTCTCCGTCGAGGGGCGACCCATCGGACGTCGGGACGATCGAGTCCGTCGGTCCTGCCGCGGTGGCGACGGTTGGAAGTCCGAGAATCAGCAGAGCGGCAGCACCAATGGCAACGACACGCCGCCGCTGGGAAAAGGTAATCAAAGGCGCGGCGCTGGTGAGCCGCCGCTCGCTCCGTTCGAACAGCCCGAGTCACGGTCTCGCAGCAGCGCCGCAGCCGTGTCCTCCCGATACCTCGGGCACGTGGCATCGCAGTCTGCCCCACAAGTGCGAGCGTGCCAACACTTTTTTTGGACATGGAAAACGGCAGTCGCAGGCCGTCGGCAGGCACTTGCCAATGCGCCGCGGGCCTGGCGTGAAACTTCGACCTGCGACCATTAACGCTCGTGGTGCTCTCCCAGCGTCGAGCCCTGGCTCGCTTGACGATGGTGGGGCCGCGTCAGGCGTCGGCGATGGGCCACCCGACTCGCACGCCGCCCTGTGCCTGGGATTGAAGGGCGGCGAGCATGATTTCAAGGGCCGTGCGGGCCTGGCGCCTTCCGGACGACGGCTGACCGCCGTGGCGGACAAGGCCGACGAGCTCCGTCACACAGCCGGCAAACCAGCCGGAGGTGTGTTCCACCCGAGCCAGCGGTTCGTCAAGCAGCCGATGATTCCCGATGTCAATCGTGACGGAAATCTCGTCGCCCGGAAACGTGCGGCCCCTGATGCAGCCCTGCTCACCGTAGATGTCGATATCGAACACCTGCGGCATGGTCTTGCACATGTTCCAGAAGGCGCGCACGCCGTTTTCGAACTCAATCACGACGCTGAGGGCCGGGTCGGTAGCGGGATCGCGGCCGCCGTCGCCGGCGTAGCGCGGGCCGTAGGCCTCCAGGCCGGGCTCGGGCAGCGCGTATACCGCCTGCGGTTGTGCGCCGGCAAACCAGGCAATTGAGTCGCAGATGTGGGTGCCGGTGCGGAACAGCATGGCGCGTGGTCCACCCTGGCTGGCCACGATGCGCTGCACGTTGCCAATGGTTCCGTCGCGGATCAGCGCAGCGACCTGCAACCACGGCGACATCCAGCGGCGGGTGTGATTGACCAGCATGGGAATGCCCGCCTGTTCGGTGGCGGCGATCATGCGATCGGCGTCGGCGAGCGTGGTGGCGATTGGCTTCTCGCAGAGGATTCCCCTGGTTCCTGCCGCGGCCGCGTCGACCACGACCTGGGCGTGCACATGGTCACTGGTGACAACGCTGACGAGGTCGAGGTCCTCCGCCGCCAACATTTCGCGATGGTCGCGGTAGACGCGAAGATCCGGAAGCAGCTCCGACCACTGGTGCTTGAAGGCCGCGGCGCGCTCGGGACGCAGGTCACAGGCGGCGACGAGTTCCGTCTCCGGCACCGCGTAGTAGGCGCTGGCGTGCGAAGCGGGCAGGCGAATCCCCATCCCGGCATGTTCGGCGCGCTGCGGCAATTTCGACGCGATCGCGGAGAGGCCGACAATGCCGGCGCGCAATCTCTCGGTCATGAGTCATCTCCCGGGGCCGTGTCTCAGTTTGCCTGGCCGCGTCCGTGCATTTGGCGGAACGTATGTGAGGCAGCGGAGGCTCGCCACTTCAATCGGCGTCGATGGCGTGGCACTTCGAGTTGGAACGCTACTTGCTCTTCGTCGACTAGTGCGCGCACCATGTACCATGATCCAGCGCGACGCGGCGCCAGTTAAGTCCTGGAGGCGGCAGGCCATGAGCCATCACGACCACGACCACGCGGCCGACCATTGCCACGAGCACGAGGGCGAGCATTGCCACGAGCACAACGGCGTGCACTGCCACGAGCACGGCCCGGGGCACTGCCACACGCACGGCGACGAGGCTTGCGTGGCGATCGGCGGCGACGAAGACCTTGATGAGCACGGGACCGACCATTGTCACCAGCACGGCGAGGAACACTGCGCCGCGCCGGGCGACCCTCACCACGCAGCACACGCCGCTTAGCTGCCCGGCACCTCGAGGGTGCAATTCAGTTAGTTGAGCAGCTAGCAACGCGAATTGGCGGTCCCGCAAGGCGCGGGGCCGCCGTTTTCGCATTGAGGGAGGTGGTGTTGCAGTGACATCCGAGCGACCTCGTGACCGCGCAGGCCACGACCACGGGCACGAGGGGCACGATCATGAACACACCCACGGTGAGCATGATCACGGGCATGACCATGACCACGATCATGCCCATTGCGACCACGATCACGAGCATGAGCATGCCCACGCGCACGCCCACAAGCCTGAGCACGGGCATGACCACGAGCATGAGCACGATCACGGGCATGATCACGACCATGCCCACCACGACCACGACCACGACCACGGGCATGGACATGGGCATGGACATGGGCATGGACATGGACACGGGCATCATCACCATGGCCACGGCCACGACCACCACCACGACCTGCGCGGAGCCAGCAAGCGCAGCCTGATCATCGCCCTGTCGCTGATTACCGGCTTCATGATCGTGGAGGTGGTGGGGTCCATCATCTCCGGCAGCCTGGCGCTGCTGGCGGACGCCGGCCACATGCTGACGGACTCCGCGGCCATTGCCCTGGCGCTGTTTGCCATGTGGCTGTCGGGCCGCTCCGCGACGGTTGGTCGGACCTTTGGCTACCACCGCACCGAGGTGCTGGCGGCGCTCGTGAACACGCTGAGCCTCTGGCTGATTGCCGGCCTGATCTTCTTTGAGGCCGTCGAGCGATTCTTTGAGACCCCGGAACTGGAAGGGGGCATCCTGTTCACCGTCGGGATCATTGGGCTGATCGTGAACATCGTGGCGGCATACATCCTTCACGCCGCCGCCGGCGAGAGCCTGAACGTCGAGGGCGCCTACCAGCACGTGCTGGCCGACATGCTGGGATCCGTCGGCGTGATCATCTCCGGCGCCCTGGTGCTGGCGTTCGAGTGGTATATCGCCGACCCGATCCTGAGCATCGTCGTAGGCCTACTGATTCTGAAGAGTTCCTGGGGCCTTTTCATGGGCGTCTTCAAGGTGTTGCTGGAGGGCACGCCGGACAGCGTGGATATGTACGAGCTGTGTAGCGAAATGGAGGAGGTTGAAGGCGTGACGCTGGTGCACGACGTTCACGCCTGGACGATCACCTCCGGCTACAACGCGTTCACCGCCCACGTGCTGGTCGACCCGTCCTACACCGGAGAATCGGACGACCTGCTGAACCAACTGCGCAAGATCGCCAGGCGTTACGACCTGACGCACATCACATTGCAGCTGGAGCACTCGGCAGCGGACTGCGAGCAGGAAAACCACCATGTGGACCACCTTGTCGCACGCTCCATGGCCGAGGCGGACTCCATGTAGGCGGCTCGTACGGCGCCTGGCATTTGAGAGCCGACCCGCTCACCTAGGCCGGGTCGGCTCTCCGCATTTGGGAGCGTGACAGCGGGCGGAACGGCGGCGGCCACAGCCAGTTTCGGGGGCAGATTGCGGCGGCCACGCGGCGTACTCGCACGGGTGGGCTGGGACGACTCGTCTGCGAATCGACGTGGGCGGCGGGCGCCCGGAAATGGTCCTACGCGTGCGCCTCACGCTGCAGGCGGCGTAGGGCCATCCAGACATGAGCCAGCACCAACAGTGCCAGCGCGGTCAACACGATGGCGCCGCCGGCCGATACATCGCCATAGAAGGCAAACGCCAGTCCGGCAAGGGCGCTGAGCACGCCAGCTACGACCGCCGTGGCCATTGCGGCCCGTAAACCGCGTGCGACCCGTAGCCCAACCATCACCGGCACGACAAGCATGGCGCCTACCAGCAGCACACCCACGACCCGCATGGACAGAGTGATCGTCGCGCCAGTGAGCACAGCCAACCCAAGGTTGAGCAGATCGGTCCGCACACCGCTCACTCTCGCCAGGTCGTCGTCGAAAGCGATCTGGGCGAGGTCGACGAAGAATACGCCGACGAAGAGCACGACGACCACGGTAAGTCCCGCCAGCAGCCACAGGTCGAGCGGCGCCACGCTCAGAATCGAACCGAAGAGGAAGGAAAAGAGGTCAACATTGAACCCACCGGCGAGTCCGATTACCACAATGGCGAAAGCCAACGCGCCGTAAAGCACGACCGCCATCGCCACGTCGCCGGGCAACCGGCCGCGGGCCCGGAGTTGCTCCACCAGGATCGCGCCAAGACACGCCGCAATGAGTGCCGCCAACGACGGCAGGAACCTGGTGGCCATTCCAATCGCCACGCCCATGAGGGCCACGTGGGCCAGGGTTTCGGCAATGAGCGAAAAGCGCCGCAGGACGATAAAGGTGCCCAGCACCGGCGCCAGGACGCCTACCAGGGCCCCGCCCACCAGGGCTCGCAGCATGAATTCGTACTGAAGGATGGCCGGCATGGCTAGCGGTGCTGGTGAAGCACGCCCTCAAACTCATGAAGGGCATCGTGAACGAGCACGTCAACCGGGACGCCATACAGCGTTGAAAGCTCGTCCAGCGTCAGGTCGTGCGGATGCCCGTGCAGGACCAGCCTGCGATCCATGCAGGCCAGGGTGCTGGCCTCGCGCAGCATGGCGCCGATGTCGTGCGAGACGATGATGACGGCTATGCCGCGCTCGCGGTTGATGTCGCGCAGAACCGCGTACAACTGCTCCTCGCCCGAAACGTCAACACCGGCCGCCGGCTCGTCAAGGACCAGCAATTCCGGCTGCCGAACCAGCGCCCTGGCCAGCAACACCCGCTGCTGTTGCCCGACCGAGAGCTCTGACAGGCGCCTGGAGCGAAATGCCGTCATGCCGGCGACGGCCAGCGCCTCCAACACGTCGGCCCGTTCGGAGCGGCGAAACAACCCGAGCGGCGACACGCCGCTATGCGCGCCGTGCGCCACAACCTCTGAGACGGTGGCTGGAAAATCCCGCCAGACGCCGGCGACGACCTGCGGCATGTAGCCCACCCGGCGCCAGTCGTCGAAGTCGGCCACGTCGCGCCCAAACAGGCGAACCTTGCCGGCGTCGGGCTGGAGCAGGCCCAGGGCCAGCTTGATGAGCGTGCTCTTACCGCCCCCATTGGGCCCCAGGATGGCTGCCAGTTCGCCGTAGTGAATACACAGCGACACGTCTTCCACCGCGGGCACCGAGCCGTAGGCAAAGCTGACGCGCTCCCACTCGACGACGCTGGGTGACGAGGACTCGGTCATGCGCACTCCAGCGCAACCTTGAGACTGGCCAGATTGTTGCGCATGAGACCGAAGTAATCGCCATGCGTCTCCAACTCGTCGTCGGTGACGCTCCCGATTGCGTGGAAGGGGATGAGCTCAATCCCAGCCTCGCGCGCGATGGTCTGCGCGAGCCCGTCGCTTAGCACGGGCTCCACCAGCACATAGCCAAGGCCCAGCTCGGTTACCCGGTCCGTGATCGCCGCCAACTGCCGCGGCGACGGCTCGGCTTCCGGCGAAAGCCCGGTCACGGGGATCTGCTCAGCGCTATAGCGAAGTCCCAGGTACGCATACGCGGCGTGCGAGGTAACGAAGTGATCGTGCCGGCAATTGGCCAGCCCCTCCATGAACTCGCCGTGGAGCGTGTTCAGCTCGGTGATGACCGTGGATGCGTTGGCGCGGTAGGTGTCGGCGTTGTCAGCGTCGGCCCGAATCAGCGCGTCGCGGATGCGCTCCACCTGGACGACCGCCAGCAGGGGGTCGAGCCACATGTGCGGGTCGAGTTCTTCGCCATGTTCCTCGCCCTCTTCGCCGTCCTCCTGGTGGTCCTCGTCTTCGCCTTCCTCGTGATCCTCGTCCTTGCCCTCCTCGTGCTCTTCTTCCTTGCCTTCCTCGCCGTGGTCTTCGCCCTCCGCTTCGTCGTGTTCGTGGGCGAAGCCTTCGACGGCTTGCGACGCGTCGGCCGTTTCAACGACGACTTGCTCGGCGTTTTCTTCCAGCGCCTCGAGCGCGCGTTCCAGCCACGGCTCGAGCTCCAATCCGTTCATTACCACCACGTCCGCAGCCCCGATGTTCCGCAGGTGGGAGGCGGTGGGTTCAAACCCGTGCGCCTCCATTCCCGGTTCGATGAGCACGTCGACCGTCACGCGGTCGCCGCCGACGCGCTCGGCGAAGTAGCCCATCGGGTAAATGCTGGCCACGACCGACAACCGGCCGTCGCTGTCGTCGGTCTCGCCACAGGCAGCGCCCACGACCAGAACCACGAGAAGCGCAGCCAGGAATGCCGCATACTTGATATGGAATCTCATAAATTCACCTTCCGTGTGCGACCCCAAGCCGATGGCCGGCAGGGGGCGCCTGTCAAAGACAGCGCATGCAGGTCACGTACAGCTCAACCCGGTGGCCAAGGACCTGACCCGGGATCTCCGCAGACATTTCACAGAGCAGTCGCTCAAGCGCCGAATGACGAAACTCCTCAACTGTCCTGCAGGAAGAACAGATCAAATGGTGGTGATGCCAGGAGTGGTCGATGGAGTACCGAGGCGAGCCGTCAGGAAGCGTGGTCTTGCAGAGCACGCCCGCGTCGGACAGCAGCTTGAGGGTCCGGTAGACGGTGGCGCGCCCGACGTCCGGGAGCTCCTCATTCAGCGCCTCGGCACTGAATGAGCCCTGCTTGCTGGCCAGCAGGCGCGCAACCCTGCGCCGAGGACCGGTAATCCGGCTTCCCAACTTCGACAGCAGGGAGTCGACACGATCGTCGACGGACGTAGTCATCATTTTGATATCTCGTCTCAAAGATCGATGAGACGAAGTGTCACATTCGTATGCCCTGGGCGCAAGGCTGCGCGGGGGAGGCGTCAGTTGAGGTCGCCGGGCGATCGCCTCGCCCCGGTCCCAGGCTTCGTATTCGGTTAGGGACAGTCGCCAGTCGGACCGGGGCGCGCCCGCGATTGCGGGGCAACGGAGGGGCAGCGGCACGCCCGGAGGGATTCGAACCCCCGACCCCTGGTTCCGAAGACCAGTGCTCTATTCCGCTGAGCTACGGGCGCCTGTACCTGCGAGTCTAGCGGCCGGCTCGACCGAAGCCCGCGTCAAGTCCTCGGTCCCCAGGACTCGATCCTCAGACGCGGGCCGGGGTACCCACCGATCGTTAGGCTGCCGGACTGCGGCTCAAGAGACTCGCGTACGTGGTTGCGGCAGCGGGTCAGGCTTCGAGGCGATCCTTGATCGCGTGCATCCAGGATTCCCAGCGGGCGGCAAATACCCGGTCAATGTCCTGTCGCCCGCCACGCAGGGCGCCAAAGCCCGACTGGATGACGTCCACACGGCAGCCGCCGTCTTCACGGAAGAAGTCAAAGGACAGCACGCTTGGCCAGTTCTGCACCATTCGCCACGTGAGGCGAACGCCGCGGTCGTGCTCACCGATGCGGCCGATCGCCGGTCCCAGTTCCGGATCGCGGAACCCGATGCGTCCGCCGGAGCCCGGCGTGAGGCGCAGGCGTTGCAGCGGCGAGAGGCATTCGGACAGGAGGTCCTGATCGACGAGTGCGTCGAAGACGGCCTCTGGCTGCGCGGCGATGACGTATGTCTGTTCAACAATGATGGACCGGCGGTCGGCCATGCGTCCCCCTCAATTGGCCCTGAGTTCCTGAGCCGAACGGCGCAATGTACAACGGACGGCGGATTAAGGGCGGGCGGCGTCCCAGAGCGCCCGCAGAATGCGTTCAGCTTCCTCTATGTCTTCAGTCCGCACGAGCAGCTTGTGCTGCATACCATCGCCCATGAAGCTGGCGGGCAGCGCGGGTACGGCACGCGCGGGGACGCCGTGGTCGCCCAGCAGGTTGATCCAGATTTCCGCCACGGCGCGCGTAGGAGCGGTACGGATCGTGCGCTCGTCCGACGGTGCACCCAAGAGCAGGCGGCGCAAACGTAGCAGCCAGGATGGGGCCATCGGGGATGTCGCCGAGCGTCCAGATTGCTTGCAGCTTAGCGGTTCGAGGCAGGATTCGGTGAACCGAAACTGTTAGCCGGCCGGGGTATCGTCTGGGGGCTGGCCGCTCTCGCCTGCGGACGGCGGGCCGGTGTCAGGGGGCGTCGCGGGTGGCGTCGGAGCCACAGGTGCGCCTGGTGACGCCTCCACTGAGTCGGCGAACAACCGAAAGCCGGTTCCACTGCGGATGCCGGCAAAGTCGCGCCAGGTCCAAACCGCGGGATCGACCGCGACGCCGCCGACGATCACTTCCCAGTGCAGATGCGGCCCGGTGGAACGGCCAGTGGACCCGATGGCGCCGAGTGCCTGGCCGGACGTGACCGTAGCCCCGGCGACGACATCGATACGGTCCAGGTGAACCACGACTGAGTACACGCCAAAGCCGTGATCCAGGATGAGGCTGTTGCCGCGGATTGCCAAGGGTCCCGCCCAGGCAACTCGTCCTCCGGCGGGCGCCGCCACGAGCGCGCCCAACGGAGCCGCCACGTCATCGCCCTCATGCACGTAGGAAATGGCGCCGGGATGAAACACTCGCCGCTCTCCGTAAGGCGATGTGGGGGACCCGCTGGCCGGGATGCTAAAGACTCCGGCCCAAAGCGGCGGTCCGCTGACCGGGGCTACCAGCGCCTGTACGAAGGCACGCTCTTCCGCAGCCAGCTGCGGGTCCAGCAGGTGCGCCAGGTCCGGCTCGACCGTGAGTTCAGCGAATGGAAACGTCCCGGCGGCGACCTGGAATTCATGCACCTGGGTCAGCCCTCCAACGTCTACCTGGAGCTGGCGCGGGCCGGGCTCAGCATCGGCGGCCAGACCGACCAGGGTCTGCCAGGCGCCGTCCGCGCAGGCCAGTGGCAGAGCGCGGCCATCCAGGCTCAGACGAATGTCGGGACGGCCGCTGGCGAGTTCAGCCAGAACCGTGGCGCCCTGCACGGCCGGCCGTTGGTCCACTGTCAGTTCCAGGTCGGTTGGGAGCGCGGCGCCGGGTGGTCCTGGCGTGACGGCTGACTCAGGAAACAGGCCCGCTTCGCGGGCAATGTCGCCGCTGTTGGCAAAGATGACTTCGCCAGCCCGCGCCCAGGGTGTGTCCGTGGTCCACTGCTGCAAGACCACACGCTGGGCGCGCACCACGCGGACAGCGCCGAAGTCCTGATAGGCAATCGGCAGCCCAAAGCGAGTCAACCAGTTTGGGGCAGCCAGGAACTCCGCCCGGATGTCCGGGTTGGCATCCAGGAGCGCCAGGTGGTTGGCAATGATTACGTCAAACGGCTGGCCCGCGTCTTCCGGGAGCGCCTGGTGGGCAGGCACCTGCCGGAACGACGCCAACCAGGGATCGAAGCCGGATTGATGCAAGTTGTCCAGGGTGTTCGCGGCATTGGCTCGATCTGCGCCGGGGTCCCACTGCAGCACCAGCTTCTGAAATGCCTGGACCGTGAAACCATGCTGTTGAAAGCGATGCGAAATTGGGTATCCGACGACCGGAATTCCGCCCAATTCCTGGAAGGCGCTCCAAAATCGGGCGTCACCGTCGTCCCATACCGAGAAGCCCACGCCCTCGCCGCCGGCCTGGGTGAAGAACCGGCCGTCGGGAATGGCGAAATCAGCGGCGCAGGCGGCTGGAACCGCGGTTGGGTTTTCCTGGGCGCGAGCCGGGCCGACCAGCAGCAACCCCAGCAATATCCAAAAGGCCGAGGCGCCGAGAGCACGGCGAGTCAGCAATTGGGCCACAAGCGGAAGCCTAGCATCGCGTTGGCACGTATGATTTTCTGACTGACCAACGCCGGGATGCGCCGCGCCTGACGCGCGGATACGCAATCCAACATTCGACCTCGCCGAAACCCAAGACTTGAGCTATGCCCATGCCAATCCAGCCTTCGCTCGCCCCTCGTCGCCCTAACTGGGCACGGCCGCTGACCGGCATCGGCCGTCGGCGCTTCCTGAGTCTGGCTGGCGCTTCCGGCACCTGGCTTGCGGCGACGACCGGCTCGGCGCTGGCGGCACCCGCCGCAGGCGACGACGAGGCCAGTGGGGGGACTGCCACTGATGCTGGAACTTCATGGTGGGTCAATGGGGTTCCGTCGATCGACGGGATTGCGGCGCGCATTCGCGACACGCTGCTGGCCACCTCACGTGAGTTGCCCTGGTACGGACGAGTCATCAAGGGCAACTCAGCGGGCACGCTCTACGCGCCGATCTTCGTGCGCGACATGGCGACGATTCAGCCAGCGCTGCCCTTCTTTCTTTCGCGGGCCTTCATGCAAACGCCGGTGGAAGGGTTTCTGGCTTCCCAGGATCGGTTTGCGCCGTCGGACGGCGCCGTGGCCGCCACGCTGAACGCACGAGGCGAGGTAGACAAGGCGACGGTGGTCAGCGATGAAGAAACCAGCGCGGTGCATGCGGCGTTCGCGTATTACCGAGCGTTCGGAGGCGCGGATTGGCTCGTCAGCGAAGTGGATGGGCGGCGCATCATCGACCGCCTGGGCGACGCCCTGGGGTATCTGTGGGCCAAGCGACGTTGGGGTGACACCAGCCTCCTATTCCGCGGTCACACCACCGACTGGGGCGATGTTAAGCGCAGCCCCGGCTCAGAGCCGACCGACCTGGCGTTCGGCGACGAGCTCACGCTGTCGCCCTTCGATCAAGCGTGGCACTTCCGGGCCCTGCACGACTACGCCGCCATGCTGGACGCCGTTGGTCAACCTGCGGACGCCGAGGTCCAACGCGCACGCGCGACGCGAGTGCAGGCCGAGACCCATGCGCAACTCTGGCAGCCTGACCGCGGGCACTACCGGGTGCATACGCACGCCACGGATTGGACCGACCCATTTGACGAGGACGCGGTGATTCCTATCAGCAGCGTGCTCTCGATCTTTGCCGGCATTGCCTCGCCCGATCAGCTGACACCGATCTTCGAGGCGGCGGCGCGGGCCGAAGCCGCCGCAGGTACCAACCGTGCCGGGTTGACGCTCTCGCCACCGTACCCGGACGACTTCTTTCAGAGCCGCCGCATGGCGAGCGGGGAATACCAGAATGGTGCGGTGTGGGACTGGTGGGGCGGCTTGCAGATCGTCAGCGAGTTCGAGCATGGCCACGCCGAACGGGCGATCGATCATTTGGATGCTGTCGCGCAAGCGTGGGAGTCCGTGAATGGCGTGCACGAGTGGTTCCACGTCCCCAGCCAGTCAGGACAGGGATCGACCCAGTTTGCGGGCGCTGCCGGCACGATGGCCCAGGCGGTGATTCGCGGGTTGTTTGGCGTGGACGTTGCCACCGATAGCTACCGGGTCACTTGCCGATTGGGCGGCCGCAGCGGCGGGCTGCGAGCGGTGCGGCCAGGGGGCGGAACGATCGAAGTTGTACAGACGGTCGACCAAGCATCCGTCGTCCTGGATCTTCGGGCCGACACTGGAACCAACGGGCTGGTGGCGCTGCGCCTGCCGAATGGTTGGGACAACGCAATCGCGTCTGTTGACGGCCAAGCGGTGGAGTCCAGACGCTGGCAAGCCGGAAACGACAGCTACCTGGGCCTTTGGAACATCGGGCCCGGGACTCACTCCATCGTCGCAGCCAAGATGACATGAGCGCTGCCGCGATGGGCTGACGAGGAGTTATACGAACGCTCGAGCGAAGCTTTCGTCTCCTTCGCGGCCGAGCGCGGCGAGCACGCCGGCAGGCCCGGTTGTTCGGCGTGCAAGCGCGGGAACTGGCGGCGGCGTTCCAGCGCGGCCTGGACTGGGCTGAACGTCACCGCTGGTTAAGCGTGCCGATCCTGACCGGACACCGGATAGGTCGCCACAACGTGCCGACCTATGCGGCGGCAATAAGCTTCCAGGTCGTCATCTCGCTGGTTCCTTTGTTGGCCGTCGTCGCGGCCGGAGCGTCGTTCTTCGTGGACTCGGCCACGCTGGCCGCGCAGATTCTTGAGGTTGCCAGCTTCATCGCACCACAGTCCGAAGCACTGCTTGGCGGCATGGTGCAGTCCGTGACCGACTTGCGCGGCCAGGTGGGCGTCGTGTCCCTGCTCGGCCTGCTGTGGACTGGGTCCAACCTGTTCGCGGCGCTGCGCCGGGGCCTGAACGCAGCCGTGGGCGCGCGGCAACGGCGGACATACGTGCAGAGCCGGCTGGTCGACCTGGGTGTCGGCGCGACAACCGGACTGCTGCTGGCGGTTTCCTTCGCCCTCACCGCCGGCCTGACCGTTATTCACCAAGCCGAGATTGTGGGACCGGACAGCCCCCTGGCTACGTTGGGCGCGCTGCTGCGGGTGCTGACGGTCGCTGTACCGCTGGCCATGACGTCGGGGATCTTCGCGCTGCTGTTCGGATTGCTCCCCGCTCAGCCACTGCCGCGGCACGCGGCGTTGCTGGCGGGCGGACTTGCGGCCCTGCTATTTGAGATCGGGAAAAGCCTCTTTGTGTGGTACGTGGCCAGCTTTGGCACCTTCAATGCGGTTTACGGTCCCCTGGCCACCGTCGTTGTGTTGTTGATCTGGCTCTACTACAGCAGCTTGATCGTGCTGGGCGCCGCCGCCTTCGGCACGGAGTTGGCGCGAGCGGCTGGCCGTCCGCACGCACCGCCCGCCTGACAGGTCCGACGTGGCCAGCTAGGGAAATCCCCCTCGTGTCGCTACGTCCTGGCGTGTCAGGGTGACGCACGGACACTGGTTGACCGTGTTCGCGCACCGTTGGTACCGTCCGCTGCGCAGGTGCGGCGTCGGTGAGGGAGTCACGCCTATCGAGGATGATTGAGCAATCCGGGCCGGCCAGGCGGTCGCGCCCGCTCTTCGGTGAGAAACGGCTTTCGCCGAACAGTTCTGTTTTCGCCGGATCGTCGGCACGTTGTCGACGGTCGAAGAGCCAGCGGCCTAACGCGCGCCGCGGTTCAATGAGAGAGACGAAGGAGTGAGTTTATGGCTAGCGTCACCCTTGACCGCGTGACCAAGCGCTTTGGCGAGGTCACCGCCGTACAAGACGTTTCGATTGAAGTCGAGGACCGCGAATTCCTCGTGCTGGTCGGCCCGTCCGGTTGCGGCAAGTCCACCACCCTCCGCCTGATTGCCGGCCTCGAAGAGCTGAGCGACGGCAACATTTACATCGGCGACGACCTGGTCAACGACATTGCGCCGAAGGACCGGGACATCGCGATGGTGTTCCAGAGCTACGCGCTCTACCCGCACATGAGCGTGTACGACAACCTGTCGTTCGGGCTGCGGTTGCGCCACACCCCGCGCAAGGAGATCGAGCGCCGGGTGCAGGAAGCCGCCGAGATGCTGAACATCGCCGAACTGCTGGACCGCAAGCCGAAGGCCCTGTCCGGCGGTCAGCGCCAGCGTGTGGCGCTTGGACGCGCCGTGGTGCGCGACCCGGCCGTGTTCCTGATGGACGAGCCGCTGTCCAACCTGGACGCGAAGCTGCGCGTGCAGACGCGCGCCGAGCTGATCCGGCTGCACGAGCGCCTGCAGGCGACTGTGATCTACGTGACCCACGACCAGATGGAAGCCATGACGATGGGCAGCCGCATTGCCGTGCTGCGCGACGGCGTGCTCCAGCAGATCGGTCCGCCACAGGAGGTCTATGAAACGCCCAGCAACATGTTCGTTGCCGGCTTCATCGGCAGCCCGGCGATGAACTTCTTCGACGCCCGGCTCACGGGCACGGCCGACGACATGTATGTCGAGACCGATTCCTTCAAGGTTCCAGTGCCGCCCGACCGGCGGGCCCCGTACGTGGGCCACCTGGGCCAGGACGTGGTCTTCGGCCTGCGGCCGGAGGACATCTTCGACCCGAGGTACAAGCCGGACCAGATTCCGACCGACGCGACCATCACGTCGGACGTGGATGTGACGGAGCCGTTGGGCAGCGAGGTTTACCTGTACATGCTGGCCGGCGACGAGTCCTACATCGCCCGCGTGGACCCGCGAACGACCGCGAGCATCGGCAACGCGTTCGACCTGGTGCTGGACATGAGCAACATGCAGCTCTTC
This sequence comes from Chloroflexota bacterium, assembly GCA_028875175.1. Classification (GTDB taxonomy): domain Bacteria; phylum Chloroflexota; class UBA11872; order UBA11872; family UBA11872; genus UBA11872. The sequence continues at coordinate 22,012 of JAPPFO010000019.1, read as the reverse complement.
GACCGCGCCACGCAGGAAGCCATCCGCTAAGGACTGGCAAGACCTGTCAAGCCGCCACCGCGGCGGCGAACAGAGCGGGGGACGGTTATTGGCCGTCCCCCGCTCTGACTTAAGG
>JAPPFO010000019.1:11133-21887 GCA_028875175.1 Chloroflexota bacterium | reverse complement strand
CGCATGCGGGGGGACGGCAGTTCGCCGTCCCCCCGCATGCGTTGGGCCGCGAAACCGACGACCTGAGATCCTCGGATTGGCGATTCGGTGTGATCGTCAGCCGGGCCACGTTGGAGAGCGTCTTGAAGCCCAGAGCGCACGTTCATGCACTAGACCGAGGAGGCCGCCGTTGCCAGTTTCGCTGGCCGGGCAGAATCACAGAAGAGGCCCATCGCGAGTTACTTAGTCTGAACGGGGCCTGCTCTCAAGCATCTTGCCTGCAGGAGGAGCGGTGGCGCGAGTTGGTTTAAATGCGCTGGTGCTGCGGACCGATGCGTCGTACCGCAATGCGGGGCCAAGCCGTTACACGGCGAGTCTGGTCGAGGCCGTGCTTGCACGGCCGAGCGAGTTCGAGTTCACCCTGTTCTTGAACGAGCAGGTACATGCCCTGCCATTTGAAGCGGCTCGGCCCGCGCGGATCCTACGAACGAAAGCTCCTACGTCCCGGACCGGTGTGCGCGTGCTCTGGGAGCACCTCCTGGCGCCGTGGCATATCGCGGCAACGCGTCTGGAGGTTGTTCACTCGATGCTAAACGTCGTTCCGCTCGCAGCCCCAACGCGTCACGTTGTGACCGTGCACGACCTGTCCTTCATGCGTATTCCGGGGGCCCATCCGACGCACCGGCGGTGGTATCTGACCGCAGCGACATGGCTCTCGGCGCGACGCGCCAAGGCAGTGTTGGCGGACTCGCATGCCACAAAGAACGACGTGGTCGAACTGCTGGGCGTTGATCCAAAACGAGTGCACGTGGTGTATCCGGGACGCGAGGCGGCATTTCATCCACGTCCGGAAGCGAGCGTTCAGGCGTTTCGGCACGAGAACAAGCGCGATCGACCGTTTGTGTTGTTCGTGGGCACCCTGGAGCCTCGCAAGAACATCGACGTGCTGGTGCGCGCCTTTGGCCTGGTTGCGAGTAACGGGTTTACCGGCGACCTGGTCATAGCCGGCGGCAGCGGCTGGGCTACCGAAGCGATCGACGCGGCCCTGGCAGACAGTCCAGTGCGCCGGCGGATTCACCGAATCGGTTATGTTAAGCAGGAAGACCTGCCGTACTGGTACTGTGCAGCCGATTTGGTCGTGTACCCGTCCAGCTACGAGGGCTTTGGCATCCCGGTGCTGGAAGCCATGGCCAGCGGGACGCCGGTCATCACGTCGAACCGGTCTTCGCTGCCCGAAGTCGCAGGTGACGCAGCTCTGACCGTGGAACCACGCGACGTTTCGCAACTGGCGTCTGCGATGACTGCGGTTCTTGGGTCGCCGGAAACGCGCATGGCGATGCGAGAGCGTGGACTGGCGCAGTCACAACGGTTTGATTGGATGGTGGCCGCCGAGCGATGTCTCAATCTATATCGACACGCACTCGGCCCACGTTGACTCGCGTGCGCGATTCCCGGCCAAGGTTGCCGGCCGCTGAGGGCACGCGATCAGCCACTCGGCAACGCCATCACCACGCGGCCTGGCGGTTCCTGGCGTCTCCACGGGTACTGGCGGTTGGAGACCTCGCGCTGCTGTTCGGCGCCTTCCTGCTTGCCTACACGGCCCGTTACACGTGGCGCCTGGGCCCGGCACTCAATGAGTTTCAGTTCACCCCGCTGAACGCCTATTGGGTTGTCGCCGGCTTGTTTATCCCGGTGACGTTGCTCAGCTTTGCAGGACTAGGCCGGTATCAATCGCGACGCGGCGCGTCCCTGGTCGAAGATCTCGGCCGGATTGCCGTAGGCATATTGATCGGAACGGCGGCCGTGATCGTGGTGTTCTTCGTCTCACGTCCCGTCTTCTTCTCCCGCTTGATGTTCCTCTACCTGGGAACGTTTGGCCTTGGTTTCGCTGTGCTCTGGGTGCTGGTGCGTCGAGTGGGGCTTGGGCTGCTGCGCCGAGCCGGCTATGACAACCAGCGCATTCTGGTGGTCGGCGGCGGAGCGGTCGCCAAATTCCTGATGCAGCAACTCACCGCCAATCGAAGCCTGGGGAACCGAGTCATTGGGTACCTGGACTCGAACGGCAACGGGTCAAACGCTGCGTTCGGCCGCTTCGCGCAACTGGGCACGGTTGACGACCTGGCCGAGGTGATTGCGTCGGAGCACGTGGACGTCGTGTACGCCGCACTTCCCTCGAGCGTGCAGCATGAACTCGCCCCGGTCATCGAGCGGTGCCGGCACCAGGGGGTGCAGTTTCGCGTCGTGCCCGACCTGCTCGAAGCGCAATTCGGCCGCATGGACATTCACCCTGTTGCCGGGATTCCACTGGTGACGCTTCGTGAGCCCGAGATCACCGGGTTTCGGTACATGCAGAAACGCGCACTGGACCTCGTGGTCAGTGTTGTGGGCCTTCTGCTCACAGCCCCGTTGTGGGTGTTGATCGGGCTGGCGATCCGACTCGACTCACCTGGACCCGTATTGTTCCGCCAAACCCGCATTGGTCGCGACGGGCGGTCATTCCGGGTGTTCAAGTTTCGTTCGATGGTGCAGGACGCCGAAAGACGTAAGCATGAACTGTTCGATGACGAGCGCCACCCGTTGCTTTTCAAGGCACCGAACGATCAACGCCGAACGCGCGTGGGCCGGCTTCTTCGTCGAATGAGCGTGGATGAATTGCCTCAACTGCTGAATGTTCTGCTAGGTCACATGAGCCTGGTGGGCCCTCGTGCACAGGTACCCGCCGAGGTAGCGCAGTATGACGAATGGGCACGCCACCGCCTGCACGTTCTGCCGGGGCTGACCGGTCTGTGGCAGGTGAGCGGCCGCAGCGACCTGGGATTTGACGAGATGGTGATGCTGGACGCGTTCTATGTGTCCAACTGGTCGCTGGGCCTGGATCTACGAATCCTGCTGCAGACAATTCCGACCGTCCTGAGCGGACGCGGCGCGTACTAGGCCAGGGCCCGCAACAGTGACGGGTCCACGTACGGCGCTGGTCCACGATTGGCTGAATCAGCAGGGCGGAGCCGAAAACGTGCTGGTGGAAATGCACGGCATGTTTCCGTCGGCTCCGGTCTACACCTCCTTCTACGAGCCCGCGCTGGTGGATCCGGCCTTTCGGCGCCTGGACATTCGCACCACCTGGCTGCAGCGGTTTCCGCTGTGGCGCAGCAATCACCAGGCGCTGCTACCGTTCTATCCGCTGGCGTTCGGCGGACTGACGATTCCCAGCGCGGACTTGGTGCTAAGCAATTCCAGCGCCTTCTGCAAGGGGGTCCGCTCAGCTCCAGGGGCGGTGCACGTGTGCTATTGCCTGACGCCCACACGATTCCTTTGGATGCCCGAAACCTACCTGGCCGCCGAACGCGCTCCTCTCTGGTCACGCGTGCTCTTACCGCCGCTGCTGGCCTGGGCACGGCGCTGGGATCGCAGCGCAGCGCAGCGCGTGACCCAGTTTCTGGCCATCTCGCAGGCCGTGGCGGACCGGATCCAGCGCTTCTATGGACGATCGTCGCGCATCGTCTATCCGCCAGTGGACGTGGACCGCTTCAGGCCCACGACCGAGGTGGGGGATGCGTTCCTGGTCGTCTCGCGTCTGATTCCCTACAAGCGCATTGACCTGGCCGTGCGCGCCTGCACCGAACTCGGGCTGCCGCTGCGGATTGTGGGGAGCGGGCGCGCCGAAGCTGACCTGCGGGCGCTGGCGGGGCCGACCGTCAGGTTTCTTGGTAGGCTGCCCGACCGCGACGTGAGCGTGGAAATGGCGCGCTGTCGAGCGTTGCTGTTTCCGGGTGACGAGGACTTCGGAATCACCCCGGTCGAAGCCCAGGCCGCCGGCCGGCCCGTGGTGGCCTACGGTTCAGGTGGGGCGCTGGATACAGTGATCGACGGCAAGACGGGAATCCTCTTTCGCGAGCAGACGGTCGCATCGCTCGCCGCCGCACTGCGAGATGTTCAATCGATGACCGTTGCGACGGACGCCCTCGAGGCCAACGCCCGCCGGTTCAGCCGTGAGCACTTCCGCGGCGCCCTGCTGGAAGCGGTCAACGACACGCTGCGAGCGCACGGCCGACCGCCCGTTCCCGACGACTGATGTCGACCGAACGCGTTGGCCGGATTCTGGGACGCTGGTGGTGGTTCATCACCGCGGTGACGATCGCCACGCTGGTTGGATCGCTCCTCTGGCAGACCTTCGGTCCAGTGAACTACGAGGCTGAAGCCGAGCTGCTCCTGGTGCTGGAACTGCCGCCAGACAGCGAGGATCGCCAGTTCGGGATTGAGAACAGCCGCGCGCAGGCGTCGACAGTCGTGATCGACGACCTGGTTCGGCTGGCGCGGGGTCGCAGTTTCCTCCGCGAGGTCGTGGAAGCCGTGGCCGAGGACGGTGTCGCGGTTGACCTGGAAGTGCTGGCCAGCACGATTGACGTCTTTCCGCTGGCGCGGGGGTTGCGGCTTGAGCTGAGCTGGGAGGACCGTTCGGTGCAGACCATCATCGACTCCGCGGCGAAACTGCTGGTCGAGGATCAGACCAGGTTGTATCCAAGCCTGAGCGAGTTGGGAACGCTGCGCCTGATTGACAAGACGGACGAAGCTGCTCGACCGCGGCTGGTGTTTGTGATTCTGAATGCGGCCCTAGCGACCCTGGCCGCGTTTCTTGCGGCCGTGTTTGTGGTGCTGATGGTTGACTGGCGGCTGAACCGGCTGTTTGCGGAAGACGTGCCTGACCTGCTGGATACGCCGGTGATAGGGACGGTGCGGTGAATACGGACAGGCCCACACCGCCGGCCCAGCCGCCGCTGCGTCTCTACCTGGTGGGCGGAGCCGCGGCCGCGGTTGTGGCTACCGTGATTGCACTCATCGTCGTGCTGGCAGCGACGCCGGTGTATCGGGCATCGACCGACGTTTCGATCCGGCCGCGGATTGCCGACCTTGGGGCGGCCGAGGCTTCGGCGCGGCTGATTCGCAATTACGCCGCCTGGGTGGACTCGGAGGCCTATGCCGCACGGTTGCCGGAGGCGGAGCGCGGTGGGCTGTCCGACGAGGAGATCGTGCGCAACGTCAGAACGAATGGCGACGGCGACCGGTTGGTGGTGACGATTCAGTCCGAAGACTCGAACGCCGCAAGGGCGGCGGCGACGGTGAATGGGTTGGCGGCGTTGCTGGTGGCGGAGGTGGCGACGCCGGAGCGGCTGAATGCTCGGGAGCGCGGGCTCGAGGTGTCGGTGATCGATGCGGCGAGGGCGCCGGGAGCGCCGGTGTGGCCGCGGGTTGAGATTGCATTGCCGATCGCGGCGGTGCTGGGCGCGGTGTTAGGCATTGCGGCGATCTGGCTGGTTTGGCCGCTGACGCGGATGTCCCGTGGCTGATCCAAGGATTCTGGCGGAATTGCCGGATGGCGAGGCGCTGGCCGAGGGCTTTACGGAATTGCGCGCGAATGCGCTGGTGGCGCTGGGTGAGCGGGCGCATGCCGTTGTGACGGTGACGAGTCCACACACCGAGGAGCCGCGGCGGCATGTGGCGGCGCAGTTGGCCGCGGCACTGGCGCAGACGGGGCGGCGCGTGCTGCTGGTTGATGCAGATGTCGACGGCGCGGCCAGCGAGGGTGCGTCGGAAGCGCAAACCGTGCCGGACAACCTGTCAGTTCTGACGGCTGAAGCGGTCCGGGCCGGCGATCCGGCGCTTCTGTCCGGGGCGGTATTCCTGGCGTGGTTGGGTGGCGAGGCGGAGGCGCACGACCTGGTGATTGTGGCGGGGCCGCCGTTGTTGGATGTGCCGGATGGGCGGACGTTGGCGGCGCGGGCGGATGGGGTGCTGCTGACGGTGGTGCATGCGCGGACGAACCGGGACGACGCGATTCGAGCGCGCGCGATCCTGCGGGAATCCGGCGCGAACCTGCTGGGAGCGGTGGTCGTCGAGGGTTAGGTTCGGCGGCCTGGCCCCTCGGCGGTGGTGGTAGGCGACCCGCCGGCGAGTAGACGCTGGTAGGCCTCGAAGGTTGCCTGGTCAGGCCCGGTCATCAGGCCGTCAGGTAGTTCGGCTTCCAGGGCGGCGACGGCGGCATCGACCTCGGCCGGGGTGCGGAAGCCGACGAGGGCGGTGGAGATTGCCGGTTCGTCGAGGACCCAGCGCAGCGCGAGTTGCGGGGTGGCGAGGCCGACTTGCTCGGCGGCGGCGGTGACTTCGTCCACGGCCTCCAGGGTTTCGGGCAGGTAGTCGGGATGGAAGAGCGGGAGGCCGAAGGCGATTCCCGTCCCGCGCCAGTCGCCTTCTTCGAACTGGTGGTCAGGCTTGAAGGCGCCGGTGAGGACGCCGTGGGCGAGGGAGCCGTAGGCCATGACGCCGATGCCGTTGGCGGCGCAGTAGGGAATGATCTCGTCGGCGTGGCGGCGGTCGAGCATGTGGTAGCCGACCTGGTTGGCAACGATTGGGGAGACGGCGAGGGCTTCGTCCATGAGCGACGTTGAGTAATTGGAGACGCCGACGTGGCCGATCTTGCCCTCGGCCTTGAGATCTTCCATGGCCCGCATGGTCTCTTCCCTGGGCGTGTCGAAGTCGGGCCAGTGGATGAGGTAGACGTCGATGAAGTCGGTGCCGAGGGCCTTGAGGCTGAATTCGCACTGGGACTTGATGGTTTCGGGGCGTGAGTCGCGGTAGAAGGCGTCGGGGTTGTCGGGCTGGGGGACGACGCCAGTCTTGGTGACGACGACGATGTCGTCCCAGTGGCCTTGGAGGGCGTTGCCCATGAGGGATTCGGAGGTGCCGAGGCCGTAGGCGACGGCGGTGTCGAAGAGGGTAACGCCGAGGTCGAGGGCGCGGCCGATGGCGGCGGTAGCGAGGTCGTTGTCGATGGAGCCGTAACGGGCGCCGCCCATGGGCCAGCCGCCGAAGCCGAGGGCGGAGACTTCAGGGCCAGTGTCGCCGAGTTTGCGGTATTGCATGGTTGGGCTCCCTGGCGGAGTGATTCTCGAAGGATGGCGGGGCGGGGGTGAGGCGTCAACCGGCGGGCAGAAATGCCGGCTGGGGGCCGGTCGGATTCGGGGGATAGGCTCAGCGCAGGTAGGAGCCCGGGTTCGCCCTGTGGCGCGCCTTGATCGGGGATCGGACGCGGCAAGAGGGCCGGATTCCCCGTTCGACCAGCTCAGGGCAGACTCTTCGAGAGGCACAGGCTGGGCTTTCGGCTGCGCTGCGCCTGGAGTATCTGTGTTGGCCGTCAATGTCCAGCAGCCTGGTACAGCGGCCGCACATGCTTCGGCGGCGAAGCAAAACCCTGAACACGCGAGACTCGACCCGGGCCGGGAGCGGGCATGGCCTCTAGACTGGGCGTGGATCTGAGTGTTGCAGGGGAGGCTGCCGGTGGCTGAATCGCGGTTGCCGGTAGTGGTGATTTGCGCGGACGGGACGGAGCCGGCGTACCTGGACGCGGCGATCGAGCACGGGTGCATGCCGACGATGGCGCGCTTTCAGCGGGAGGGCGCGTATCACCTGGTTCCGGCGGCGATTCCCTCGTTCACCAATCCCAACAACATGACGATCGCGACCGGCCGGCCGCCCGCGGCGCACGGTATTTCAGGCAATTACTTCTACGACGCCCAGCGCGACGTGGAGGTGATGATGGATCACCCGCGTTTTTTGCGGTGCGAGTCGTTGTTCGCCCGGTATAGCCAGGACGGCCGCCGCGTGGCCGCCATTACGGCCAAGGACAAGCTGCGCACGATGCTGGCTACCGGATGGCGCGGCATCTGCTTTTCCGGCGAGTTGGCGCACGAGACGACCGAGCAGGAGCATGGGATTGCGGGTGTCACGCGGCGCATGGGGCGGGAGAACCCGGACATTTACTCGGGCCGGATGAGCGACTTTGTGATGGCGTGCGGCGTGTACCTGGTGCGCGAGGCGCTGGCGGACGTGCTGTATCTGTCGCTCACGGATTTCGTGCAGCACACCCATGCGCCAGGCTCGCCCGAGGCGGACGCGTTTTACACGTCGCTGGACCAGCGCCTGGCCGAGCTGGACGCGCTGGGGGCCGTGATCGTGCTGACGGCGGACCACGGCATGAACGACAAGTGCCATCCCGACGGCACGCCCAACATTGTCTACCTGGAATCGCTGCTGGACGGGGCGGCGCCCGGGCCGTTCCGGGTGGTGCTGCCGATCACCGATCCGCACGTGACGCACCACGCGGGTTTGGGGTCGTTTGCGACCGTCCACCTGCCGCCCGACCAGGTGGATGCGGCGATCGAGCGATTGCGCGAGGACGCGCGCATCGACGAGGCCCTACCCCGCGCCGAGGCCGCGACGAAGTACGAGCTGCCGGGCGACCGCATTGGGGACATTGTTGTGCTGAGCGATCGGGGCTCGGTGTTTGGGCGAGCGCCGGGGGCGCACGATTTATCGGTCCTGAGCGGCTCGCGCCTGCGCTCCCACGGCGGCCTGCACGAAGTGACGGTGCCGTTTGCGTCGAATCGCCGGCTGTTGCCTGAGGTGGAAGCGCGAGCGGGCAGGCTTCGGAACGCCGATGCGTTTCCGGTTGCGATGGAGGGGCTGGAAGTTTAGGCGAGCGTTTAGCGTAGGCGGCCGTGGCGCCCTCGACTGTGAGACGTTTGCGTAACCGGAGGCTGGTTGCCCGGAAGACCCCTCACCGATTTCCGCCGCGGACGGCGGAATCTGCCTCTCCCCCAGGAGAGGGTGAAGATCCGGCATCCCTTTGAGGTCGAGGCAGGGTTTCGCAGGGGTCTCATTGAGCGACGCAGGGTCGGCCGAGTCGCCCGCCGCCGATTGGCTCCTCGGCCGCCTGGCTCGCCAAGATCCTTATCGACGACGTAACGGGGGCGGGAATCCTGCACTGCTCGGTCCGACAACGGCGGCGAGTTTTGGCTAGGGATCGCCGACGGCTATGACCGAGACGTTGAGGCCGTGGGTGGGGTTGCCGCGGGTGAGGACGTCGAAGGCGGTGTCGTTGATGAAGATGAGGCGGTCGTTGATGGTGACGCGGATGGTGAGGCCGTAGGTGGCGCGCGGGTCGATGTCGTTGGGCTGGTAGCGGATGGCGAAGTCGATGGGGAAGCGCTGGGGGTTCGGGATGGTCTGGGAGGCGATGAGTTTGGACGGGGCGTCCTGGTAGGAGACGTCGCGCAGGGACACGGTGAGGACGGCGCCGGCGGGGACTGTTGGGTTGCCCTGGAAGGTGATGGTGCCGGTAACGGTGTTGTGGCGCTGGACGCAGAAGCCGACGGCGAGGGCGAGGGCGGCGAGGAGGATGATGGGGAGGGCGATGCGCATTGGTGGGTTTCTGGTGATGGTGTCTCTACTTGTTTACTACGCAAAGGCGGGTTTCGGGGTTCCTTGCAGGCAATTGGAAAGAAGCGAGGTTTTCTGAGAGTCCTGCTTGTGGCGGAGGGCATTGGTGGCGTGAAGCTTGGTTGCCCGGGGGACCCCTCACCGATTTCGGCCGAAGACGCCCGAATCTGCCTCTCCCCTTGGAGAGGGTGAAGAGCGGCGGCTCCAAGAACCGGATGACGACCACGCAAGGTGCAATGGGTTGGCGGGGTGCGCGGAAGACGGGCGGGTCGGGGACGCCGCCCCCGTTCGGCAAGCTCAGGGCAGGCTCTACGACTGACAGCGCCGGGTATGCCAGATGTGGTTCGCCGGGCTCGGGATGCACGCCGGGCGTCACGACCGGAAGAGGCCGGTCTGAGACGCGGCCCCTACGCAAGACGACGCCGGATCCGCTGGGTGTGGGTCGCTGGGCTCGGGATGCACGCGGGGCATCAAGTCCGGAAGACGGGCGCTTCGCGAAGCGCCCCTACGCGAGATGGGGACGGGGCCGCCGGGATGACGGACGGGGTCTGAGTTGGCGGGGTGGTTGGCATAGACTGTGGATCACAGGAACTGTGGGACTGTGGGAATGCGGAATATTACGGTCTCGGTGGACGACGCGACGTATCGGCGGGCGCGGATTCGAGCGGCGGAGCTGGATACGTCGGTGTCGGCGCTGGTGCGGGAATGCCTGGGGGGCCGGTCAGGCGGATTCCTGACGGAGCGGACCGCGGCAAATCGGCAGGCGTCGCACGAGGCGTATGTGAAGCGCCTTGACGATCTGTTCACGGATTGGGACGCGCGCGGCGTTGGCTTGCGCGGATATCACCGGATGACGCGGGACGAGGTGCACGATCGCGAGCGGGCACGGTTGGAGATTCGACTGGACGTCGCGGAGCGGGAGCGCGAGATGCTGGCGATGGAGCTTTCCGAGCTGGATGCGCGCGCCGCGGAGTCCGCCGCGCCGTACCAGGTTCGCAAGACCGACGAACACGCGGAGGCGTAGACGCTCAGCATGCGATTGGTGGACACCAACGTGCTCATCTACGCCGCACAACATACGCCGGGGGACGCGGTGAAGCGTCGACAGGCGCGGGCGCTATTGCGGGAGCCCGACCTGGCGCTGTCGGTGCAGGTCTTGCAGGAGTTTTACTGGCGCGCGACACACCCAGCGCACCCGGGCAGGCTGGAACCGGATCACGCGATGGGGTTTCTGAGGCTCTTCTGGGACAAGCCGATTCAGCACATGACGCGCGAGGTTTTCGAAACGGCCGTGGCCATCAGCCAGCGCTTCCAGATCTCGTACTGGGACGGGGCGATCCTGGCGGCGGCGCGGGCGCTGGGGTGCGATGCGGTGTATTCGGAGGATCTGAGCTCGGAGCAGGATTATGACGGGGTGCGGGTGATCAATCCGTTTCGGGGGAGCGGGGAGGGGGATTGAAGAAGGGGAGACGGGAGAGTGGAGAGTCGGAGGAAGAGGGGGA
>JAPPFO010000019.1:0-11123 GCA_028875175.1 Chloroflexota bacterium | reverse complement strand
CCGCGGGCCTTGGGCCCCGGCGCCGCACGCGGGGCCCTGCTTGGGAGGGTTGGGTGGTAAGGGTGTGGTTCGACGGGCTGGGGATGTACGCCTGCCAGCACGACCGGAAGACGGGCGGGTCGGGGACGCCGCCCCTACGAAAGGCGGGGCCCGGACGCCAGGATGTCGGCTGCGGCACCGCTTTTGCTAGCATGGGTGGGTTGACGGCGTGGCGCGTTGGGTTGGATTGGCGCGCGGTTGGGACGCCGCACTTCAGGTAGAACCAGCGACGGGGTCGTTATGGGTTACGCGGTTTTTGCGACCGGGGGCAAGCAGTTTCGCGTGTCGCCGGGGGACGTGATCGAGGTGGAGCGGTTGGACGCTGAGGCGTCGGGATCGCTGACGTTTGACGATGTGTTGCTGGTGAGCGACGAGGATGGCGTCCACGTAGGTCAGCCGACGGTGGACGGCGCCTCGATCGAGGCGAGCGTGCTCGAGCACGTGCGGGGCCCGAAGATCCGGATCTTCACCTACCAGGCGAGTAAGCGCCGGCGACGCCGGATGGGTCACCGCCAGGAGTTGACGCGGTTGCGGATCGATTCGATCAGCGCGCAGCCGGCGTAGTCGAGCGAAACGGAAGGATTACGAGCGATGGCACACAAAAAAGGTCTTGGCAGCAGCCGGAACGGTCGCGACAGCAACCCCAAGATGCTGGGGGTGAAGAAGTTTGCGGGCGAGGAGATCCGGACGGGGCAGATCATCGCCCGGCAGCGCGGCACGAAGCTGCTTCCCGGGTCTCACGTTGGCGTGGGCCGGGATCACACGCTGTTTGCGCTGGCTGACGGGACGCTGGTGTTTGAGCAGGTTCGAGGGCGAAAGCGCGTGAGGGTTGCGCCCGCGGCCTAGACGGATTGAAGAAGAGGCTTGCGGACGGATGTGGGGTAAGGGACGCGGCCGAACCAGGCATTGTTGCCGGGGCTAGCACCCACCCTCACCCCCGGATCGAGTCCGGGGCAGGCTCTAGCCCTTTCCCTCACGGGACAAGGGAAAGAGGCTCCGACCGTATAGGCTCTGCTGAGGGCCGATAGCTCAGTCGGAAGAGCGCCGCACTCGCATTGCGGAGGTCGTGGGTTCGAATCCCATTCGGTCCACCAGGCACAGGAATCGCGAGCTGTGACCGCGGATCTTGGCTGAGATGAGGCACTCGCGCACCGATGCGACTGCCCTTCAAGGTCGCCAACTTTGCAGAGAGCCAGGCCGCGCAGGTTTGGTCAAGTCATCGGGCGGACCGGAGGGAGCGTGTGCCGAAGGTTCGAGAGGCTATTCGGATCCTTGAGCGAGAAGGTTGGCAGATGTCGCGAACACGAGGGAGCCACCGAATCTTCAAGCACCCGTACAAGCCAGGAATCGTGGTTGTCGCCGGCAAGCCAGGGGTCAATATCCCCAAGGGAACCTGGAACAGTATCCTGAGGCAGGCTGGCCTGAAATGAGTAAGGCGATGAAATACGCCGTGGTAATTGAGCGGGGACCGACAAGCTATGGCGCACACGTGCCGGACTTGCCGGGGTGCGTGGCGGTTGGGGAGACGAAGGCGGAGGTTGTGGTGCTGATCCGGGAGGCGATTGAGCTTTACCTGGAGGCGCTGGAGGAGGACGGGGAGGCGATTCCGGCGCCGCAGGCGTATGAGCTGACTGAGGTCTAGTCGCCCGGATCGCCGGGCGGCGGTTTCCGCGAATTCCGTATTGGACGCTGAGGCCGATTGTTCAGCCGGAAGAGCGCCGCACTCGGATTGGGGAGGTCGTGGGTTGGGATTCCATTCGGTCCGCCACCACCCTCCACGACGGTCGCAGGTTCGGCGCGGTAGGGTGAGCGGGAACTGGCACTACGGAGCGGCGCAGAGGCATGAACGTCATCCTGCTCGGGGCCGGACGGGGCGAACGCCTTATGCCCTTCACCGCGTCGCAACCAAAGTGCTTTACTGAAGTCGCGGGCGCCAGAATTCTGGATTGGACGCTACGTGCGTTTCGACAGAATGGTCTGGACCGGTTTGTCTTCGTCGGCGGGTACCTCATGGACGTGGTTCGGGACGCCTACCCAGATCTCTGCTATGTGGAAAATCCCGCCTGGCCCACGACCAACATCCTCGCGTCCCTGGTCTGTGCTCGTGAACACATGGCCCGCGGCTTCTATGCGACGTACACCGATACGCTGTACCGCAGCGGCGCAGTGAAGGCGCTTGAGGATTCGCCACACGACATCACGCTTGTGATGGACACTCGTTGGCGTGAACGGTATGTGTTTCGGAGTATGCATCCGGAGTCGGACGCCGAGAAGATTCTGGTGGACGGCGACCGCGTGGTGGAGGTCTCACGGACGATCAAGCCGCACGAGGCATCCGGAGAGTATTCGGGCGTTCTCAAGATGACGGCCGAGGGCGCTTCGCAGTTCCTGCACTTCTACGACGAACTCCACGCCGAACTTGGCGATGAGCAAGTCATCGCCGACGGCAGGCCCTTCCGCATGGCGTATGTCATTCATCTACTCGACCGGATGATCAGCGATGGAATCCCGGTCCACTGCGTCGCCGTACCCGGTGACTACCATGAGGTTGACAACATCCAGGACTACCACCTAGCTACCGCCGACTGGATGCGATTCGCGACCAAACCTGTGCCTGAGCCACGTCTGACCACGAGCAGAGAAAACGCACGACATCTTGCCTGAACGCCAAATGGAACGAGGCCTGTTCCCAACCACCGTCGTCGGCTCCATGCCGCGACCTCAATACGTGCGAGACCTGATTGAATCACAGGTTGAAGGGGGCGGCACTTCGGGCGATTTTCGGCGGATGATGGACTCCGCTATCCCGTACGTCGCGCAGATACAGGAGCTTGCCGGCATCGACATCATTTCCGACGGGGAATGGCGTAGAAAGTCATACATCGGGGTGATTGCGGATATCTGCCGCGGGTTCGATCTGTCCATCAAGGAAGTCCTGGGACAGCGCCAGACGTGGCACGTCGTTACCTCGAAAATCGAAGTCGCAAACCCCGGCCTGCTGGCGAGGGAGGCACGGTTCCTCAAACTGCATACGGGACGGGATGTCAAGGTCGCCATACCATCGCCGTACCTGTTAGGTGAGCGGATGTGGGACCCCGAACTGTCACGAGCCGCGTATCCCGCTCGACGTGACTTCACCGAGGCGCTGGTGCCCGTGCTTCGGCACGAGCTGGAAGCCGTACGCGACGAAGGGGTAGCGATTGCGCAGTTTGACGACCCGCACCTGTGCCTGTTCGTGGACCCGAAGGTGCGGGCGGACTACGACGATCCGCAGGCCGAGATGGCGTACTGCGTGGACTTACTGAACCGCGTCGTTGAGGGAGTAGACGGCGTCAGGTTGGCGATCCACCTGTGCCGGCGCAATAAGGGTCGCGCAGGATGGGTCGGCGAGGGTGGATACGAGCCGATTCTTCCAGCCCTGGCCGGTCTGAAGGTGGATATTCTCATGTTGGAGTTTGCGATACCGGCGGCCGGCGACTTTGCCGTATTGCGCGACTTACCAGAACGCTTCGATATCGGCCTGGGATGCGTCGACTGCCGCAGCAGCCACATCGACACGCCAGACGAGATTGCCGGCCGCGTCAGGCAGGCCGCCCAATACGTCGCGCCCGAGCGGATTCTGCTGCACCCCGACTGCGGTTTCGCGCCGGGAAGCGCTGCCGATATCCCGCTCGACGAGGCGTACCTGAAGCTCAGGAATGAGTCCCTGGCGGCTGAGATGCTGAGGGAGGAATTTCGGTAGCTCTACCCACTGACGGAACGCGTAGTCCTCACATAGAAACCTGCCACCGAAGAGTTCGACATTCAGTCTTACACGGCCCACATGTTCATAGCTAAGGCCTGCCGAGGCTCGAACTTCCTCAGCAATGGTGTGCGACTGCCCCCGCCCTTTCAGGAAAGGCTGGTGCGTTTGCACTCCCTCAGATGTTGCCTCCCCCTGTTGGCGCCTATTGCGCTAGTTGTCGTGTGTTCTGATAGGACGCTGGATCACAATGTGCTCTATCATTGAGCACCACCAAACGCGGAGGCCCAATAGTGACCACTTCAAACAGACGCTAGGTCGACGGTATGCCAGAAGACTGCGCTGATCACGGGGAGTGACCCATCCATGACCAAGCACACTGAACACGTGCGCGCCCTCGATGTCGAGGGCGCATACAACGTCCGCGACCTCGGAGGATACGAGACCCGCCACGGCAGGATGACCCGCTGGGGTAGGTACCTACGGGCGGACACCCTGGCGAATCTCAGCCCCGCGGGCGTAAACACTCTCCTCGAATACGGCATCCAAAACATCATCGACCTGCGCCGCAGCAGCGACCTGCAATTCAGGCCGAGCCCCTTCATTGGCAATGAGGCCGTCACCTACTACCATCAGAACATGGCAGGCGACGTGGACCTCGAGGGTAGGGAGGTGATCGACGGAGTCGAGGACTCTGCCGAGCGGCGGGGCAGGGCGTACTGCTACATACTCGAACAGAGAAAGCACATCCTCCACCAGATATTCTCGGTTCTTGCCAGCCCGGGCGGTCTCCCCGTCCTCGTCCACTGTAACGCGGGCAAGGACAGGGCCGGAATCTCTGCCGCATTCGTGCTGGATATCTGTGGCGTTCCTCGCGAGACCATCATCGAGGACTATGGCCTCACCGCGCAGTATCTGGTGCGGCGCTACTACAAAGACCGTCCTGACGTGAATCCTGACGAATACACGTGGCGGGATTTTCAGAACGATGCCTGCCATCCTCACAGCATGCAAATAACCCTCGACCACGT
The DNA here is from genome assembly GCA_028875175.1 of Chloroflexota bacterium. Taxonomy (GTDB): domain Bacteria; phylum Chloroflexota; class UBA11872; order UBA11872; family UBA11872; genus UBA11872. Next base: position 6,311 of record JAPPFO010000019.1, on the reverse strand, counting down.
CGACAGGATGTACGGAGGCGTCGAGGGCTACCTGCGAGACACCGGCATCACCGACGACCAGCTCGCCGCCATCAAGGAGGCAATGACTGAATGAGCGCCCAAAATCCCCTGAAGTCGACCCCAGACGCGGCCTAGGCTCGTCTTGTCGCCTGATCGACTCCTCAGATAGGAACTTCCGATCGGAGAGTTCGCAATTCAGCCTTACACGGCCCACCAGGCACGTGGTGAACCGTTTCCTGGCCGCTCGTGCGGCCGATCACCGGACCCAGGATCACCTGGCCCAACCAGGTGTGGGCAGCGCACCTACCTGCCCGTGGACCGGGGTTTCTCTACCTCGTGGCGATCATGGACTGGCACAGCCGGTACGTGGTAGCTGTCCAAATGACCGGGTCTAGCCTCACCATGAATGTTAGCTGGTGACACCTGTGCTATATCTACAACGCCTTGCCGGCTGAACGGAGGCGTTGAGGTGGCACAGTCGATGGGCAAAGTCGTGCTTTTCATGGGTGTTGGGGAATCACTGGAAGAACGCTGTTTCCCGTTGCCGCAAGAACTGGAGCCCGGCGCGATTCTGGTCAAGACGACGATGGCCACGGTATGCGGCTCCGATGTGCATAGCTGGCGAGGCCGGCGGCCCTTCCCAGCGCCAACCGTATTGGGGCACGAAGGGCTGGGAGTAATCGTGCAACTCGGGCCGAGTGTCAGAACGGATACCGCCGGTCATAGCCTGTCCGAGGGTGACCGAATAACCTGGAGCATCATGGCCAACTGCGGCTGCTGCTGCTATTGCCGGATATATGATCTTCCACAGAAGTGTCTTAGCCTTTTCAAGTACGGACATGCACATAGCGACGTACCTCCGCATTTCGCGGGCACGTTCGGCGAATATGTCTACGTTAGACCCGGCACAAGCGTGTTCCGCGTTCCAGACGATATGTCCGACGAGGAGGCGTCACCGTTGATGTGCGCCGCGGCCACCGTGACCGCGGGTCTGGCCAGGATCGGTTTGCAGCCGGGCGAGAACGTCGTGATCCAGGGTGCGGGTATGTTGGGGATCTATGCCGCGGCCATCGCCAAGGAGCAAGGCGCCGGACAAGTCATCATGGTCGACGTCCTTGACAAGCGATTAGAGATCGCCAGTGCATTCGGTGCCGACCACGTCATTAACGCCGGCCAGCATGATGATGAAGACCTTGTCCTACAGGTGAACGACCTGACCGGCGGGCGCGGCGCGGACGTGGTCGTTGAAGTCACTGGTTTCGCCAGCGTCGTACCGTTGGGAGTCAAGATGCTGCGCATCGGCGGACGTTATCTCATGCAGGGCGCCCTGTATCCCGACGACAACTTCGTGCTCGACTCACACGATGTGATTACCAAATGCCTCACAATCGCGGGGCTCCACAACTATGACTCGCGGTACCTGGGCCGAGCCCTGGACCTCGTCTACCGAAGCCGTCACCGATATCCGTACAAGAGCCTCGCCGGACCGGCATTCCCACTCACCGCAGAAGGCGTGACCGCCGCGCTCGAATCGCTGGAGACGCACGAGGGAATGCGACCTATCGTGAAACCCTAAGCCACTCATACATGCAGGAAGGTGTGAGCCAATGAGCAAGGTCAGCATGGTCATGTTCGACCTGTCCGGGACGACGGTGCATGACGACACTGGCGTCAGGGACTGCCTGTACGAGGCTGCGCAGGAACATAATCTCGACACGACACCAGATGAGATCCTGCTGCACATGGGAACGAACAAGATTCATCTTTACCAGTTTCTCATTGCGCGGTCGAGAGGAGACAGAATCGACATTGAAGATTTTGAGAAAACACGAACTCTTGATACTTACGAAGAGGCGAAGAAGGTCTTTGACCGCTACGAGGAGCTCATGATCGAGCACTATCGCCGGGAGGTCAGAGAAGTTCCTGGAGCCACCGACACGTTTCGCTGGTGCCACGAACATGGCATCAAGGTCGCCACCAATACCGGCTTTCATCGTGCCATAACCGAGGCAATCATGGACAGCCTCGGCTGGGTGAGCGACGGGCTGGTGGACATCGCCGTGGACGTGGAGCATATCCCAGGACAGATCGGACGCCCGGCGCCATTCATGATTTTTTACGCTATGACACAGTTGAATATTCAGAGCGTGCACGAGGTTGTCAAAATCGGCGACACGCCAGCCGATATGCTGGAAGGCTACAATGCGGGATGTCGCGGTGTTGTCGGCGTACTGAGCGGACCCAGACCGGTCGAGGCCTGGGGCAAGTATCGGCACACGCACGTCATACCCAGTGTCAAGGAATTGCCTGAATTGATAACACGCGAGTTTTCATGATCGGATCTCGTTTACCATAAGGACAATTCGACCCGCGGCCATGCTCCGCGGGCGCTCCGCGTAGCTCAGAAGCGTGCCAAGGGACTTGGGTGTCAATGCCAGGTTTCCCCGCTCAATTGCGCACCGGCCCTTCGCGAAGTGGGGGACAAGTCCCGGCGAGGCGAATTGACGATGAGCCGGAACGGCGCAGCGGAGAGAGAGGAACGCCTGGGGTCCGGCTAGTCGTTGGCCTGGATGATGACGCGTCCGCCGTTTTCGACATCCATGTTCAGATTGTGGCGGTCGAGTAGCCGCATGCCTACGAGGGGGGTGGTGTCGGCGGCGTCCGCCTCGACGCGGACGGGTCGTCCGTCCCAGAGCACCGTGACATCGTAGACATCGAAGGGCACTTCGCTGCCATCGGCGAGGGACGCCCAACCCCTGGTCAGATAGCGCAGTCCCAACTCCGACACCAGGGCCGGAGTCACGGTCAGGAATCCGGTGAAGCCGGTGTCGATTACGGCTTCGATCACACTTGCCTGCCCGGTCGGACCCTGAATGCCGAGAGTGACTATCGGCTCATAGGCGGCGTTTACGACGCCCTCGATCACTCAGCTCTCCGCAAGGGGCGTCCGCCGAAGTGATGCAGGGCTCGGTAGCCGACTCGGAGGGACCAGATGTCGTGGGCGGCCGGGTGGTGGGACCAGAGGCGGTCGGTTGCGACGATCACGGTGTCGCCAACGGCCCAGTTGCCGCTTTCGACGTCGATGGCTACGACCTGGCCGTGGTGGTCGGCCTCGACCTGGTGTCGAATGTGCCGCTCGTAGATCTCGTTACCCAGGCGGGCCGTCTCTTCCATGGGGCGATCCGGGGGCGTGGAGGGTCTCTCTCGCACGGTGGACGGCGAGGGTGGCGAATCCCCCATGCATCTCCTCCAGGACATGACTCTGTAGGACTGACTCTAGCAGCCTGCGGAGGGTCAATTGGGCAAGGTGAGAGGGAGTGATCCTGGTGATAGCGGCGGCCGCGGCCGGCCCGCTGGTGGGCCGGTTCATCTCCATCATGCTGACGTCGGCGGCACTCGGGACGGCGCCCGCGCCCCGTGCCTAACCGGCCTCGCGCACCGTTCGCAGCGCCCAGCGCCAGTGGCTGAACGCGGACAACTCGTTGTGGTGGAAGTCGCTGACCAGCCCCGCTTCGTCAATCACGTAGGTCACCCGCAGGTTGTGCTCCCCGGTATCGGGCCTGAGGTCGTACAGGGCGCCCACACGGCTATCGGAATCATGGGCCAGGGGCAGGTCAATCCTCAAGAATCTGAGGTACGTGGCCAGGCGCCGTAGCTTCCGCTCCTCAGCCGAGCTGATGCCGACCACCACGGCGTTGCGGTCCGCCATCCGCCGCTGGGATTTTCCAAATCCCACGTTTTCGGCCATTCAACCCGGGGTTAAGGCCCCCGGGAAGAAAAAGAGGACGACCCTGGTTCCCCGGAGGTCGGAAAGGATGAACTCCCCGCCGGAGAGGAGGGGGATGGTGAAGTCTGGCGCCGCGCTTCCTGTGGCTAGCATGAATCCCAAACCAAGACGTGCGAGCATTCCGCCCGCACTGGATGACCGGCGGCCGCCCAGTAGACCATTGGGATTTCGCCGTCAATCAAGCGCATCCGGCGCCGCCTCAGCGGGTTGGGCCGTCGGTTCCCAGGCCACAGCTGGATTATGGCACGATCGCATTTCAGACTGCTATCGGGATGCGAAGGAAACTGAAACAGCGGCCCGAGGCAGGCTGGCCTGAAATAGATGGGGCGATGAACCGCGTTGGCGTGGTGGGCATCACGGCTGTCAGCGGGGGTGGGAAGACGGCGGCGGCGCGGGGCCTGGCCGGGGTTCTGGGCGACGCCGTCGCGATTCACTTTGACGACTACGAGGAAACGAACGTATATCCCGACGACCTACATCGTTGGTTCGCCGACGGAGCGAACTACGAGGTCTACGAAACCCCGCTCTTTACTCGTCACCTACAGGCATTGAAGGCTGGCCACGCTATTACCTGTCCGATTGGCGCCACCATCGTCGGGCCCGCGCGTTGGGTTGTGGCTGACGCGCCACTGGGTCGGGCGCACTCGGAATCAGGAAGGCTGATCGATCTATTGATCTTCATCGACACGCCGTTGGACGTAGCCATGGCACGCCGGATTCTGCGAGACATTGCGCTGGCGGACGAGCCGCTTCAGCATGTGATGGGCGAGCTCGCCGGATACGAGGCTCGGGCCAGGCCGATCTACGAACACTTCCAGGAGCGGATGCGAGCCGACGCCGATCTGATTGTTGAGGGAACCCTGGGTATCGACCTGGTTATCGAGCGGATACGTTGCGAGGTGGAGTCGCGTTGGGCGGGCCGGACCGGCCCGGCATGACCGGCCGGTTGGCCGGGTACGGTACGTAGACGACAGTGCGTTGGTTCTCGGGGGCTTCCGGGCACTGACGAGTTCCCCGGAAGATGCATGTCCGTTTCTGAACAGCAGGTTGCTGCGAACGGGATCTCCATGTGGACGGCGACGCAGGGGTACGGGGCGCCGGTTGTGCTCTGTCATGGCGGGCCGGGGATTTATGACTACCTGGGGCCGGTTGCGGCGATGATCGATGATCTGACGACGGTGCACCGGTATGACCAGCGGGGATGCGGGCGGTCGGACGACGTTGGGCCGTACGACGTGCCGACGCTTGTGGACGATCTGGATGCGCTTCGAGCGTATTGGGGGTACGCGGCGTGGACGATCGTCGGTCACTCGTGGGGAGCGACGCTGGCGCTGTTGTACGCCATCCACTATCCCGAACGCACGGCACGGCTGGTGTATATGTCGGGGACGGGGATCGACCCCGCCTGGCACCAGGAATACCGCCGCAACCGCGAAGCGAAGCTGGCTCCCGCCGAACGTGAGCGCTTGCGGCTTCTCAATGAGGAACTGTTGACGGCCAGCGGCGAGGAGCTTGAGCGGATCCAGACGGAGAAGTCTTCCTTGCTCGGACGGACGGAGCTTTATGACGTGAGGCGGGTCGGCGATGTGCCCCGATATGACCGCTTTCCGATCAACTATCTGCTGAACGAGGCGTTATGCGCGGAGATGAGACTGATGGAGGACGCCGGACACCTGAACTCCCAGGTCGCCCAGGTCAGGGCGCCCACGCTGGTTGTGGACGGCGAAGGGGACCCGCGGCCGCGATTGGGACGAGCCCAGATCGCTGAGCTGATTCCCTCCAGTCGCCACACGACCATCGCGGGGGCCGGGCATGAGCCGTGGATCGAGCAGCCGGAGGCAACGGCCCGCGTTTTGCGAGACTTCCTGGTGGATCCTGTCTCGTGAGGACCGGACCTCAGTCCGCCCAGCGTGGCGTAGCTAAGCCGGTGAGCGCCGAAGACCAGCAAGGACGGTGACACGAGTGGCTGAGTCTCGCGGGTTCACGATTCGCGCTGCCACCGAGAACGACGTGCCGCGGCTGATGGGGTTGATCTGGGATTTGGCGGTGTACGAGCGGCTGACGCATGAGGTGGTGGCGACGGAGGCGTCGTTGCAGGAATCGCTGTTTGGGGAGCGGCCGGCGGCGGAGGCGTTGCTGGCGTTTGCGGGTGAGGAACCGGCGGGGTTTGCGGTGTATTTCCACACGTATTCGACGTTCCTGGGTCGGCGGGGGATGTACCTGCACGATCTGTATGTGTCGCCGGCGTATCGACGGCGCGGGTTGGGCACGCAGCTGCTGCGGCGGGTGGCGGCGATTGCGGTGGACCGGGACTGCGGTCGCTTTGAATGGGTGGCGCTGGACTGGAATACGGACGCGCACCGCTTTTATGAGGACCTCGGGGCGGAGATGTTGCCGGAGTGGCGGACGTTCCGGGTGGTTGGGGATTCGTTGTTGCGGCTTGCCGAAGACGGGGGATCGACGAACTAATGGGTGAGCGATCACCCGGACTGCTTCTGGCCGTGTGTGCGTAACCCGAAAATGG
>JAPPFO010000283.1 GCA_028875175.1 Chloroflexota bacterium | reverse complement strand
GGCCATCAGGACCGGCGCGCCCGCCATCTCCAGCCGGGTCACGCCTGGTTCCCGGCCCAGCTCGTCGGCGTCGGCCGCGTTGATCGCCATCCCGGCCGTACCCGCATGCAGGTGCGCCGCGTCGGCAACGGCGATCGGGCCCACGATCTTCCGGCTCGGCTCGTCCGCGTCGATCAGCGCATAGCCGTCCGCCATCTCCTGCAGCCACTCCACCGCGCATTCGCTGATCGCGGGATCGAGCACGGCGAAGAGCCGGCGATCACGGGGCGACCGGTCTTCGTCCGGGCGGACAAACAGGACCGGTTGGACGTCGCCCGCTGGGTCGACTACCCCGGCGTGCAGGGCCGCGCCCGGTTCCAGATCGCGCACCCGCTGATCCGAAATCTCGTCAGCGAAGGCCAGTACGCGACGCCCGCGCAACTCCAGGACGCCGGAGGGAGGCGAATCGAGCCCCGTTGGCACGTCTTCCGAGCGCCCGCGCGCCGCAAACTCGGCTACGTCGCTCCGGAGCTGGAGCTGCCTGAGAAAGTCGATCCGACCGCGGTATCGCGGCGACCGCCGACCCGGATATGTCACACCCACCATGGCCTCAAATGCACGGGCCAGGATGTCGGCCAGCACCGTCATGTCATCAGCCGAGTAGCCGCGCTGGGTCAGCCAGGGTGTGCCCAGGCGTACGCCGGTGGGGGCGGCAAAGCCCACATCGCCGGGCAGCGAGTTCCGGTTGGCCACGATGCCGATGCTGTCCAGCATTCGAACCGCCGGCTCACCGCGCAGGTCGCCGCTGGCGCCAGTCCGCTTCAGGTCAACGACCAGCAGGTGCGTGTCCGTACCCCCGTACGCCAGCCCAACGCCGCGCTCCGTCAGCGCCGCGGCAAGTGCCGCGGCATTCGCCCGGATCTGGCGCTGCGTGGCCCGGAACCCCGGGGTGTCCGCGACTCTGAAGGCCACCGCCATCGCCCCGACCTTATTCAGGTGCGGTCCACCCTGTTCGCCCGGAAACACTGCCCGGTCGATCCGCCGCATCAGCCGTCGTCGGTGCGACAGAATCACCGCCCCGCGCGGTCCAAACAGCGTCTTGTGCGTGGTGAACGTCACGACGTCCGCCAGGCCCACGGGCGATGGATACTCCCCCGCCACCACCATCCCGGCCGGATGCGAAATGTCGGCCAGCAGATAGGCGCCCACCTCGTCGGCAATCGCCCGGAACCGCTCCCAGTCCGGCGCCCAGGGGTATGAGGTATAGCCCGCCACGATGATGCGCGGTCGGTCGCGCCGGGCGATATCGGCAATCTGGTCATAGTCCAGCCGGCCGTCCACGTCGTCGATGCTGTAGCTGGACGCCTCGAACCGCCGGCCGCTGCGGTTGACCGAGGCGCCGTGGCTCAGGTGGCCCCCGTGCGCCAGCGCCAGCCCCAGGATCCGGTCGTTGGGTTCCAGCAGCGCTTCGTACACGGCGTTGTTGGCCGCCGCGCCCGACAGCGCCTGCACGTTGACGTACAGCCCCTCCGCGCCAACGCGCTCGCTGGCAAACAGCGCCGCGCACCGCCGCTGGGCCAGCGCCTCTACCAGGTTTGTGTAGTCATTGCCCCGGTAGTAGCGGCGGTCGCCGTAGCGACGAAATCGCGCCAGCTGGGCGTCCGTGTCCGCCAGTCGCTCCGGCAGGTCGCGCCGCATCGGCCCGCTCGGGTATCCCTCGCCGTAAATGCTCGTCAGCGGCGATCCCAGCGCGGCCCGCACCGGCGCCGGCGTCAGGCTCTCCGACGGAATCAGGATCAGCTTGTCGCGCTGCCGCCGGTGCTCGCGCGCAATCAGGTCCGCAACCAGCGGATCCACATCGTCAAGATCCTGGTCGAAGACCAGATCGGCGTAAGTCGAGTTAGCGGTCATGAGTTCGCCTGGGATCCCAGCCCTTCCAGCTTAAGCCCACGCCTGGGATAGGACCGTGAAGCGGCGCACGAAGGTCAAGCTTGGCCTGAATGGGACCTGGAGACTAGCGCTGGACCCTTCGCCCCTCGCGCAGCGCTCGCGAGCGGGCCTGCTGCATCGTCTCGCGCACCCTGCCGCCAAAGCGTTCCTCCAGCCAGGGGTCGCCCCGCACGTGGTAGCCGGCCTTCTCCCAGAAGCCCGGCTCTTCGTGGTCCATGAACTCGAGGCCGCGCACCCACTTGGCGCTCTTCCAGAAGTAGAGACTGGGCAGCACCAGGCGCAGAGGGCCGCCGTGTTCGTGGGTCAGCGGGGCGCCGTCGTGATCGAGTGCGAACAACACGTCGTCCTGGTCGAGTTCGGACAGCGCCAGATTGGCTGTGTAGTGCGGATCGGCGTGCACCATCACAAACTGCGCCTCGGGCAGCGGCTTTACTCTCGAGAGGATCTCGCGGACGTGAATGCCCCGCCACAGGTTGTCGTAGCGGCTCCAGTGCGTGACGCAGTGAATGTCGGAAGTGATTTCGACTTGTGGGAGCGCCGTGAACTCGTCCCAGGTCCAACGCACGTCCTCTTCCACCAGCCCGGTGACCCGGAAGTCCCACCTGGTCATGTCGTAGGGGCGGGGCTCCATGTAGTGCAGCACCGGCCACTTGTCGGTCAGGCGCTGGGCCGGCGGCAGGCGCGGCTCGCGCAGATCGGGCGGCCGCGGCGTCACGTCGGGCACCTCGGGCACGTCGGCCGCCGGCTTCGAGTTCCCGCGCAGGAATCGGTTGAACATTGGGGCTGTTACTTGAAACCTTCTTCCTCGACCGTACGCGCGTCTCGGACTCGGCGCAACCACCGGCCCCGCTAGCCGACAGGCGTCGCGCCCTCGATGACCGGTGGATCGACCGCGTCGACAATCATGCGCGACACATCAGCGATCGCCGCCGCCGTTCGTTCGCGGTTTGGCGTCCGGTCCACCAGCGCCGCCACGGTGACCGGTCCCATGGCCGTGTAGACGACGCCCACGTCGTTGGCGGCGTCGGGAAAGTCGCCGGTCTTGTGCGCCACCGGGTGCTGCCGCAACCATCGCGGGATACGGTCGGTGCGCGTTTCGCTCAGCAACAGCCCGCGCATGGCCTGGACTTCGGTCAAGGTCGGTTGCCAGACGCCGGCTCGCAGACCGACGATGCGTTCCAGCACGTCCGCCATCTCACGGGCGGTGGTGAGTGGCTCGTTGACGTTGATCGTGGTGACCTGGAGCCCCTCACGGCGCAGGTCGAAGTCGATGTTCTGGTAGCCCAGCCGGTCGCCGAGCAGGATGGCCGAGGCGTTGTCGCTGACGCTGATCGCGTGCTCCAGCGCGGTACCCACGTCGATCTGCTGGCCAAGCTCAAGGCTGACCGGCGGGTAGACGCGTTCCATCGCGGCCTCGTCCATCGTCAGGAGTTCGTCGAACGAGAGCCGTCCGGCCGCTCGTTGGCGAAAGGCTTCTCGCAGCAGCAGGACCTTCCAGACACTCAGCGTGCGCATCTCGCGGTCGGCGTTGATGGCAACGAGCGGACGGTTGGCGCCCGAGTAGGCAGCCCACAGGGCCCAGGTGCCGGGCTCGCTCCGGATCCGGGCATGTACCGCGGCGCTGAGGCGATCGTGAATGGTGCGTCCGGCGGCGCGCAATAGCGCGTCCATGCTGGATACGGGTACCGCGCGATCCCTGGGAACCACACCCAGCTCGACCAGCAGCCGGCCGACCGGCCGCACGCGCACCGTTGGACTATCGACGTTTCGCTCCAGCACACCGCGCTGCAACCGCTGCACGATGGTCTGGCCGAAGCGCTCTGGCCGCGACATCGGCAGGCCGAAACGCCGCAGGGACCGAGTCCGGTCCCAGGTAAGGAAACGGGTCGGCGCGGGATTGCCGAAGTAGGCGGCCCGTATGGAGTCGTCCGTCAGCCAGGCCAGGCGCACGTCCATTGTGGCGCCGGCGTCCAGGGGCATTGGCACCTGGCGATGTTGGTGCAACCACGGTGCATATCCAGCCGCGTCGAGCAGTTCCAGCACGTTGGCGGGCGCCAGGTTTACCTCGCGGATCGGCGACTGGATCGCCTCGTGGCTGAATGCCTGGATTACCTGGCCATTTCGCGCATACGGGAGGCTGATCGGATAACCCAGCACGTGCGGGCCGCCGGAGCGGCGGTAGACATCCCACCAGGGACGTCGCCCGTTGAAGACGGGGAAGCCCGCGTTCTGTTCAGGGGACGCCTGGCGGTAGTGATGGCCGTTCTCGATAGCGAAATCCGCCGGCAGGTCGGCGTCGCTCGACCCCGGTCCGACAATCGGCGCGGTGGCCAGTGCGCCGGCGGCGAATCGTCCGAAGGCGCGCCGTCCCAGCAGGAGCGAGTCGCCAGTACGGCGCGGCGCGCTGCCGTCAGACACGCGCCTCAGCCTACGGCGACGGGGAGGCTGCCGAATGCGGCGAGGGGCTGCCACAGGCCCGGCGCGGCGTCCGCCATGGAGGGGCCTTCGATTCCCAGCGGATCACCCCGCTGGTGTACGAACGACGTCACCCGGAAGCGCAGCACGTCCGGCCCGCGTTGCAACTCCAGCGCGGGCACCAGCAGGATCACGCGCGCCCCGTCCACAAACGCCACCGCGCCTGTGGGTGCGGCCTCTCCGGGATTGATGGCCGTGCGCTTCTGAAGTCGCCAGGGCGGCGTGGCGTCGGGTCGATAGATCAGTTCGAACCACGTGTCGGTACCCTGAAACAGGTCGAAGTTGCCGACCTGCGGCTTCCAATCATCGCTCGAGGTATCGGTCGCCTGCAGCACGAGCGCGATCTGAAAGCCAAGATCGCCGTCAGCACGCGGTAATGCGTCGGCCAGGTCGACCAGGAACGCCGCATAGGTTCCGCCGGGGTTGGACGCGGGCACAGGCTCCACCGTGAACCAGACGCTCCGCAGCAGGTCCAGATCGGCGGCCGTGAGATCGGTGGTTCCGCTGGTGATGCGTCGAATATCGGCGAAGGCGAAACCGTCGACCGGCGAGAGGTCGTGGATGGAGAAGTAGTCAGCCGTGCGGTCGATGTGAAAGAGCGGTCGGTCGTCGGTTGGGGCGATGGCCAGGGTGCGGTGGACCGCCCGCGATCCCAGCACGACTGACCCATCGGTCACCTGGCCCGCCAGCCGTTCGCCCGTCTGGTAGCGCCAGCTGCTCTCCGCCTCCCCGCGTATCAGCACCAGGGGAACGTCCTGCCGGACACCCGCGCGCAGGTCAAGGCTGTCGATCCGGTCGGGAATCAACCTGGCGTCTCCACCGGCCCGGACCAGCCGAAGTTCGGCGGCCCCGTCGCCGCCCAGGTTTACCAGCCGGCAGCCCGTGCGCAGCATGAGCGTTCCGGCCGGAACGTCCACGTTCTCGGGGCAGATGGTGGCGACCAGGGGCGCCGCGGTTTCGCTGGCGCCGCCGCTCGCGCGCGGCAGCATCAACTGGTAGTCCTCGATCTCGCCCGCCTGCCAGCGCCCACCCCCGTCCCAGGCGTCGCCCCCGATGCGCTCACGCGTAAGCGCCCCGCGCATCCAGGCGCCGTCGGGCAGGTGGCTGGTCGCGCCCACCGCGAATGGAAGCGTGCGCACCGATCGGGACGTTCCGGGGGGCAGGCTCACCACGAGGTTGCGGACTGCCCATTCGGGTGTCTCGCCCTCGCCGACGCTCCAACGGCCGTCCAGATTCATGTCGATCAGGACGTTCAGGTAGCGGGGCCCCGGGGGCGCGGCCACGGTAAGCGCAACGCTGACATCCAACGTGGCTTGTGCGGGTATCTGGTCCAGCTCCAGCGTCAGGGCGAGCACCCCGTCGTCGCCGCCGTCGCCATTGATCAGGTTTGGCTGGCCGTCCGGATCGGCCGGATCGGCCGCGCCGGCCTCCGTGGTCACGTTGTCGCCCAGGCGATCGGATCCCGGCGCCAGCATATGAG
>JAPPFO010000181.1 GCA_028875175.1 Chloroflexota bacterium | reverse complement strand
ACCGAGACCGAGTCCCGCGAGTCGCTCGATAGCTTCATTGACGTCATGCGCCGCATCGCCCGCGAAGTCGAATCCGATCCCGACAAGCTCCACGACGCCCCCGTCAACGCCCCCGTCCGCCGCCTCGACGAAGTCACCGCCAACCGCCGCCCCAACGTCCGCCGTGCCCCAACTGGTGGCGCCTGAGCTCGGGCCGCGGGCCGCAGATCGCTTCCGACGCTATCGTCAAATCGACGTTCGACGCTGAATTGCGTGCGATCTGACCGGATCGTGCGGCGCCGTGGGTCGACAGGCGTCTTCGTCGCTAGCCGGTTGCCCGCCAGATCTGTTGAAGCTTGCGATAGCCGATGATGCCAATGCCTTCGTCTTCAACGATCCGGGCGGCCTCGTCGGAGACGGCCGCGTCGAAATCGGACTGTCGACCCTCGGCAGTACCTGAGACCCCCGGCACCCGCGGATCGGCCATCACCGCCCGCAATTCGTCGGTTGCGATGCCGGGATGCAGCGCCCATTCGCTCAGGCCCGCCGGCAGCTCCCGCAGCTTGGTGGTCAGCACTTCCAGCTTTGCCTCGGGCGGGATCCGGCCCGAGTCCAGCACGCCGTGCTCCGCGACGGGCAAGCCTTGCGCCAGCAAGCGTTCCACCAGGTGGGGTGAGCCGGCGCGCATGGCCAGCCCGTAGTCGCGTGCCAGCTCGAAGACCAGGTCAAAGATGTCCTGCCGATACTCATGCGGACCGTAGTGGGTATCAAGGTGCGAAGGGTCCAGGCCCAGCGACGTGACCGCCTCGATCTGCGCCCGAAACTCCGTCTCCAGCTCAACTATGTCGGCCACCTCCAGCATGTGATCGAACCGGTCGTCGCCATGGAAGTACCCCGACTCGTCCAGCAGCGAGGGCACCTCCGCCGGCGGCGCCACCGGACCCCAGCGGTAGTGTCGGTACTCGGACACGACCGTCAGATGGACGGCAAATGACGTCTCGGGATTTCGGCGCAGATAGTCGGCCGCGTGCAAGCACCAGGGCGTCGGCGCCATCAGCGAGCATGAACTCACCAGGCCCTCGGTCATTGACTTGATAGCCCCCTGGTTCTGCCCGTGGCACATGCCAAAGTCGTCGGCGTTGACGATCAGAAGCCGAGCGTCGGCCGGATACCCCAGGAGTTCATTGGCTCGCGGCGCTCCCTCCATCTCAAACCTCCTCCGGCATGCGGTATCCGTGACCTTCGCTCACATGCGCTGAATCTACCCATGCGGGCAAACAGGTCGACTCTCGTATGATTCCTCTCAAGCTTGATGGCTGTCGCCAGGTGCTGCAATCAAGTCGCTGCTAATCGCCCCGGCTTCGAGGCCGCCTGGAACGACCGTCGAATCCAACTGAGGGGTCCTTCATATGAAGAAGACGATGGCCCAGGCGCTCGTCGAGTTCCTCAAGGTGCAGCACGTGGCGCGCGACGGCCACCAACAGCCCTTCTTTGCCGGCTGTTTCGGCATCTTCGGCCACGGCAACGTAGCGGGCGTCGGCGAGGCGCTGCAGGAGAATCCCGACTTCCGTTACTACCAGGCCCGCAACGAGCAGTCCATGGTCCACAGCGCCATCGGCTACGCCAAGATGAAGAACCGCCTGGGCACGCTGGCCTGCACCTCGTCCATCGGCCCCGGCGCCACCAACATGGTCACCGGCGCCGCCACGGCCACCATCAACCGTCTCCCTGTCCTGCTGCTTCCCGGCGACATCTTTTCCAATCGCAAGGTCGCGCCGGTACTTCAGCAGCTGGAAGCGCCCTGGTCACACGACGTCTCCGTCAACGACTGCTTCCGCCCGGTGTCCACCTACTGGGACCGCATCAATCGGCCGGACCAGCTGGTTCCGGCCTTGATGGAGACGATGCGCGTTCTTACCTCGCCCGCATCCACCGGCGCAGTGACGCTCTGCCTGCCTCAGGACGTCCAGACCGAGGCCTACGACTATCCCGACGGCTTGTTTGAGCCCCGAGTCTGGGACATCCCTCGCGCCCGCCCGGACGCCGATCTGCTGCAGCGAGCGGCCACCTGGATCCGGGCCAGCCAGCGCCCGCTGATCGTCGCCGGTGGCGGCGTCCTCTACAGCGAAGCCTCGGCCACCCTGCAGGCCTTCGTCGAAGCTACCGGAATCCCGGTTTCAGAAACCAAGGCAGGCAAGGGCGCGCTGCCGCATGACCATCCCCAGGTCCTGGGCGCCGTCGGATTCTCCGGCGGTACAGCCGCCAACCTGGTGGCAAACGACGCCGACCTGATCATCGGCATCGGCACCCGCTACACCGACTTCACCACCGCCTCCAAGACCCAGTTTCAGAACCCCAACGTCCGCTTCATCAACATCAACGTGGCCGAACTGGACGCCTACAAGCACGCTGCGCTACCCCTACAAGGCGACGCCAGGGTCGTGCTGGAGGAACTGGCCGAGGCCACGTCCGGATACCGCGTCCCGTCGGCGTTCAGCGCGCAGGTTGACGCTTGGCGCGCGGCGTGGATCGCCGAGATCGACAACCAGCGAGCCGCCACCGATGCCATTCCGCTGCGGCAAGGCCACGTCATCGGTGTCGTCAACGACTTCGCCCAGCCCGAAGACGTCGTCGTCTGCGCCGCCGGCAGCCTGCCCGGCGACCTGCACAAGCTCTGGCGCACCGGGCAGCCGGGCGGCTTCCACCTGGAGTACGGCTACTCGTGCATGGGGTACGAGATCGCCGGCGGCATCGGCGCCAAAATGGCCGCGCCCGAGCGCGAGGTCTACGTCATGGTCGGCGACGGCTCCTACCTGATGATGGCCCAGGAGCTCGTGACCGCCCTGCAGGAAGGCATCAAGATCAACGTCGTCCTGCTCGACAACCACGGCTGGGGCAGCATCCGGGCGCTCTCCACCGACGTCGGCGCCGATGGCTGGGGCACCCAGTACCGCTATCGCAACGGATCCTCCGGCCAGCTCGACGGCGACACCATTCCGCTCGACCTGGCCGCCAACGCCGAGGGCCTCGGTATGAACGTCATCCGCGCCGACACGGCGGACGACCTGCAGGAGGCCCTGGAAGATGCCCGCGACGCTGATGGCTCCACGCTCATCGCCGTGGATGTCAGCGCTGACGATGGCGTTCCCACCTACGAGTCCTGGTGGGATGTACCCGTTTCCGAGGTGTCAACCCTCGAGGGCGTGCAAGCCTCACGCAAGCGCTACGCAGAAATGGTCAAGAAAGAGCGTCCGCTCATCTGACCGTCGATGCGCTCGCTCTACCACGACGCCGAAGCGTCACGACCGCGCCACCTGCCTAATGGGGGAGATACGCCATGAAACTCGGCCTCTACATGGACATCCTCAACGACATGTCATTCACCGAGGCGCTCGACTACGCGGCGGGCCTCGGTCTCGACGCCGTCGAAATCGGCACCGGCAACTTCTCCGCCGCCCCCCATTGCCAGCTCGACGAACTGGTACGGAGCCCGGCCGCCCGCGACGACTTCATGGGCGCCATCACTGACCGAGGCCTGACGCTCTCGGCGCTCAACTGCTCCGGCAACCTGCTCGACCCGCACCCCGAGCGCCGCCGGCGCTGTCAGCAGGTCTACTACAACACCGTCCGGGTTGCGCGAGAGCTTGGGCTGGACATCGTCATCACCCAGAGCGGCTGCCCCGGCGCGCCTGATGGCGGGACCTATCCCAATTGGGTCACGGCGACCTGGCCGGCCGAATACGTGGAATGCGGTCGCCGGCAATGGGCCGAGGAAGTCACTCCCTTCTGGCGCGAAGCCGGTCGCTTTGCCGCCGACCACGACATGAAGATCGCCATCGAGATGCACCACGGCATGGTCGCCTACAACCCCCGCTCCCTCTTGCAGTTGCGCGACATCGCCGGAGATCTGCTCGGCGCCAACCTCGACCCCAGCCACCTCTGGCCACAGGGCATGGAACCCACCGTCGTGGTCCAGGGACTCGCCGGCTGCATCTGGCACGTCCACGCCAAGGACACCGGCATCGATCCCAACGAGGCCGCGCTCAACGGCCTGCTTGAGATTCGCCCCTGGGACCAGTCATTCGAGCGATCGTGGGCATTTCGCACCGTCGGCTACGGCCACGGCGAGCTCTGGTGGCGCCAGTTCTTCAGCGCTCTCCGCAAGACCGGCTTCGACGGCGTGGTGAGCATGGAACACGAAGACCGCTGGATGGGTCGTCTGGAAGGACTTGAAAAGAGCGTCGACTTCCTCAAGCCGCTGCTACTCAACGACCAGCAGGACGTCATCGCCCCGCGCGCCTAGTCGGATTCAGCCTCCGCGGCAAGGGCCGTCACGCCCTCGCGATAGACCGCATCGGCCGGATCCAGCGGCAAGGCAACCGGGCAACGCCGGGCCGCCGAGGCATAACACGCCAGCACCAGGTCAACGGCCCGAGCGCCATCGACGCCGGTACTCCTGGGCTGACGTCCCGTATCCACCGCCTCCACGATGTCGCTGACCAGGTTCAGGTACGAGTTCTGCATGTTGTACCCGTCAAACGCCCAGGCCAGCCGCTCGTCCTCGCTCGCATGCGCCGAGTCCGCGTTGGCGATCACGCCTTCCACTTCCAGCGGCTGCGTCGTCATCCCGTCGGAAGTAAACGCCGAGTGGAAGCGGTCGAACGGCGTCGTGCCGTTGTTTACATAACGGAGCCAGAGTCGGCCCTCGCTGCCCCCGACCCCAATCCCCCCGGGCCCAAGCCCCCAGCCCAGGTTCAGGCTTCCGTACACGTCGCCCATTCGCACGTGGCACATGGCCAGGTCGTCCACCGGCAGCGGCCCGTCACCGGTTCGGCGGATCATCGCCGAGACCTCGCTAACCGGCGCGCCAGCCAGCCAGCTCATTACGTACAGCGGGTGCAGCATGTCCATCAGGATCCCGCCGCCCGCGCGCCCAAGGTCGCGCCGCCAGCCCGGCTGAAAGGTAGCCGCGCCCGGGTTATCGGGAACGCACAGCAGGTTCGCGCTGACGGTCTGAACCTCGCCGATCACACCCTTGTCAATGGCCGCCTTCGCCGCCTCGAACTCCGGAAAAAACAGGTAGTTGTGCATCATCGCCAGCACGCGGTCGGCGTCCTCTGCCGCCCGAACCATCTCCCAGGCGTCCTGCGGCACCGCTGCCAGCGGCTTCTCGGCCAGCACGTGTTTTCCTGCGTTGAACGCGGCCAGCACCGGGGCTTTCCGCAGCCAGGGCGGTGTCGCCACCACCACCAGGTCAAGATCAGGCAGCGCCGCCAGGTCCTCGGCCTCGGCGAACCGGCGCTCGGCCGGAATCTCCTGCTCGTCGCCAACCCGCGCCAGGTTCGCCGGCGTTACGTCCGCGATTGCGCTCAGTTCGACCTGCGGATGACTGGCCAGCCCCGGCGCGTGAACGCCGCCGCCCATGCTCCCGCAGCCAATCAGGCCCGCGCGCAGCTTCGTCATCGCAGGTTTCCTTTGAGCGAAGGCCGTTGACGCGCCGACCCCGCTATTCGATGGCCTCTTGGCTTTCCCCGTCGAACAGCCGGATTCGGTCGGGCTTCGGGCGAATCCAGATTGCCTCGCCGGCTTGGCCGGCGAAATTGACTTCCGCGCGCGCTTTTATGCGCGTGTCCTCGTCAAGCAGCACGTCCACCAGTACTTCGCTGCCCATCGGCTCCACCGCGAATATCGTGGCCTTGGCGTAATCCGCCTGCTCCATGAACGAGAGTTCCATCGCCTCCGGGCGCGCCCCCGCAATGGCGGGTCGGTCCACCCGCGGCCGGCGCAACACAGCCGTGGCGGCGTCGCCGGCGACTTCCCAGGAGAACCCATTTCCATTCATGCGAACCCAGCCGTTCGTGCTCTATATCGTTCCCTAAACCAGGCTCATCCCGGGGCTCCCCACGA
>JAPPFO010000010.1 GCA_028875175.1 Chloroflexota bacterium | reverse complement strand
CACCTACTGGGCGCCGGAGGCCGCGCGCTGGCTGGACGAGGGGCCGACGCACTGACGCAGGGCACGCGCCGCGCGGTGGTTCTGAGCGCGGCGGCCGCGGCGGCGTTCTCGCTGGGAGCCCCCCTTTCACGCCTGGCGGCGCCGGTAAGCGCGGCGGAAGTGACGCTGTGGCGGCTCGGGCTGGCGACCCTCGTGGCGTATGGCCTGGCACGCGCGTCCGGAGTCTCCCTGGCGCACATTCGCGAGCGGCGAACGGCCGTCCTGGGCGCGACGCTCTACGCGCACTTCCTGTTGTTCACGCTGGCGGCGCAGACGACGACCACCGCCCACACCCTGGCCCTGGTGTACGGCTCGCCGGCGCTGGTGGCGTTGGGCTCGGCGCTGATCCTGCGCGAGCCGCCGCGACCCATGCAGATCGTTGGCGTAATGGGGGCGGTGGCCGGGATCGCGATCCTGGTTGGCTTCGAGCCGGCCGCGAGCGGCGCCACGCTTGGCGGAGACCTGGCGGCCGCCGGGTCCGGCGCGGCATTGGCGGCCTACGTGCTGGCGGGGCGTTACTACCGTGGCGCCATGCCGCTCCCGGCCTACGTGTTCGCGGTCTACGGATGGGCGGCGCTGCTGGCGCTGCCGTTCGCGGCCTTCTCGTTTGACCCAGCGTCATACGACGGCGGCCGCATCCTCGTTCTGGTCATCCTGGGCGTCGTGCCGCTGGGAATGGGTCATACGCTGCTCAACGCGGCGCTGCGGCGGGCGCGAGCGACGATCCCCAACGTGATCACCACCCAGGAGGCCACCGGCGGGGTAATCCTGGGTGCGCTGCTCTACGGCGAAATTCCAGGACCCAGCGCCGTGCTCGGCGCACTCCTGGCGCTGGCCGGGGTGATCACCGTGGTGGTGTTCGGGCGGAGCAAGCCCGAGACGGCATCGGGCGCCTAGGGCCGAAAGCGCAGCGTTGCCACGGCGCCCGTAGCGTCCTGGCGCGGGGCGATATCGAAGTCGCCGTCCAGGTTGCGCTCGACCAGGTTGCGAACGATGGTCAGGCCGAGTCCCTGATCGCGTGCGAGGCTGAAGCCTTCCGGCAGTCCGATGCCATCGTCCTCGATCGAGATGGCCAGGCGGCCGTTATGGGCCGACGAGTCGACGTGGATGCGGCCCGTCGTGCGGCCGGCCATGCCGTGCTCCACGGCGTTCCAGAGCAGCTCGTTAATCACCAGGGCGAAGACGGTGGCCTTTTCGGATTGGATGCGGCCGGGTCGGGCCTCCACCGTGATATCGATGCGGCGACCGCTGGCCGTCAGGTCGCCCCGCAGCATGTCGGCCATCGAGTCGATGATCTGGTGCACCGTGGTCTGCCCGATAGCGTCCTGCGATAGCAGGTCGTGCACGCGGGCCATGCCGCCGATGCGGCCGGCGCTGAGCTTGAGCAACGTGGCGGCTTCCTGGGTTTCGGTGCGCCGCGCCTGCATTTCAAGCAGGGAGGCGATGGTCTGCATGTTGTTCTTGACGCGGTGGTGCATTTCCTGCAGCAGGATGGACTTGGTCTCCAGGCCTTGCCGAACCTCTTCGAACAGCCGGGCGTTCTCGATAGCAATGGCCGCGTGGTTGGCAAAGGTGAAGGCCAGGTCCACCTGTTCCCGGGTGTATTCATGTGGCGCGGGGCTATAGAGGCTGATGGCCCCCACGGCGCGGTCGCGCAGGATCAGCGGCACGCTAAACAAGGCGCCGTAGCCCTCGGTGGCGATAAGTTCGGGCGTGGCAACCAGGCGCTGGTCGTTCATGGCGTCGTTGACGACCACCGGCGCGCGGGTGGAAACAGCGCGGCCGACCACCCCGTCGCCGATCCCCAGGCTGTGGCGACGGTAAGCGTCGCCAAGGTTGTACGACGCGACGATGCGCATGCGCTTCCCGTCCGCATCCACCTGCCAGATAGCCGCCTTGTCCACGTCGATGAGATTGGCGGCGGTCTGCGCGATCTGGGCCAACACGGACTCGGGCTCAAGGTCCGTGGTGAGCGTTCGGGCGAGATTCTGGACGGTGGTGAGCTGCTCGATCTTGCCGTGCAAGGCGTCGTCGGTTTGTCCATGGAGGCGGGCGTTCTCCACGGCGATGGCGAGTTGGCCGGCGGTAATTTCGGCGAAGCGGACTTCCTCGTCGGTGAAGTCGCGGAACTCCGGGCTGGCCATGCTCAGGACGCCGATCAGGCGTTCGACCGTGAAGAGGACGATGGGGACGACGAGGAAGCTCCGCAGGTCTTCCTCACCGAGGCCAGGGACGTATTTAAAGCGGGGGTCGCTCCAGGCGTCGCGCACGGCCACCGGCTGTCCGACCTGGGCCGCCCAGCCGATGATGCCTTCGCCCAGGGCCAGCGTGGTTTGGCCCACGGCCTCCGGATTGAAGGCGCGGGTGGCGCTGAGGATCAGGCGGTCGATGGCCTCGTCGTACAGGTAGATAGTGACCTCGGAGACGCCCAGGTGATCCGAGACGGACTCGACGGTGGCGAGCAGAATCTCGTCCAACTCAAGGGAGGAGTTGATGACGCCGTTGATCCGGTCCAGCGCCCGGACGGTGTTGTCCAGCAAGCGTTCGCGTTCGGTTGGCGCGGCGTTGATGGGAACGATGGCGTCGTAGCCGCGCACGAGCGCCTGCACCGCGGCCGTTTGCAACTGCACAAGCTCGTCGACAATGGCCTCGTGCCGAGATGGCGGTGCGTTGCGCAGCACGGCCGCGCCCAGCGCGCCCATGCGCTCGAGCGCGGTGGCCAGCAGGCCCGAGAGGGAGCCGCCACGTTCGGCCACGGTGGTGCCGACGTTCTCGATGTGGCGCAGGAAGGCGCGGTTGGCGCGCAACTGCAAAAGGAGCCGGCCAGCGTCCAGCATGGAGGCATCGAGCCCGGCGTCGGCTTGATCAGCCAGCCAGCGCGCGAATTGCCGGCCTTGTTCGCTCCCGTCTCGAACCTGGGTCACGCGTCGGACCTTCCCTCGGCCACGGTCAGCCCGCGACGCTTTTGCCTGAAGAGCTTAGGACGGCGAGCGGCGGCGTAAAAAGGCGGGCACATCGACCTGATCGTCCGCCAGGCTCTCCCGTGACGCCGTGCGCGTGGCGCGGGCGCTCCGGCCTCGCTCACTCCCGGGGCGGGCAATGTCCGGCGTACTCGTGGACTCGAACCCGGTCGCGATCAGCGTGACTCGGATCGCTTGGCCCATGCGCGCGTCGACCACCGTGCCAAAGATGATGTTGGCATCGGCCGCGGCAACCGCGGTTACGTGCTCGGCGGCGGCGTTCATCTCGGCAATGGCCACGTCGTCCGAGGCAGTGATGTTGATCAAGACGCCGCGGGCATCGTCGATCGAGGTTTCGAGCAGCGGGCTTTCCATGGCCTCACGCACCGCCCGCAGTGCCCGCTCTTCGCCGGCGGCTTCACCCACGCCCATCATGGCCGTCCCGGCGTCGCGCATCACGGAGCGCACGTCGGCAAAGTCCACGTTGACCAGGCCGGTGGACGTAATCAGGTCGGTGACGCCCTGCACCCCGCGATGCAGCATTTCGTCGGCCATGACGAAGGCGTCGGAGAACGCCGTGCCGGCGCTGGCGTGTTCCAGCAACTTGTCGTTGTGAACCGTGATCAGGGCGTCCACGCGGCTTTCGATGTCGGCCAGGCCCTGGCGGGCAACCTGGACGCGCCGTGAGCCTTCAAAGGTGAAGGGGACCGTAACAACGGCAACGGCGAGGGCCCCGGCCTCCATGGCTCGGTCTGCCAGGATCGGGGTGGCGCCGGTGCCGGTACCGCCGCCCATGCCGGCGGTGATGAAGACCATGTCGGCCCCCTCCACCAGGTCGGCCAGTTCGTCGCTGCTCTCGCTGGCGGCGCGCTCGCCAAGGCGCGGGTCGCCGCCCGAGCCCAGATGGTCGGTGGCACGGCTGCCGATCAGGAGCCGCCGGTGCGCGTTCGACGAGGCGAGGTCCTGCGCGTCGGTGTTGACGGCAATGAACTCCACGCCATCGAGTTCGGCGGCAACCATGCGGTTGACGGCGTTGTTGCCCGCGCCGCCGACACCGATGACTCGAATGTCGGTGAGGCCGGGTACCAGGTCCCTCGACTCCAGGTCCGGGCTATTGCGCAGGATGCGTGGCACCAGGTTGTCCGGCCGCCGCAGGTCGCCCAGGCGGTTGGGATCGAACCCGCCGCGATCCCTAGGCGGCACGGGAACGCACCTCCTCCGCTAACGTCTCATAGGCCAACACCGCCCGGCGGGCGCCGCGGTTGGCGCTGCCGGCCGCGAAGATGGAAACGCCGGTGCTGGCGGCTTCCAGGATCTTGCTGTTGGTGGGAATGTCGGACTCGAAGACGCCGGCGCCCCAGCGTTCGCGCAGGTATTCGGCCACGGTCTTCTCTTCGCGCAGCCGGCGATCAAACTTGCTGAGCACGATGCCCAGGACCTTCAGCCGCGGATTGAGAAACGTGACTTCCTCAATGCTCTCATTCAGCATCTGCAGCCCTTGCAGCGAGAAAAAGCGGGCTTCGGTGGGAATGATGACCCACTCGGCCGCCACCAGGGCATTGATGGTCAGTACGCCCAGCGACGGCGGGGTGTCAAAGAGGATGTAGTCGTAGTCCGTATCGACCCGCAGCACGTGCTCGCGCAGGCGCAGCTCGCGCCCGAGCTTGGTCTGCAGCGCCGACTCCACCCGGGCCAGTTCGGGCGAGGCCGGCACGACGTCTACGATGCCGCCGGCCGGATCGCTGACCCGATAGCGAGGCAGTTCCACGTCGCGGTTCATCAGGGCGTCCGCCAGGGTGGCGTCCATCACACGCTCGACGCCGAACGAGCTTGTGAGGTTGGATTGCGGATCGCAGTCGATCACGAGTAGCCGCGATCCGGCGCGCGCCAGGGTGGACGCCAGGTTGGATGTCGTGGTCGTCTTGCCAACGCCGCCCTTCTGGTTGGCGATGGCGATAGTCACGGCCATGGGGAGCCTCCACGCAAGCGTCGCCCACCGGCCCCCACGGCGACGATCTGAGTGGCGATGCTAAGGCAGGCGCTTCCTCCGAGTCAACATAAGTTTACGCCGCCCAGCGCCTTGACCTCATGCTAGCCTCGGCGGACCCAACCGGACGCATGCGAGCACGAGCCACGACGACCAACGCTTCCAAGGCTTCGTCGCTCGCAGTGGACCTAGCGCCGGGCCATCCGCGCGGCCTGCGGCTGCGCGCACCCGTCCTTACCGCCTCGGGCACGTTCGGATTCGGCGACGAGTACCGGGACGTCGTAAATCTGGCAGCGCTTGGCGCCATCGTGACGAAAACGGTGACGCCCGAGCCCCGCGAGGGCAATCCCACCCCGCGCACGATCGAGACGCCGGCCGGCATGTTGAATTCGATCGGCCTGCCGAATCCCGGCGGCGCAGGCGCGGTGCGGGAGAAGGCGCCCATCTGGGGCGACCTGCCCTGTCCGGTGATCGTCAGCATCGCGGCCCACGATCCCCGGAGTTGGACCTCGCTGGCGGCCCGCTTCGACGGGCTGCCCAACGTGGTGGCCATCGAGGCCAATCTGTCCTGCCCCAACGTGGCCGGCGGGTTGGACTACTCCACCGACCCCGCCACCGCAGCCCACACCGTGCAGGCCGTTCGCTGCGGCGTCTCGCTTCCGGTAATTGCCAAGCTCTCGCCCAACGTCACCGACGTGCGGCCCATAGCGCGGGCCGCCGAAGACGCCGGAGCCGACGCGCTGTCACTCATCAATACCCTGTTGGGGATGGTGGTTGACACGGAGGCGGCGCTGCCGTTTCTGGGCGCCGGCGTGGGCGGTCTCTCGGGTCCGGCCATCCGGCCGGTGGCGGTGCGGTGCGTCTACGATGCGGCTGGGGCCGTGTCGATCCCCGTCATTGGCATGGGCGGGGTGGTGACCACGGAC
>JAPPFO010000224.1 GCA_028875175.1 Chloroflexota bacterium | reverse complement strand
CGCTTGCGGCGGCCAGGATGCACCCGGAGACCTTGGCCGAGGCCCGGCGCTCGACTTACTTGAACGTGCTGAAGGCTGTCGTGGCCGCGCAGGGTATGCAGCGCGCGCAGGTCGAGCTCCGGTGTTGGAGCGAGGTGCCACCTGGCGCCGGCCTCTCCAGCAGCAGCGCGCTGCTGGTCGCCGCGCTCCATGCCACGAATACCTGGCTGAGCCGCACGACGCCGATGCATCAGTTCTCTGAAACTGCCCGTGAGATCGAGTTCAGCCGCATGGGAATTACGTGCGGGTTCCAGGACTTCTACGCGACAACCTTCGGCGGACTGATATGCATGGATTTCCGGGGCAAGGAGGACTGGCGCGGACCGACCGTCGATCCGCTGGCGACCGTTGAACCGTTGCTTGAGCCCGATGCGGAGCTTCCGTTCGTGCTGGCCCATACCGGGCGACAACGTGACTCCGGCGAGACCCACCGTCCATTGCGCTCCCGCTGGGTGGAGGGGGACCCGCATGTGCGGGCGGCCATGCATGCCCTGGGATCGATAGCTCGGCAGACGAAGCGCGACCTGCTGGAGCGGAACTGGCCGGCGGTCGGCACAGCCATGAACGCCGCACATCGTCACGTCGCGACCGTCGGCGGGTCGGGGCCCGTGGTCGACGCGTTAACGGAGCGGGCAATCAAACTCGGCGCGCATGGGGCCAAGCTCGCTGGCGCGGGCCTGGGCGGCACCATCGTCGCGTTGCATGACGACCCGGCGTGGCTGGCACGAACGATCGTCGAGCACGGGGCTGCGTCCGCGTTTCCGGTCCCCCGGGCGGCGCCAGGCGTGCGCGTAGAGCCAGCCGGCTTCGCTGTGCCGAGCCACGGTCTGGCATCTCCGACACCGGCATGAGGCTTCCGGCGGTCATCGGGCTGGATCTCGGCACCACGGGTGCTCGCGCCGTTCTGACGGACGTTTCGGGAGCAACGCTGGCGGTTTACGAAGCGCCGTACGAGTTGCACACCCCGAGGCCCGGCTGGGCGGAACAGTCCCCGCAGGACTGGGAGCGGGCGGCCTTCAGCGCAATAGCGGCGGTAGCTTCACGGGCTCATCTGGCGGACCAGGTTCGCGCGATTGGGCTCACCGGTCAGATGCACGGACTGACGCTGCTCGACCGCGCGCACCAGCCGCTGCGCAACGCGATCCTGTGGTGCGACTTGCGCACCGGACCGCAGCGTCGCGAACTCGAACGCAGCGTCGGCATACCCACCCTAGTCCGCCACACGGGCAACCTGCCGCTGGAGGGCTTCCAGGCGCCCAAGCTCGTCTGGGTCCGGCAGCACGAGCCGGAGCTGCTTGCACGCACGGCCCACGTGTTATTGCCCAAGGACTTCATCCGCTTGCGGCTGTGCGGTGAGTGCCTAACCGACGTCTCGGACGCCAGCGGAACGGGCTATTTCGACTCGGCCACACGCCGGTGGTCCGACCAGATGCTCGACATGCTGGCGATAGATCGGGCCTGGCTGCCCGACGTTCGCGAGTCACCTGAGACGGCGGGCAAGCTGACGCCCGCTGCCGCCGAACACCTGGGGCTGCCACCCGGGATCCCAGTCGCGGCGGGTGCCGGCGATCAGCCGGCTGGCGCCGTAGCGGCCGGAATAGTCTCTGAGGGCGACGCCGCCGTGACGATTGGCTCGTCCGGCGTGGTCTTCGCCGCCGCCTCGGCCTATGGCGCGTCCCCCGATGGACGCGTGCAGATAGGAGCCCATGCCATTCCGCTGCGTTGGTACCTGATGGGCGTTACGCAGGCGGCCGGTCTCTCGCTGCGGTGGTTGCGCGACACGTTCATGCCCGGCATTGCGTACGACCAATTGGTTCCCGAGGCCACCGATTCGCCGCCGGGCAGCCGGGGTTTGTTGTGGCTACCGTATCTGCAAGGGGAGCGAACGCCGCACCTGGACGCCGACGCCCGAGGTGCGCTGGTGGGACTGACGACCGCGCACCGCCGAGCCGACATCGTGCGGGCCGTGCTGGAAGGGGTTGCCTTTAGCCTGCGCGACGCTGCCCAGACCATTCAGAGCGTTGGCGCCTCGGTTGACCGCTTCAAGCTGGCTGGCGGAGGCGCTCGCAGTCCGCTCTGGCGGCAGATCGTCGCCGATGTGTTTGACGCTCCGATGCGGATTGAGCCCGAGGGACGCGGTCCGGCCTTCGGGGCCGCCCTGCTGGGCGCGGTTGCGTCGGGGTTGTTTGCATCGGTTGACGAGGCCGTTCGGATAACGGCTGCCCCGCGCGAGTCCACGACGCCCAATGCCGGAGGCGTCGCCGCGCTGGAGGCAGCGTATGCCCGCTACCGGGACCTCTACCCCGCGTTGGCCGAGGCAAGTCAGGCCGCGGCCGCGGCCCAGGCAACAGAAATTGCGGAGGCGTAACCAGGCCGGCGGAGCACCGTTGCTATATTCGACGCATCGCCCGTGCCCGACTGGCCGGGCCTGAGCCCATGCCCCATGCTTGTTGATCGATCGACACCCGACGCCGTTCTCCGTGCCCTGGCCCGGCGCCCGCTGCTCTTTGACGGCGCCATGGGCTCGACACTGAACGACTTGCCGGAACGCGATTGGGAGGCGCCCGAGGAAGCCACGCTCCGCTTCCCGGACCGCATGGCCGAGGTATATCAGGCGTATCTGGACGCCGGCGCCGACGTTCTGTCGACCAACACGTTTGGCGGCAACCTCATCCGATTGGAGCGGGCCGGTCTGACGGAGAAGTCCGAGGCCATAAATCGAGGCGCGGCGGAACAGGCCAGGGCCGTGGCCGGCGACGACGCCTGGGTCGCTGGCGATATCGGACAGAGCGGCGACTTCCTCGAGCCGCTCGGCGATGTCACCGAAGCGCGGATGACCGAGGCATTCCGTGTTCAAGCCGAGCAACTCGCCGAGGGCGGCGTTGATCTACTGCTCTGCGAGACCTTTAGCGACATACGCGAAGTCCAGATCGCGATCGACGCTGCCAGCTCAACCGGCCTGCCGGTCTTCGCGACTATGACCTATGACATCAACCTTCACACCATGATGGGCGTGGCTCCGGCGGACGGACTGCGTGCGTGCGAGGAGGCCGGCGCCGCCGTGGTTGGGTGCAACTGCGGAAACGGGCCCGAAGAAATGACGCAGGTGCTGGACCAGATGCTGGCGGCAGGACCGCGTCGTCCCCTGATGGCCCAGTCCAACGCCGGCGTGCCCGAACTCATCGATGGGCGAGTCTGTTACCTGTATCCGCCCGAGAAGATGGTGGAGTTCGCCCGTCAGTGGATCGAGAGCGGCGTATCCGTGATTGGCTCGTGCTGCGGGAGCACGAACCAGACGACCTTCCTGTTGCGGGAAATGATCGATCGTCTTCCGGCAACGGCACTTGCGTGACCTGAGCCGCCGATCTGCGACGCGCCGGGCACTCCTCGGCGTCGGCGCCCGCCCGTGCCTCGGCTACCATGCGTATGGGAGGAATGGCGTTCCTCCGTGATGGCGGTGAGGCGCTGTGGCTGAGGTCTTTCGACACACCTGGTGGGCGTTTGCGCAGGTCTACTATGACCTCCGCGCGTTGGCGCTCGTCGGGAACTTCTTTTGGTTCCTGGCGATGCTTCCGTTGGTCCCAATCGTTGGGATCCCAGGCGCGTACGCGCTGCAGCAGGCCGTGCTGCAGACGGACGCCCCGGTTACCGGCCTCCAGTTCTTCGTGTTCATCGTCGGCGGCACCGTCGTTGGCGGTGCGCTGGCGGGTCCCGGCACGGCCGCGCTCTTCCACGTGGCGCACCGCCACGTGGAGTACGAGAACATCGAGGCTCGAGACTTCTGGGTCGGATTCCGGCTGAATTTCGCGCGGGCCTGGATCCTGTTTGTGGTGGACCTGTGCCTGCTCTACGGCCTGGTAGTCGGGTTCATCTTTTACACCGGAACGGGGCAGCTGTTGATCCAGGCGTTGGGATTCCTCTCGCTATATTTCGTTGTGCTGTGGACGGCGGCCCAGGCCTATCTGTTCCCAATGTTCATCCGCTACGACATGTCGCTCTACCACTTGTTCCGCAACGCGGCGGTCATGGCGCTGAGTTCCCCAGGATCATCCATCGCGTTCTTTATCATCGTGGTGGTCAGCGTTGTGCTTAGCATGTTGCTGATCTTCCCGGCGGTGTTTCTCGTGGCGAGCACCCTGGCGCTCGTGGCAATGCGAATGACGCAAGACCGACTCCACGCATTCGGCGTGGAGCCGGAGGGGCGAATCCTGTGACGACTCGCCGATCGGAGTCAACAGAAAACTCGGAGGGGTTTGATGCCTAACGTTCAGATTCGAGACGCGCGGGTGATCTTCAAAGAAGACAGTGACCCGGCAGCCGTGATATTCGGCCAAATGGGCGGCACGCCCGACGAAGAGAAGTCCGACCTGGTAGGTCAGGCCAACTACCACGACGGCATGATTCATGCCATTGACGGTGTGGATCTCGACATCCATGACGGCGAGTCCATCGCCATCCTGGGGCCGTCCGGCTGTGGCAAGTCCACCATGCTGCGAGTGGTTGCCGGACTTATCCGGCTGGATCACCCCAACAGCGGAACAATCCAGTACGGCGAGGAAGACTGGACGCTGCTCGGCGCCAAGGAGCGGCGCGTGGGCATCGTGTTTCAGAACTACGCGCTCTACCCCCACATGCACAGCAAGAAGAACCTTGGATTCTTCTTCAAGATGCACAAGCGCGAGGAAGAAGTCGACGAGCGCGTTGAGATCGTCTCGCAGATCATGGGCGTTGGATTCGATCAGCTCCTGGATCGTCGTCCGAAAGCCCTTTCCGGCGGCCAGCAGCAGCGCGTGGCGATCGCCCGTTGCATCGTGCGGGACCCGACGGTATTCCTCTTTGACGAGCCGCTGTCCAACCTCGACGCCAAACTGCGCAGCCGCACGCGGGTGGAGATCAAGCGGTTGCTGCGCCGGTTCAACATCACCACGGTGTACGTCACGCACGACCAGACCGAAGCCCAGGCCATGGGCGACCGGATTGCCGTGATGCAGGCCGGCAAGATTCAACAGCTCGGTACCTACCGCGAGATCTACGACAACCCGGCCAACATGTTCGTGGCCGGATTCGTGGGCCTGCCGCCGATGAACCTGATGCCAGCCAAGGCCGAGCACGGCGGCATTCGCGTCGACGGCCACTTCGTTGACCTTCGAAATGACGCGCTTGGCAGTCGCGAAGGCGCATCGGTGAATCTTGGCATCCGCCCCGAGTCAATCGAGTTGTCGCACCACCAGGTGGACGGATCCGTGCCGGTTGACGTGTATTGGGTGGAGAGTCACTTTTCCGAGCAGCGCAAGGAAGTCACCTTTGATCTCGCCGGATCACGGGTGATCGCCAAACGGCCGCTGGAAGAGGAATGGGACCGCAATACGACGGTGTACGCCAAAGTCCCGGTGGATGAGGCGTATGTGTTTGACGCGGATGAGAGGCGGCTGATCTAGCGGCTGGATTGGTCACGATTCCGCAGCCGGTTGTAGGATCAAGCGGGGCTTCCGTGACGGCTTTGTAGCTTCAAAGCTATTCCTTGCGGCAGATTCGCCCAAGCTCAGCGGGCAGTGCTAGACTATGGTCAGCCGCACTGTCTGCCACGGGCGGGCGAGGGTCCGCCCTATTCCCGGGGGAGGGAAGCGGTCCAAACGTCCTGAGGAGGCTATCCCGTGCGCAGTGACTTCATGTTGGCGCTGCAGCAGCTTGCCGACGAGAAGGGCATTCAGATCGATGCGGTCGTTAATGCCCTGCGCACAGCCATCACCTCAGCCTTTGAGGACTACAACAGCGACTACGACGACATCGACATTGAAATCGACCCGGAAACGGGTGACTCGACGGTATATGCCAACAAAACCGTGGTCGAAGTCGTCACCGATGACATTCACGAAATCTCGCTGACCGAGGCTCGCAGTTACGACGAGACCATGGAG